>NZ_FOXE01000034.1 GCF_900115635.1 Oscillibacter sp. PC13 | reverse complement strand
GTACTTGTATGCCTCAAACTTGCAGGTCAGAGAGGTGTTGCCCACCTTTTCAATCCAGCCGGTGTACTCCATGAAGTCGCCGGCGTAGACGGGAGCCGTGAAGCGGACGTTCTCATAGCCCAAAAACAGGCTCTCGTCGCCGAACAGCCGGATGGCCAGCTCCGTGCCCACATCGCCCCAGAAGTCCAGAATGTGGGAGCCGTTTACCAGGTCGCCGGCATAGTGCGCCTCGCCAGCGGACATCCGTACTCTCAATGTTACCTTTTCGCCAATCATGTTATTTTCCTCCTTGTATTTATGTAGAGAAAGCGTTGTTACAACAGTTTCTTTACTTATATTTACAGTGCGAAAACCGCACTATAAAACAAAATTAAATAAAAAATATTTTGATGGCCTAAGCATAAATTCTTAATATTAGAATCAATTTTTTTCATTAAGAATTATAATGCGTTTGCATGTGAATGTCAACTGGTTTAAAAAATAAAGGGAAAGTTTTTTGTATGTATCATATCTGTCATATAAAATGATTATAAATCATCTATATTTATTGGATTAGCAAAAAAGTTTAGAAAAAAGAATGAGGTTTTTCTACTGCTTCTGTTGGAGGAGAAAAACACTTTTGTAAATAAGCACAAAAAATACGCCATAAATTCTAAATAAAAGAAAAGCATTCTGAATATTGACACACAAAAAGGGCGGTGATATAATCACCATATCGCAGAGGGGCTTCTGCCAAAAAAATAAAGAAGGGAGAGAAAGAAACGATGATCGGTGAAAAGGTAGTTCACAAACTCATGATGACCGGAGCGGATGGGCACTATGTCGGGAATCTGGTCAACGGCACTCGTATGTTGGACTTCTTCGGCGATGTGGCCACAGAACTACTGGTTCGGATGGACGGCGATCTGAGCCTGTTCAGAAGTTATAAGGAAGTTGATTTCCTTGCCCCCGTGTATGTCGGCGATTTCATGGAGTACCACGGCTGGATTGAGAGGAAGGGCAAGACTTCCTACGAAGTACATTTTGAAGCCTGGAAGGTCATCACGATGCCCGATGACTTCAAGCTGAAGAGCAATTTCCTGGACGGCGTTCAGGGCGAGCCGCATCTGCTGAATCTGCAGCAATCTGCCGCCTTGGTATGCAATCCTCCCATCCTGTGCGGCAAGGCAATTGGCGTTCTTGTAATTCCTGAGGACTGCCAGCGCGGCCCGCAGGACCCCAAGTTTGCTCAGTAAAATTCAACTCACAATAACTCATAATTTGGAGTGGACGGAGCAGGAGTAGAAAATGAATATTGTAAAAATTGATTTTGACCGCTGCAAAGAGTGCGGTTACTGCATCAAGTTTTGCCCGAAGGGTGTCCTTTCAAAGGGCACGAAGGTCAATAAGAGGGGCTACTATCCGCCCGTAGTCGGGGAAGGCTGCATCGCATGTGCTACTTGCGCAAGAGTGTGCCCCGATACGGCAATTTCTGTGTTTAAGGAAGAGTAAGGAGGGAAACCATGGGAGAAAAAGTATTTATGCAGGGCAACCAGGCCATGGCAGAATCCGCCATTCGCGCTGGCTGCAAGTTGTATTTCGGGTACCCCATTACTCCTTCCAGCGAAGTACCTGAATACTATGCAAAAGCAATGAGAGAGCGTCCTGAAGAGCATATTACCTTCATTCAGGCAGAGACAGAGGTTTCCGCATTTAACATGGTGGCGGGTGCCGCAGCAACCGGCCATCGCGCCATGACCGCAACCTCTGGCCCGGGCTTCAGTCTTGGCCAGGAGGCTATGAGCTACATGGCTGCTGGTGATATCCCTGGCGTCATTGTGGAAGTTATGCGTCCCGGTCCCGGCGATGCTGATATTCTGGCGGCTCAGGGCGATTATTTCCAGGCTGTCAAAGGCGGCGGACACGGAGATTATAACAATCTGGTGCTGGCCCCCTATTCTGTGCAGGAGCTGTGCGACCTGATGCAGGAGAGCTTTGAATTGGCGGAGAAGTATCACAACCCCGTCATCCTGCTGAGCGATGCAACGCTGGCGAAGATGCGCGAGGCAGTGGAACTGCCCGGTTATGTGGATGAACCCGCTCCCGCAGATAAGTACAACGCACTGCGCGGCTGCGGCAAGGACAAGGAGCCCCACAAGGTTGTTACCTGCGGCGACGGCCCTGTTCAGTGGGAGCAGTTTAATCTGAAACTGCAGGAAAAGTTCAAGCGGATTAAGGACAATGAGGTTCGCTATGAGACCTATAACATGGATGACGCCGATATTATCCTGGTGGCTTACGGATCCATGGCCCGTGTCTGCGAGAGTGCTATGAAGATGGCCCGCGAAGAGGGGCTGAAGGTCGGCATGATTCGGCCCATATCCCTGTGGCCCTTCCCCGAAAAGGCCTTTGAGGGTATTACCGGCAAAAAGTTCCTGGTGTGTGAGCTGAGTGCCGGCCAGATGGTGGAAGATGTGAAACTGGCTGTGGAGAACAAGCGGGATGTCAGCTTCTTTGGTAAGCTCGGTGGCACTACGCCCAGCCCGAAGGTGATCCTCGAGCAGATTAAGAAGATTTGAGGTGAGTTACGTGAAGACGATTTATAAAAGACCTGAAGTTTTCACCGATGCAGTTACCACCTATTGCGGCGGCTGCGGCCATGGCATTGTTGGCAAGCTGATCGCTGAACTGATTGATGAGATGGGCCTGCAGGACAACGGCATTCTGGTTTGGCCGATTGGATGCTCCTGCCTGTCCGACCGTTACTACAAGATGGATGCTTATATGGCATTGCACGGCCGTGCTCCCGCAGCTGCCACCGGCATCAAGAGAGCCGACCCCAGCAAGTTCGTTATGGTTTATCAAGGCGACGGCGATCTGGCATCTGAGGGTATGGCTGAGATTATGCATGCTGCCATCCGTGGCGAGAAGTTCAGCGTCATTTTTATCAACAACGCCATTTATGGCATGACCGGCGGCCAGGTGGCTCCCACGACGCTGATGGATCAGGTGGCTTCCACCGCTCCCTATGGTCGTAAGGCTGACACTTGTGGCTTCCCTGTTAAAATGGCGGAGCTGCTGGCGAATCTGCCCGGCGTTATTTACAGTGAGCGCGTGACCGTGAACTCCCCCGCCCACATTGCCGCCTGCAAGCGGGCACTGAAAAAGTCCTTTGAGCTCCAGTTGGGGGGCAAGGGCATGAGCTTTATCGAAATTCTGTCTCCCTGCCCCACGGGCTGGAAGTTGTCTCCCGTTAAGGCACTGGACTGGATCGAGGAGCAGGCCATTCAGGAGTATCCTCTGGGCGTGATTAAAGATGTTGAAAAGGAGGATGCATAAATTATGAAACAGGAACTGCTGCTCTCCGGCATTGGCGGCCAGGGCGTGATCACGGTTGGTGAGGCTCTGTGCGATGCTGCGATTAAGTCCGGCTATAATGTAACATTCGTTCCTTTCTACGGCCAGGAAAAGCGCGGTGGCCGTACCATGTGCAACATCGTGATTTCCGACGGCATGGAGAGCCCCATCATTTCCGAGGCGAATGTCATGCTGATCATGGACGAGCGCTCTCTGAAGGACTATCAGGATATTGTCGATCCCAATGGTACGCTGATTATCAACAGCTCCATGGTTGACACGGAGCCCACCAGCAAATGCGCGTCTGTGAAGAAGGTTCCCTTTAATGAGATTGCTCAGGATCTGGGTAACCCCAAAACGGCAAACGTGGTGGCCCTGGGCTATGTTGCAAAGCTGCTGCCGATGGTTCCCTATGATGCCATCGCCGCAGAAGTGGAAAAATCCTTTGAGAAGAAGCCCAAGCTGATCCCTATCAATCTGGAGGCTTTGCGCAAGGGCTATGACCTGAACAGCTGATCGTACATATGTACGGGGCTAAAGAACCCCCGTGGATTCGATCAAAAGGGAAGAGCGCCGATTCTTTGAATACCGTTTATCTGTGATACTTCACAGACGATCACGTCCCGACGCTGTGCCGCGACTGGTGAGTGGCACAGCTGTGGGGGCGGCGTTGGACACGGCAATTTAGCAGAATTGGCATTTTCACCAAAGATTCAAAACCTGGCCTGTATGGGGCAGGAATTCTGTTTCAAGGAGAGCTGGATATATGAAAATCGTAATTTCAGATTGCAGCTGGAACGCCTATGACATCGAAAAAGCGCATCTGCCCGCAGATGCGGAGGTTGTCTGTGCTCAGGTTCGCTCAGAGGAAGACATTCTTGAGATCTGCAAGGACGCAGATGCCTGCATGTCCGAGTATGGCCCCTATACCCGCCGTGTGTTGGAGCAGTTGCCCAATCTGAAGATTATCTCCAACACGGCCATGGGTGTGGATAACATTGATCTTGCTGCAGCAAAAGAGTTGGGCATTGCTGTTGCCAATGTGCCTGATTATTGCTTCTATGAAGTTGCAGAGCATGCCATGGCGCTGATTCTGGCTTGCCTGCGCAACATCGTAGGCTATGACAACAAGGTCCATCAGAAGATTTGGGACTTTGCACAGGCCCCTAAGCTGTATCGAATTCACGGCACAACGCTTGGCATGATCGGCTGCGGCCGGATTCCCCAGAAGGTTGCCGTCATGGCCAAGGGCTTCGGCATGAATCTTGTGGGGTATGACCCTTATCTGCCGAAAGAAGTCGCCGATCAGTTTGGCATCAAGATGGTGTCTATGGAAGAACTGGCCGCTGAGGCGGATGTGATTCTGAGCCATGTGCCCCTGATGCCCAGCACCGTAAAAATGGTTGACAGGAAGTTCTTTGAAGGTCTGAAGAGGAGTCCTGTATTTGTCAACACCTCCCGCGGCGGCACGGTCGACTATGACGCGCTGTGCGATGCCCTGGAGGACGGCAGAGTGCGGTTTGCCGGTTTGGATGTCGTGGACTCTGAGCCTGCTGACTTTAGCACCAGAATCTTCCAGGAGGAAAATGTAATCTTTACCCCCCATGCTGCCTTCTACTCTGAGGATGACATGGTGGAACTGCGGAGACGTTCTGCTGAAAATGTGACGAACTACCTGACCGGTGACCGCAGTAAAGTGAACTATGTGGTAAAGCCCGAGTAAAACATACTTGACAGTTTCCCCTTAAGGTGGAAGCGCTCTAGGAAATGGCATGGCTTTTTAAAAAATAGAAACCATGCCTGGTGAGAAGAGCGGATCCGGATAGCTTTAAGGGGGAACTGTCAAATGCCGTATGATATATTATGATAGGTGGATGTCTCCCGCACCTGCTGATTCGTGGTGCTGACGGAGACCTACTGATCGGTAAAGTGATCGGTAAAGAGCAGATCTGGGGGGAAAGATGGCATAAAACCATGGACTCCCCATTAAAATTGGTAACCATGGCAATGACGGCTGTCAATGCCTGACGGATAGATGAAATAGCGGAATCATTTTATCTAACACAGAGAACGGAACAAAGTTTTCCGTATGATGGATGATCCGTACCAAAGAGCGGAGGAAGACAATCATGCGAGGAGTCCACAGCGCGGTAGACGACATCCGCCGGACAATATTTACGGAAGTGGCGCGTCTTGCGTATGAGGGCGGAGACTACAACAACATAGATACCATTCACTATAAATTGACCCCCACCGAAGTGGCAAAATTTAGGCATGATATTTTTTTGGAGCGGGCCATCGACCAAGCGCGGTTTTGCCTGGCCCTGGGCATGGACCTGCAGCCGGCTACAGAGCGGCCTTTGCTCAGTACGCATATTCAGGAGCTTGTGGATTCAGATGACAAGTTTTTTAAAGAGCCGCTGGTAAATATCATCCCCTTTGCGTGCAATGCCTGCCCGCCGAAGCAGATCCGGATTACGGACAGCTGCCAGGGCTGCATCTCTCACCCCTGCATGAATGTGTGCCCGAAGGACGCCATTTATGTGGATAAGGAGACCCACTGCCACATTGACCAGGACAAGTGCATCAAGTGCGGCAAGTGCTTCAACCAGTGCCCCTATCATGCCATCAGTAAGATCGAGCGGCCCTGTGCGGCAGCGTGCGGAATGGACGCGATAGAATCGGACGAGCTGGGGCGGGCAAAAATCAACTATGACAAATGCGTGTCCTGCGGCATGTGCCTGGTGAACTGCCCGTTCGCGGCCATCGCGGACAAGAGCCAGATTTTCCAGGTGATCAACGCGATGAAGCGTGGAGAAAAGGTAATCGCGTGCGTGGCGCCGGCATTTGTGGGACAGTTC
>NZ_FOXE01000001.1 GCF_900115635.1 Oscillibacter sp. PC13 | reverse complement strand
CATGGACCGGCTATCCGTCTGCATTCTTCTCGGAGCACATTCCGACGGTAGTGGTTGGAGCGGAGCAGGCGAAGCTGTTTGACACGGAGCCGATGAACATCAAGTACATGGATCACGCGGTCATCGCGAAGACGACGGAAGGGGCCATGGAGTTCGCGTATAAGATGACGGGGACGGACAAGGTCATTATCTTCGACGGCGCGATGGGCGGATTGAACTGCTCGGAGAGCATGGCAGAGCTGCTGATTGACAGAGCGCCGGCAGTGGGCGAGCGCGTGGAGAAGGAGCTGCTGCCGAAGTGGTTCCGTCAGCGCGGCGTGGATATTTCCGTGCTGGAGAAGCTGAAGGGCTGATTTCCGGTGACTGTGCGGGGAGGTCCCCCCCCCGCTTTGATAAAGGAAGGGATCGCCAATGGATTATGCGCTGCTTTCACTGATTTTGATTGCATCGGTCTTTCTGGTCGGAACATGCATGAAGGACTCCTCTGCTGTGGGGATGCTTTCTCTGGCAGCGGCTTTTTTGCTTGGAAAACTGTCCGGCATGGACGATGCGGCAATTATCAGCCATTTTCCGGCAGCTATGTTCCTTCGCATTTGCGGAATTATGTTCTTTTTTGCAATTTTTCAGGCGAATGGCGCCATTGAGCTTCTGGCAAAGAAACTGCTTTCCAAAATCGGCCGCAGTGCAAGGCTGATGCCGATCTTCCTTTTTTATATGGGGGTGATTCTCAGCTCCCTGGGAATCAACAGCCTGGCAGGCATGGCAATTTTATCCGGTCTGGGGATTTCCCTGGCCGAGGCATCTGGAAATAAACCGCTGCTGTTCGGCTTTGCCGGAGGATACGGCATTGCCTGCGGCTGTTACAGCCCCATCAACGAATTCACGGCCAATATTACCTCAGCCTGCGAGAGTGCAGGGCTGAGTGTAAACCTGTTCAGCATCTATATTCTCTGTCTGATCGGCTATTCCCTGAGTTTTGGAGCCGTTTACTTGGCGCTGGGCGGCTGGAGGCTGAAGGGAACGCTGGAGAACAAAGTCCTCGAGGAACTGCCTGCTTTTACCCGCAGTCAATCCATCAGCCTTGCAGGACTGGCGGTTGTGATCATACTGGTGGTTTTCTTTCAGATGGATGTGGGATGGTCCGGTCTGATTGTGGGGATGGCGTGTATCCTGCTTGGGGCCTGCCGCTGTGAAGCGGTACTGAAAAAGGTTGCCCTCAGTTCCCTGATGCTGGTCAGCGGTGTGGGTACGTTGGTGAATTTGGTATCCGGCTTGGGAGGATTCACCTTGCTGAGCACGGCGATGGCCGCAGTCATGAACCGGGTTACGGTGGCGCCGATACTGTCTCTTGCTGCAAGCGTGATTGGCATGTTTACTCTGGCCAGGGTCGTGGTGATGACACTGATTCCGACGATTCCCGGTATCCTGGCGGCCATTCCATCCGCCTCCGCGGATCTGGCGGTGGTGGCCACGGCAGGCGGTGCGTTCGCCTCGGTATTCGGGCCGCTTACCGCATTTGGTATTTTACTCCTCAGCAGCCTTTCCCAGCAATATGGGGACGAGGAGGCACAAAAACAGTTTATGCCGCTTCTGTACCTGTCTTTTGGATGTTCTTTGATGCTTGCCCTGTTCTTTGCAGTACTCTCCTTTTTCGATGTGCTCTGGTAATGTGAAGATTTGCTGGGCACACGGAGTCAGGTGGAAATACGTCAGGACAGGAAAAGACAAAAAATTTTAATAGTATCAACGGATTATCAATTTTGAAGAAGGAGAGAATGTATGAAACCTATTCTACGCGAATGGCTGGCCAAGATGGAACAGGACGGCATGATGAAGCGCATCAGCCGCGAAGTGGATCCCATCAATGAGCTGGCGGCCGTTGGCAAGAAGTTGGAGCCGCAGTACGGCGCCCTCTTCGAGCATGTTCGCGGCAGCAGTATGCCGGTGGTAACCGGCGTGATTACCTCCCGGGACGGCATGGCAAAGTCCATGGGGATGAGCTACGAGGAATTGCTGCAGGACTTCAACCATGCGCTGAGCAATCCCACTCCCTGCAAGGTTCTGGAGAAAGAGCAGGGCCCCTTTGCAATCAAGGAGAATATTCTGACCGGCGACCAGGTGGATCTTGGGATTTTGCCCGCCTGCCTGCACCACGAGAAGGACAGCTCCCGGTATCTGACGGCCGCACTGTGCATTGCCAAGGATCCGGAGACCGGCATTCGCAATGTCTGCATCCACCGCCATGAAATCAAGGACCGAAACCATTTGGGCGCCCTGCTGCTGCCCCGCCACACCAATCAGATGTTCAGCAAGGCGGAAGCGATGGGCAAACCGCTGGAGATTGCACTGGCTATCGGTGTGCACCCCTCCTTGCTGCTGGCCTCTCAGGCCACCACCGCTCTGGGTGTGGATGAGTTTGAAATTGCAGGCAGTCTGCTGGGTGAGCCGGTGGAACTGGTCAAGTGCGAAACTGTGGATTTGGAAGTTCCCGTGGAGAGCGAGATCATTATCGAAGGTAAAATTCTCCCCAATGTCCGGGAAGAGGAGGGGCCCTTTGGTGAGTATCCCAAGACGTATGGTGCCAAGGCCCCCCGCCATGTAATTGAAATCACGGCTATTACTTACCGCAACAACCCCATTTACCATACAATTATCCCTGCCACGATGGAACATCTGCTGCTGGGCGGCATTTCCCGTGAGGCCACCATGATGCAGGTCATCCGGCAGGCAACGCCCAACGTCAAGAAGGTCCATATCACTCCCGCCAGCGGCTGCCGGTATCATGTGGTGATCCAACTGGATCAAAAGCATGAGGGTGAGGCGAAAAACGCCATGTTCGCGGCCTTCACCAGCAGCACGGAAGTGAAGCACGTGGTTGTGGTGGATACGGACATCGACATCTATGACATGCAGGATGTGGAATGGGCCATTTCCAACCGTGTCCAGGCCGCGCGGGATGTGTTCATTATTCCAAACGCTATGGGCAACAAGCTGGATCCCTCTTCCCGCGGGGGTGCCAGCGACAAGATGGGCATCGACGCCACCATTCCCATGAGTGACAAGCGGGAACGCTTCCAGAAGATCCATATCGCAGGCTATGAGGATATCAACCTGAAGGACTATCTTTGAGAAAAATCATTTCTTGTGCTGAGAGACTGTGTTACAAAAGAAACGCTCCAAGAGAGAGAAAATAAAATTTAGGAGACGAGAAAAATGAGCTTTGAAGCCATTTCGTTAATTGTTTTAATCGCGGTTTTTGCGATCGGCGCGTTCAAGAAAAACCCCCTTCACATCGGTATCCTGGCCATGGGCGTGGCGTTCTTCCTGGGTAAGGCCGCTGGCCTCAAGGACGTTGCTATCATGGGCTTTTTCCCCACCACGCTGTTTGTCCGTGTGTTCGGCATCCTGTTCTTCTTTGCCATTGCGCAGGCCAACGGAGCCATTGAGCTTCTGGCAAAAAAGATCATTGCAAAAACCGGTAAAAATGCCAAGCTGATGCCCTTCTTCATTTTCTACACCGGCGTGATTTTGGGCTCCATCGGTATCAACAGCCTGGCAGGTATGGCCATTTTGTCCGGTATCGGCATTTCCCTGGCAGTGGCTTCCGGCACAGATGCCCTGCTGTATGGCTTGGCCGGCGGCTATGGCATTGCCTGCGGCTGCTACAGCCCCATTAACGAGTACTGCGTCAATATCACCACTGCCTGCGAGACCGCTGGCCTGGAAGTGAATCTGATGTCCATCTACATCTTCTGCCTGGTGGCCTTCTCCATCAGCTTCCTGGTCATCTATCTGCTGCTGGGCGGCTATAAAGCCAAGGGTACAGTTGACGCCGCCATTGTGGCCAACCTGCCGGAATTTACCCGCGGTCAGGTCATCAGCTTGATTGGCATTGTGGCTGTTATCGCCGTCGTGGTCCTGCTGAAATGGGATATCGGCTGGGCTGGCATGATTGTCGCCATCGCGTGCATCCTGCTGGGCGCCTGCAAGTGCGGTGATGCCCTGAAAAAGGTCTCCCTGCCCTCTCTGATTCTGATTTGCGGCGTCGGCCTGCTGGTGAACCTGGTGTCTGAACTGGGCGGCTTCACACTGCTGAGCAGCATGCTGGCTTCCATCATGAGCACCCACACTGTGGCGCCTCTGATGTGCCTGACCTCCAGCGTGGTGAGCCTGTTCACCATCTCCCGCTTGGTGGTTCTCACCCTGGTTCCCACTCTGCCCGGCATTCTGGAGGCGATCCCCACTGCCTCGGTTGCACTGGCAGTTGCTGCCACCTGCGCGGGTGCTTTTGCCTCCAGCATTGGGCCTCTTTCCTCCAACGGCGCTCTGATCATGACCAACCTGGGCATGCAGCTGGGCGAGGAAACGGCGGAAAAGAGCTTTACCAGACTGCTGGTCATGGGCATCGTCGGCGGCCTTGTTGTGGCGCTGTGCTGCTTCGTTGCCTCCATGCTGGGGATTTTCGGCTAAGCCTCTTCCTATGAGTGAACTATGCCGGGGCTGCAGTAGGCGGCCCCGGCACACGCCCACACCCCCTGGAGGGCATTCGTGGAATATCTCAATTTGGAAAGGTGAACGAGCATTGGAAAAGAAACGTATTGTCGTGGCAATGACCGGCGCAAGCGGAGCGCTGCTGGGTATCCGCCTGCTGCAGGAGCTGCGGAAAACCGGAGCGGAGACACACTTTGTACTGAGCGACTGGGCCCGGCGGACCATCGAACTGGAGACGGATTACACGGTGGAACAGGTGTGCGCCCTGGCGGATTTGGTTTATCCGGCAGACGATTTGGCGGCAAGCATTTCCAGCGGTTCTTTCCAGACGGACGGCATGGTGATTATGCCGTGCAGCATGAAGACCCTTTCTGCCATTGCCAACGGGTTTTCCTATAATTTGATTGCCCGGGCCGCTGATGTGGCATTGAAGGAACGCCGTCCGCTGATTGTTGTTCCGCGGGAGACACCACTCTCTTCCATCCATCTGCGCAATATGCTGTCGCTGTCTGGAGACGGGGCAATTCTGCTGCCGCCATGCATCGGCTTTTATACCCGGCCCAAGACACTGGAGGACGCGGTGGATCACCTGGTGGGCAAAGTGCTGGATGAACTTCACATTCCCCACCAGATCTACCCGCGGTGGACTGGGGCGGAGTCCTGAAAGACGGGGGAGAACGCATATTTGGGAAGAGATGCACCGGCATCTCTTCTTTTTTTGCAGACGGCGGTGAGATATGTTATAATAGCGTGCAATATTACAAAGAATAACGATTTGCCATGACCATCTTTTGGTGGATGGCGCCAGGAGGATGAACAGAATGCGGGAATTTTTGCGGAAAATCATTCATGCACTGGAGGCAGATACGCCGGTAGAGCTGGTGAGTCTGGTAGAGGCCAGCGGGTCCACGCCCCGGGGAGCCGGTGCCATGATGGCTGTCTTTCCGGGCGGCGGTATTTGTGGCACCATTGGCGGAGGCAATGTGGAGTACGCCGCCCAAAAGCTGGCGGCGGAGCTGCTGGCACCAGGGGAGGACGCCCTGCGGAAATTTCGGTTTGTCCCAGGCGACGCTGCCAGCCTCGGCATGGTCTGCGGCGGAGAGGTAACCGTGCAGTTTCAGTACTTGGCTCCCGGGAACTCCCAGTCGGTTGCCGTACTGAGCAGCTTGATAGAGGCATCCGGACAAAATATGGACACCTGGCTTCTGCGAAGGATTATAGAAGGGCGGATTGACGCCATGGGCACGGCTTGCCGGGAGGGTGCCCAGTTCCTGGCGGAGGTACCCGCATGCCTGCCGGAACTGCTGAAGGACCGGGCGGTTTTTCGGGACGGTTGGTTTGCGGTGCCGGTGGTGAAGGCTGGACGGACATATATTTTCGGCGGCGGGCATGTCTCCCGGGCGCTGGTGCCGGTGCTGGCCTCTGTGGGATTCCGGCCGGTGGTGTATGACGACAGGCCGGAGTTTGCAAATCCTGCGATGTTTCCCAAGGCGGAAGCTGTGCTGTACGGAAGCTTTGAGGAAATCGGCCGGCAGATTACACTGACGCCGTCAGACGATGTGGTGGTCATGACCCGGGGGCATCAGGCGGATTATGAGGTGCTGGCGCAGGTGCTCCGCAGCGGCGCCCGGTATTTAGGGTGCATCGGATCCAAGCGGAAGCTGGCACTGTGCAGGGAGCGGCTGCTGGCGGCGGGCTTCACAGAGACTGAATACCAACGCCTTCATGCCCCCATTGGCCTTGCCATCGGTGCGGAAACACCGGAGGAGATCGCCGTTTCCGTGGCGGCTGAGATGATTGCAGTCCGGGCAGGCTGCATGAAGTAGATTTCACGTCGGCGCGCGGGAAGATAAGTACAGAGATAGAAAACTTTTCGGACCGGAGAGTAGCCTCAGGCATGACTTCTGACAAAGCGCGAACGCCACGGCGTTCGCGCTTTCCAGTTTGGGAAAATTCTGTTTTTCGGGAACTTTTACGCATTTCTTGCAAATGCAATACCGCCGTGATAAAATAAAACATCAACATCAACGGAGGGGTGCCTATGGAGCGTATCAGCAAGGAAAACTACTATCTGGACATTGCCCAGACGGTTTTGGAGCGGGCGACTTGCCTGCGCCGGGTCTACGGCGCCATCATTGTCAACAACGACGAAATTATTTCCACCGGCTATAACGGCGCGCCCCGGGGACGGGCCAACTGCGTGGACATGGGATACTGTTCCCGGGAGGCTATGCGGGTGCCCAGGGGAGAGCGGTATGAACTGTGCCGCAGTGTCCACGCTGAGGCAAATGCCATTATCTCTGCTGCCCGCCGGGATATTGTGGGCGGAACGCTATATCTGGTGGGCCGGGATGCCCGCACGGGAGAACTGCTGCCTGACGCCACCTCCTGCGCCATGTGCCGTCGTCTTGTCATCAACTCCGGCCTGGAGCGGGTGGTTATCCGCCGCACGAGGACTGAATTTGACGTGGTAATGGTATCTGACTGGGTGGAAGAGGACGATCTCCAGGTTCCAAGGGATCCGGATGCGATTTTCAATCAGCAGTAAGAAAGGAAGCTGTTTCTTTGAAAACAGGACTTGTGACCTTTTACCACATTCATCACTATGGCGCGCTGCTGCAGGCCTATGCTACAGAGCAGGCAGTGGAGGCCTTGGGGAGCGAATGTGAGATCATCGACTATTATGTGAATCAGGACAACAGCCTGTTCCGCAAGCCCACAGGGGTAGGGAGTGCTGCAGCGGATGCCCATACGGCCCTTCACTATGCCCGGCTGAAGACCCGGTATGAACGGTTTGAAACGTTTGCAAGGGAGCGACTGCGTATCTCTGGACACCATTTCCAAAGCTTTCGGGAACTGCGGGACGGGGAACTGCCCTATGACGTGATTCTCTCGGGCAGCGATCAGATTTGGAATCCTAAAATTTTTCCGGACGGCCGGTTTGATCCAGTGTTTTTTGGGGCATTTTCCAAACAGCGAAAAATTGCCTATGCACCCTCCTTCGGGATTCCACACATTCCGGAAAATATGGAGGGGGAACTGCGGGATTATCTGAATAGCTTTTCTCACCTCTCTGCCAGAGAACGGCAGGGTCAGCGGATTATTCAGGAGATCACGGGCAAACAGGCACCAGTGGTTCTGGATCCCACTCTGCTGCTGAGGCGGGAGGTGTGGGACGCTGCGGCGAATACTCCAAAGGGGTATCCGGCACCCCAGCGAGAGGATGGCGCAGGTGGATATATTCTCTGCTACTGCATCAGCAAGCCGGGAGCGCTGGAACCCTATATCCGCCGTTTGGCGGAGGAGACGGGGCTTCCTGTGGTGCAGCTGTGCGGAATTCGGCAAAAGGTATATGGAAAAGCCGGCTGCATTCTGGACGCAGGCCCGTCGGAATTCCTGGGCCTGTTCCGGGGTGCCAGCTATGTCTGTACAAACTCCTTCCACGGAACGGTATTCTCTATCCAGTTTCAAAAGCCCTTTTTTACCGCCGTGGCGCCAGCAGAGCTGGCGGAACCGGAGGCCTCCCGGACGTTCAGCCTGTTGGACACCCTGGGGTTAACCGACCGCATCGTCGGAAAGGGCGACACTGCGGGACTGACGGATCCCATTGTCTGGACCCGTGTGGACGCGCGGCTGGAGACGGCCCGTCAGGCATCTCTTGCCTATTTGCGCGCAGCACTGACAGGGGCGGCCTGTGAAGAAAGCATACCTGACAGTGCTCCGGCGGCAGAGGGTATGCCCAGACTGGCGAGCCACACCCGCTGCACCGGCTGCAGTGCCTGCATGAACGGGTGTCCCATGGATGCGATTACGATGGAGCGGGATAAGGAGGGCTTCGCCTATCCGGTGGTGGATTCTGCAAAATGTGTCCGCTGCGGCCGCTGCACCGCCATTTGCCCAATCCTGCGGGAGCGGCCTGCCAGCCCATTGCCGGCGGTGTTTGCCGCCTGGAACAGGGACGATGGCATCCGTCGGGACTCTACCTCCGGCGGCGTATTTTCTGTGTTGGCGGAGTATATTCTGGAGAGCGGCGGCGTGGTATTCGGCGCTGCTATGGATGGGAAACAACATCTGCGGCATATTGCTTGTTTTCGCAAGGAGGATTTGTGGCGCCTGCGGGGAACCAAGTATGTCCAGAGCGACTTGGGGGATACCTTCCGGGAGGTAAAGCGGTGGCTGGAGGTCCGACCGGTGTTGTTTTCCGGGACACCCTGCCAGGTGGACGGCCTTTACCAGTATCTGGGTCGGCGGCCTGAGAATCTCACAACCTGCGACCTGATCTGCCATGGGGTGCCATCCCCCGGTGTATGGGAGGATATGGTTCAATCCATTGAGAACCGTAAGCACAAGACGCTGCAGGCGGTGCGCTTCCGCAATAAGGTAACAGGCTGGAAAGACAGTCACTTCACCACTGTTTACAGCGACGGCAGTGTGGATTCCGCGCCGCTGATCCGCACGGAATACGGTCGGGCATTTGGCCGGGCGCTTTTCCTGCGGCCCAGCTGCCACCGGTGTGCCTACACCAGCATGAGCCGGGTGGGAGACTTTACACTGGGCGACTTTTGGGGATTGAAGCCGGATGAACTGCCGGAACAGCAGGAGCGGGGCGTCAGTCTGCTGATGGTGAATACACCGCACGGAAGCCATCTTTTTGACCAGCTGCCGCTGGGACGAAAATCCTTCCCAATGGAGCGGGCAGTTGCTGGGAATCCACGGCTGGCATCCCCCATCGGACAGGCTCCGGATCGGTCGGCATTTTTTGCGGCCTACGCCCTGGAGCCTTTTGAGGAGGTTCGGAAAACGTATTTCCGGCTGCCTCCGGTTCCGGTGCGGCTGGCAGCCCGGGTGCTGTCTGCGGAAGCCAAAGAGAAAATACGAAAAAAACTGGGATAAAATTGTTGCAAATACCATATTCTTTGCAAGATACCTGTGCTATTTTAAAAAAAGAAATACACAAGATTTTATAAGGAGGTAGTGATATGAAACAGTATGAGTGCGATCTGTGCGGCTATATCTATGATGAGGCTGCAGGCGATCCTGAGAACGGCGTGGCTCCCGGCACCAAGTGGGAGGATCTCCCTGCGGATTGGGTCTGCCCGCTCTGCAACGCTGGTAAAGACGAATTTACTGCCAAATAAAAAAGCAGCCCCGTCTTGGACGGGGCTGCTTTTTTTGTAGTCAGGACCGGATCCGCATTTCTGCCTGTAGAGCGGGAACCCGGGGCAGCAGTGTCAGCAGCAGGCCACCCAGTACATAACAGGCAAGGGCCTCGCCGAGACCAACGGTAACGGCATTATAGAGAAAAGTGTCCCAGAAGAGATCCATAGATACCTCCTGCACGGTAATCACCGCGCCTACGATAACGGCGTTGCAGAGCACGGGCGGCAGAGGTGCCAGCCACCGATGGTTGGTATGCTGGGTCCAGACTGCCGCCAGCAGGGTGGCAAGGGACCCGAAGACAATATCCAGAGCGCCGTAGGGACTGAGCAGGTTGGCCACCAGACACCCGATAAAGAGGCCCGGTGTGGCGGCAGGGAAGAGAAAGGGCAGGACACACAGCGCCTCGGAAAAGCGGCACTGGATGGGACCATAGGCCACGTTGAAAATGGCGGCAAAGTAGGCCAGGACTGCATACAGCGCGGCGACGGTGCCGGCAAGCGCCAGCTGGCGGGTAGTAAAATGGGGAGTGGACATGAAAAAAGACCTCCTGATTGAAATTCGGAGGCCGTTGACAGGCGGATGCATACCAAACAACACCCGCTCAAGGCGCGGGCGGCCTCCATTTTTTTGTTTAGAGAACGGCAATCCACCTAGTTTTCCAAGGAATTTGCCGAACGAACGTCTCTATAGGGAGACGCTTGGACAGGGAGATGGCACCTGTCAAAAAGTATCATATCACAGCTCTTTGAAAAAGAAAAGAGGCAATTCCGAATTTTGAGGGCTTTTATGACAGGGCGGAAAAGAGGACGGGAAGCAGGCTGCTTCCCGTCCTCGGCGCTGTCAGCGCATTTCGGAGACAATGTTGTCCACGGCGTGGTCCACGGCGACACCCAGCTTGTGAATGCTTTTACCCACCTGCGTTTTCATGGACTGCCGACCGTAGGGCATCATCATCCCCATGGCGGCGCCGGCCATCATACCGGCACCAATACCGACCCAAAATCCGGTACACATTTTCATGATTGTCACTCCTTTTCGGCACATCGGTAGTATGACCAAAAAAATGCGGAAAAAACAGAAGGCTTTCGATTTGCCAAAAAGAACCACTGGCGATATAATAAATATTGTATTTGAAATTATAGAAACCATCGGGTGTCAGAGGGAGGGCATATGACACGAATTTATGTAATCCGCCACGCAGAGGCGGAAGGGAATTTATACCGTATTGCACAAGGGCAGTACAACAGCATCATTACAGACTGCGGCCATCGCCAAATTGCGGCGCTGGCCCGGCGGTTTGCGGATATTCCGGTAGACGCAGTGTATTCCAGCGACCTGTACCGCACCTGTGCCACAGCCAGCGCCATTTATCAGACAAAGGGGCTGCCGCTGCACCGGCGGCGGGATCTCCGGGAAATCTGTGTGGGAGAGTGGGAACAGAAAACCTGGGGAGAGATTGCCCGGGAAGATCCCCAGCAGCTTTGGAATTTCAACCATCAGCTGGATCGTTGGCAGGTGCCGGGCGGAGAGTCGCCGGAGCAGGTGCGGGACCGGGTGCTGGCAGCTATCCGGGAGATTGCAGCTGAAAACGAGGGAAAGACCGTGGCAGTGTTTTCCCATGGATGTGCCATCCAGATTTTGCTGGCTGCCATTGAGGGATATACCATTGCGGAGCTGGGCAAAACAGCGCATGGGGACAACACCGCTGTTTCTCTGATTGAAGCGGAGAAGGGGAGTCTGCGGATTGTATTTCGCGATGACAACAGCCATTTGAGGGACCCGCATTTCACCGGAGGA
The DNA here is from genome assembly GCF_900115635.1 of Oscillibacter sp. PC13. Classification (GTDB taxonomy): domain Bacteria; phylum Bacillota; class Clostridia; order Oscillospirales; family Oscillospiraceae; genus Oscillibacter. The sequence goes on along the minus strand of NZ_FOXE01000001.1, from coordinate 192,294 downwards.
GAGCCGATGAAACGCCGTGTAAGCGGCTTGGAGCCCGGTGTGTATTTTCAGCAGCTGCGGCTGCCGGAACAAGCGGCGTTTTTTTCCCGCTGTGTGGCTGCCGGATGGGCGGACGCCGGTGAGGAAAGGCCTTGGGAGGAACAGGTTTTGCTGGAGGAGGCCAAGCGGCGCCCCACCCTGGTGGGATTCCTGCAGGAGGAACCGGTGGGTGTGGTGCAGTTCCACCCGGAAAAGGAGGCAGAGGACAGCTGCGGCTGGATCTCTTTGTACTGCGTGGAGGCACCTTACCGGGGACGGGGCTTCGGCATCCAGATGCTTGGGCAGGCGGTGTCTTATTACCGGCCATTGGGCAGGCAGAAACTGCGTCTGGCGCTGAGCGGCGGAAATGAGGCGGCCCGGCAATATTTTACCGAATATGGATTTGTACCCATTGGGAAAACTGCTGCCGGCAGGGAGATCCTGGAAAAGGATATCAGCTACAAGGCGGAATTTTTAGGGGAAATGAATGTGGACGCCGATTTTCCACAGGATTGTCGTTGACAAGCAGGGTATGATGTCCATGAGATGACCGCACGGGTTCGGCCAATATGCCGCAGGCCGCCTGTACATGGAAAGGAGCGGGAAAAGATGGGCATCTGGGGAACGGTTGCTCTGTTTTTGGTGGGGCTGCTATTGATTGTGAAGGGCGGTGACTGGTTTTTGGACGGCGCAGTCTGGATTGCGGAGACCACTGGGGTACCTCGATTCATCATCGGCGCCACCATTGTGTCGCTGGCGACTACGCTGCCGGAATTGACGGTTTCCGTGACCGGCGTGCTGCAGGGAGAAGTGGACCTGGCAGTTGGAAATGCAGTGGGTTCTGTCACGGCCAATCTGGGTCTGATTCTGGGGATTTCCGTGCTGTGCCTGCCATCTGCTGTAAACCGGCGTCAGTTTGACTTAAAGGCGCTGCTGATGGTGGGAGGCGCTGTGCTGCTGACCTTTTTGTGTCGCGGCGGTGTTTTGCCGGTGCTGCCCAGTTTATTGCTGTTTGCTGTGTTTGCAGCATATCTCGCCAACAATATCGCGGATGCCAGAACCAGCATGGCCGACAACAGAGCCATACATCCGGCGCGGCGGACGATTTCCATCCGGCAAGCGGCGATGAAGCTGTTTCTCTTTGCCATCGGCATTGCCGGAATTGTGCTCGGCTCCCGCCTGCTGATTAACCATGGCAGCGAACTGGCACTGCTGCTGGGGGTGCCATCCAGCATCATTGGCGTGACAATGGTAGCCATCGGCACGTCCCTTCCAGAGCTGGTAACGACGCTCACCGCCATCGCCAAAAAAGAGGCCTCTATGTCTGTGGGCAATATTATCGGCGCCAATGTGATCGATCTGACCATGATCCTGCCTGTCTGCTCAGCCGTCTCGGGAGGGAGGCTGACCATCGGCGGCCAGACCACGGCGCTGGATTTGCCTGCCTGTCTGCTGATGTGCGGGCTGGCGGTGGTCCCACCGCTGGTGAAGGGCAGGTTTTTCCGCTGGCAGGGTATTTTGATGTTGCTGGCGTATAGTGCGTATTTGGTGAAGCTGGTTATATAGCGCCAAAGGAGCAGCGGCGCCCGGCGGGGATTCCCACTGGGCGCCACTGCTCTTTTGGCGGAAGTAGCAAGCGGCTCTTCGGAATCGGACGAAAGGACATTTTTCCGGGCACAATCCGTGCCTGGAAGGAAACGCCCAAAAGCAGCGTAGAAGGCGGATTGCAAAAAGAGAGGACAGGGTGTAAAATTTTCCTATCTGAATTTCTCCCCAGCGGATGACAGTGATCTGGCCGTAAAAAATGACTGGAGAATCTGACACCTGCCAGCAGCGGCTTTGTGCAAATGGCGGAATTTTTAAGACTACCGAATTACCACTTTACTTTGCTAATAAAATAAAGTAAGATATTTCTGTAATAGAAAGCGGGGCGCAGGACGCCCCTGTGAGAAGGAGAAGAATTTCCATGGAATTGGATTTGAAAATTCTGAAGCCTCAGGAGCGGGTATCCCTGCAGCTGCGGCTGCTGTATGAAAAGGCGGGGTTTTGCAAGTACCATATGGGACGGTTTGAGGAATACGGCCTCTATCAGGAGAACCGCCGGTTCCTCTCCAGCGAGCAGGTTATCACGTTTACCGATCTGGATGGGCGCCTGCTGGCGTTGAAGCCGGATGTGACGCTGTCCATTGCCAAAAACGCCCAAGTGGATCCGGGCGGCTGCGGCCGGTATTATTATGCGGAGAATGTCTACCGCCCCAGCCTGGAGAGCCATACCTTCCGGGAGATCAGCCAGATGGGGCTGGAGTGCATCGGCGCCGTGGACGGCGCCGCGACGGCACAGACAGTGTCTCTGGCCCTCCAGAGTCTGGCCCTGACGGAGCGGGAGTTTGTGCTGGAAATGAGTCACATGGGCTTTGTCACCGGCCTTTTTGACGCGGTGGGCGCACCGGAGGGAATCCGCGCCCGGCTGCTGAACTGCATTCGGGACAAAAATACCCATGAGCTTCAGCGGGCCGCGGCGGAGGCGGGACTCTCCCGCCAGGGGATTGACGCCCTGTGCCGCTTGGCTGCTCTGACAGGAGACTGGGAGTCCGTATTGGCCGCGGCAGAGCCGCTGGCGCTGAATGCGGCCATGGGCGCAGCCCTTGCAGAGCTGCGCACGCTGTGCGAGATGCTGGCCGGACAGGGACAGACGGGAAACCTCCGGCTGGATCTCTCCTTGGTCAACGATATGGAATACTACAACGGGCTGGTAATTCAGGGATATCTGGCGGGACTTCCCAGGGCGGTGCTGAAGGGCGGTCGGTACGACCCGCTGGCGGAGCAGTTCCGTCCCGGCGCCAAGGCCATCGGCTTCGGCTTGTATCTGGATGAGTTGGATCGCCTGTCCGATGTGCCGACGGAGGAAACCGGCGGAAAGGTGATGCTGAATGTGGCGCTCCCCAAGGGCCGTCTGGGTGACAAGGTTTACAATTTGCTCTCCGGCGTGGGCTACGGTTGTCCGGAGAATTATAATGAGACCCGGAAGCTGGTGGTGGAAAACCCAGAGGCCGGTATCCGCTACTTTTTGGTGAAGCCCAGCGACGTGGCCATATACGTGGAGCATGGCGCGGCGGACATCGGCATTGTGGGCAAGGATATTCTTGCGGAGTCCGGCGCAGACGTCTATGAGCTGCTGGACACGGGGCTTGGCAAATGCCGCATGTGCGTGGCGGGCCCTGAGGACTTCCGGGAGGATCAGAGCCGGGCGCTCCGTGTGGCCACGAAGTTTGTAAACATCGCCAAGGCGTACTACGCTGCCCAGGGCCGTGATATTGACATCATCAAGCTCAACGGCTCCATTGAGCTTGCGCCGATTCTGGGCCTTTCCGATGTGATCGTAGATATTGTGGAGACCGGTACGACCCTGAAGGAGAACAATCTGAAGGTGCTGACGGAGTTTATGCCCATCTCCGCTCGCTTTATCGCCAACCGGGCCAGCTACCAGTTTAAACGCGGGGAGATTGATACCCTGCTGCAGAAACTCACGGAGGTGACGAATGTATGATCCCTATCTGCCAGTTTGACCAGCTGTCTCCGGAGGATATTCTGAACCGGGACATACAGGCGGAGGAAGATGTCGGCGCTGCGGTGGATGCGGTGCTGGCGGAGGTCCGGAAAAACGGCGACGCGGCGCTGCGGGCATATACCAGACAGTTCGACGGCGCGGAGCTGGAAGACCTCCAGGTGACGGAACGGGAGCTGGAGGATGCGGTGGCCGCCACGGACGAGGACTTTCTGGAGACGCTTCGGCAGGCGGCAGAGAATATCCGGGCGTTCCATGAGCAGCAGGTTCGCCGGGACTTTGTGCTGACAAAGGACGGCGGCATTGTCATGGGCCAGCGGTACACGCCCATTGAAAAAGTGGGTATCTGTGTGCCGCGGAGCCCGGTGGCGTTCCCCTCCACCATTTTGATGAATGTGATCCCCGCTCAAATTGCCGGGGTGCGGGACATCGTACTGGTAACGCCGCCGGAAAAGGACGGATCGGTCAGCGCCTCCGCCCTGGCGGCGGCAAAAATTGCGGGTGCCACAAAAATCTTTAAGGTGGGCGGCGCCCAGGCGGTGGCGGCGCTGGCCTATGGCACGGAGAGCATTCCAAAGGTGGATAAAATCGTGGGTCCCGGCGGCATTTTTGTGGCCACGGCGAAGCGGAAAGTGTTCGGCCAGGTGGCCATTGATATGGTTGCCGGCCCCAGTGAGATTCTGGTGCTGGCGGATGGCAGATCCAATCCTGCCTATGTGGCGGCGGACATGCTGTCCCAGGCGGAGCACGATGTACTGGCTTCTGCGGTTCTGGTGACGGACAGTATGGAGCTGGCAAAGGCGGTGCGGGAGGAGCTGGAGTTTCAGTTGGAGCAGCTACCGCGCCGGGAAATTGCCCGCAAAGCCCTGGAGCGCAGAGGGAAGATTCTTGTCACTGCCAGCCTGGACAAGGCGGTGGAGGCTGCGAACCTCATTGCCCCGGAGCATCTGGAGCTGTGCGTGGACGATCCCTTCGCCCTGCTGCACAAAATCAAAAATGCCGGCAGCATTTTCCTGGGCCGCAGTGCTCCTGAAGCACTGGGAGATTACTTCGCAGGCCCCAACCACACCCTGCCGACCTCTGGTACCGCCCGCTTTTCCAGCCCCTTGAGCGTGGACGACTTTGTGAAGAAGTCCAGCTTTTTGTATTACACACCGGAGGCTTTGCGTGAGGCCGCGCCCCGGATTGCGGACTTCGCAGAGCGGGAGGGGCTTCATGCCCACGCCCGGTCTGTTCTGATTCGCAGTGAAGAGAAAGGAGAACTTCTCAAATGAGCCGATTTCTTTCAAATGAGGCCGCCGCGCTGGCTCCCTATACCCCCGGTGAACAGCCTCAGGATCAGCAGTATATCAAGTTGAATACCAATGAGAGCCCGTTTCCGCCCTCCCCCAAGGTCATCAAGGCCATCTCCCGGGCGGAGCTTTTGAAGCTGAATCTGTACTCGGATCCTACCTGCAGTGCTCTGCACGCCGCCATTGCGGACTACTATGGCCTGAAGCCGGAAAACGTACTGGCGGGCAACGGCTCCGACGAGGTGCTGGCCTTTGCCTTCCGGGCTTTCTGCGGTGGAGGCAGAGGCGTTGCCTATGCGGACATTACATACGGATTCTACAAGGCGCAGGCGGCGCTGTTTGGCCTGAGCGCCAAGATGATTCCCCTGCGGGAGGATTTCACACTGAATGTGGACGACTATATGGACTTCCCCGGTACTATTTTCATTGCAAACCCCAACGCCCCCACCGGCATGAGCGTGCCGCGGGCGGACATTCAGCGGCTGCTGGAGGCGAATCCCAACCGGGTTGTGGTGGTGGACGAGGCCTATGTTGATTTCGGCGGAGAGAGCTGCGTTCCTATGATTTTCCGGTATGACAACCTGCTGGTGATCCAGACCATGTCCAAAAGCCGCCAGCTGGCCGGCGGGCGGCTGGGCTTCGCTCTGGGACACCCGGACTTGATTGCGGATTTGAACCGGGTGAAATACAGCTTCAATCCCTATAACGTCAACCGCCTCTCCATGGCGGCCGGAGCTGCCGCGATGGCGGACACCGCCTATTTCGATGCCTGCTGCGCAGCCGTCCGCCAGACCCGGGCCTGGACAGTGGGAGAGCTGGAGAATCTGGGATTCACAGTGCTGCCCTCCAGCGCCAACTTCATCTTTGCCAAATCCCAGCGGATTCCCGGCGGTGAGCTGTACCGGCGGCTGAAGGAAAACGGCATTCTGGTGCGCTGGTTTGACGCGGATCGCATCCGGGACTATGTCCGGATTACCATCGGCTCCATGGAGCAGATGGAGGCGCTGGTGGATCAAATCGGCCAGCTGCTGGAAGCGCTGTAAAGGAGGAGACCTGTATGCGGACTGCGACAATTGCTCGGGACACCAACGAAACGAAAATCCGGCTGAAACTGAATTTGGACGGGACCGGAAAAACGGAAATTTCCACCGGGGCGGGATTCCTGGATCATATGCTGACTCTGTTTGCCCGGCACGGTGATTTTGACCTGGATCTTACCTGCAGCGGAGATACCCAGGTGGATGACCACCACACGGTGGAGGACATCGGCATTGCCCTGGGCCAGGCGTTTGCCCAAGCGCTGAGGGACAAGCGGGGGATTACGCGCTACGGTCAGTTCCTGCTGCCCATGGACGAGACGCTGGTGCTCTGCGCCGCCGATCTCTCCGGCCGGGACTATCTGGGGTGGGCGGTAGAGCTGCCTGCCGCCAAGGTGGGTACCTTTGACACAGAACTTGCCAAGGAATTCTGGCTGGGATTTGTCCGCAATTGCCCTGCTTCCATTCACATCCGTGAGATGGCGGGGGAAAACACCCACCACATTCTGGAGGCGGTGTTCAAGGGCATGGGCCGGACGCTGAAGGAGGCCGTAACCCTGGACGAAAAACATTTAAACGACATCCCGAGTACCAAGGGTACGTTGTAAAGGGAGCTGATGACAGATGATTGCAATTGTGGATTACGGCGTGGGGAACCTCTTCTCACTTTCCTCCAGCCTGAAGGCTCTGGGGTTTTCGGCAGAGGTGACCGGCAATGGGGAGAAACTCCGCGCTGCGGAGCGGATCATTCTCCCCGGCGTGGGAGCCTTTGGAGACGCCAAGGCCAAGCTGGACGCTACCGGTCTGGTACCGGTACTACAGGAGGAGGCACGGAAAAAGCCGCTGCTCGGCATCTGCCTGGGTATGCAGCTGCTGTTTGAACAGAGCTTTGAGTACGGGGAGCATCCGGGCCTGGGGCTGGTGCCCGGACAGGTGGTGGATCTCCGCAATGACTTGACGGACAAGATGCTGAAGGTGCCCCATATGGGCTGGAACAGCCTGCAAATCCAAAAGAGCGATCCGCTGTTCCGGTATTTCCGGGACGGAGAGTACGTCTACTATGTCCACAGCTTTTATGCAAAGGACTGCGCCGCCAGCACGGTGGGAACCTCCCAATACGGCAATGTGGCGGTGACCGGCGTGGTGCGGAACGGGTATGTCTGGGGAACCCAGTTCCACCCGGAGAAATCCGGCGATGCCGGTCTCCGGCTGCTGAAGGCATTTGCGGAACTGTAAAGGAGGAGATACCATGCAGATTTTCCCTGCAATTGACCTGTCCGGCGGGCAGGTGGTCCGCCTGTACCAGGGGGACTACAATCAGATGACCGTCTATGGAAGCGACCCGTGCGCGGTGGCGCGGGAGTTTATCGCCGCTGGGGCCAAATATCTCCATGTGGTGGATCTGGACGGCGCAAAGGACGGTACCCTGGCGAATTTTGATTCCATCGCCGCCATTGCCAAACAGGGCGGTCTGTATCTGGAGGTCGGCGGCGGCATCCGGACTGAGGAGCGCATCCGGCAGTATCTGGATCTGGGGGTAGGCCGCTGCATTTTGGGGACCATTGCGGTGAAGGACTTTGCCTTCACGGAGCGCATGGCCGCCGGGTACGGCGACCAGATTGCCGTGGGCGTGGACGCCCGTGACGGATATGTGGCCGTCAACGGCTGGAAGGAGCTGTCTGCAGAGCGGGGGGTGGACTTCTGCCGCCGCCTGTATGATGCCGGCGTGCGTGACGTGATCTACACCGACATCAGCCGGGACGGCGCGGAACAGGGGACGAACCTGGAACTTTACCGGGAGCTGGCCGGAATCAGGGGGCTGCGGGTCACCGCCTCCGGCGGCGTCAGCAGCCTGGAGGAGCTGGAGGAACTGCAGCGCATCGGTACCTATGCCGCCATTCTGGGCAAGGCCCTGTACACCGGGCGGCTGGATTTGAAAATGGTGATTGACGCCGTGCAGGACGGAAAGTGAGGCGAAATCGATGCTGGCAAAACGAATCATTCCCTGTCTGGACGTGAAGGACGGACGGGTGGTCAAGGGCACCAACTTCGAGGGGCTGCGGGACATGGCGGATCCCGTGGAGATGGCAGGATTTTATAATAACTCCGGGGCCGACGAGCTGGTGTTTTACGACATCACCGCCTCTGCGGAGGGACGGAACCTGTTCACGGACATCCTGCGCCGGGTTGCGTCGGAAATTTTCATTCCCCTGACCGTTGGCGGCGGCATCCGAACGCTGGACGACTTTGACCGGGTGCTGAAATGCGGCGCGGACAAGGTGAGCGTCAACTCCGGCGCCATTGCGGACCCGGGTATCATTGGCGCGGCGGCGAAAAAATACGGTGACCAGTGCGTGGTGCTCTCCATGGATGTCAAGCGTGTGGACGGGCAGTTCCGCTTGTTTGCCAAGGGCGGCCGGGAGGATACCGGGCTCGACGCCATGGACTGGGCGGTGCGCGGCGTGGCGGCGGGGGCCGGGGAGATTGTGCTGAACTCCATCGATACCGACGGCGTGAAGCAGGGGTTTGACCTGGAGATGCTGGATACCCTGGCGGCAAGGGTGAACGTGCCCGTCATTGCCAGCGGCGGCGCCGGGAAGATGGAGGACTTTGCGAAGCTCTTTACCCATCCTGGTATTGACGCGGGCCTTGCGGCCTCTATTTTCCACACCAGGCAGGTGGACATCAAAAAGCTGAAGCAGTATCTCCGCACCCAAGGCGTGGAGATGAGAATTTGAGGGGAGTACATACCAATGGAACTGAAATTTGACGAAAAAGGCTTGATTCCAGCCATTGTGCAGGACCACTACACAAAAGAGGTCTTGACGCTGGCCTATATGAACGCCGAAAGTCTGGCCATTACCATTGACGAACGGCAAACCTGCTTCTGGAGCCGCAGCCGTCAGGAACTGTGGCGCAAGGGCGGCACCAGCGGCAATGTGCAGCATGTGGTCTCCATTACGGCCGACTGCGACTGCGACGCTTTGGTGGTGGAGGTGGTGAAGGAGGGCCCCGCCTGCCACACCGGTGCGGAGAGCTGCTTTTTCAACGAACTCTATCTCTCCGATGAGCTGAAGGCCTTCAGCTACGAGGGGCTGTACCGCCTGATTGAGGGGCGAAAGACCAGCCCCAAGGAGGGAAGCTACACCACCTATCTTTTTGAAAAGGGCCTGGACAAAATTTTGAAAAAGGTGGGCGAGGAGTGCACCGAGGTTATCATCGCCGGCCGCAAGGAGGACAGGGCGGAGACCGTCTATGAGATTGCGGATCTCTGCTATCATGTGATGGTGCTGATGGTCCAGATGGGCATCACGGTGGAGGATGTCACAAGAGAGCTGGAGAAGCGCCATGTGGTGGACCACAAGGTGAAGCAGGAGCGGATGCAATGAGTCTCTCACCCGCCCTGTGCTCCGTCCATACCCACACTACCCTGTGCGATGGGAAAAACACGCCGGAGGAGATGGCGGCGGCCGCATTTGCCGCCGGAGTCCGGTATTACGGCTTTTCCTGCCACAGCCACACCCCCATTCCCGACGATGTGGGGGCGGTTCTGTCGGCGGATATGACCGTGTACCGGGAGACGGTGCTGCGCCTGCGGGAGCAGTACGCCGGGCGCATGGAAATCCTGCTGGGCCTGGAGTGGGACAGCCAGTCGGACATCCTGCCGGAGGGGTTCGACTACTGGATTGGCAGTGTCCACTATGAGAAAGGCACCAATGGTAAATACTACGCTGCTGACTGGGGAGCGGAGCAGTTTGCGGCCTGTCGGGATGAGCTCTGCGGCGGAGACGACCTGGCGGTGACGGAACTCTACTATCAGGAGGCGGCCCGGGTGGCGGCGATGAAGCCGCCGATTCTGGGACACTTTGATCTGATTGTAAAGCACAACGGGAATGGTGCTCTGTTTGACGAGACGGCGCCCCGTTATCGGATGGCGGCTCTGGAGGCCCTGCACACGGCAGATCCGTTGGCAAGCCTTCTGGAGATCAACACCGGCGGCATGTCCCGGGGATACCGAACCACGCCCTATCCCGCGCTGTTTCTCCTGCAGGAGTGGAGGAAAATGGGCGGCCGGGTGATTTTGACGGCGGATGCCCACAGCGCGGACACGGTGATATCCGGCTACGGTGAAGCGGCAGAGCTGGCAAGGGTAGCCGGCTTTGCGTCCAGTGCGATTCTAACAGCGTCTGGGGCGGCAGAGTGTCCATTGTAAGCGTACATTTTCAAAGCGAAATGAATAAAAAAGGCACGGCGACTGCCGTGCCTTTCGGATTCTATGCCACTTGTGAAAAAAAGGACAACCTGCTATGATAAATAAAAATGACTTGAGAGGTGGAGGCAGGGCATGTACCGGACGGTGATATTTGATTTGGATGGAACCATTCTGAACACCATTGAGGATCTGGCCAACGCGGGCAACTGGGTCTGCCGCCGGAATGGCTGGCCGGAGCATGATGTGGAGTCCTATAAGCAAATGGTGGGACACGGAATTTATAATCTGGTAGAACAGTTTTCTCCGGTAAACAGCCGAAGCCCGCTGCTGCTGATGATTACCCAGGCACAGTTTTCCGAATATTATGGTGAGCACAACATGGACAGGACCGCTCCTTATCCCGGAATTACAGACATGCTGGAAACACTGCGTAAAAACGGGGTGAAGCTGGCAGTATACTCCAATAAAGCGGATGAGTTCAGCCAGGCGATTGTAGAGCACTTTTTCCCAGGGGTGTTTCAGGTGGTGCGCGGAAAGGTTCCAGGCATTCCAGTAAAGCCGGATCCCACCGGCGTGAGGGATGTTTTACAGGAACTGAATGCCGCACCGGCGGAGACGCTGTTTGTGGGAGACAGTAATGTGGACATGGAGACCGCCCATAACGGGAAGATGACTGCCTGCGGTGTTACCTGGGGATTCCGAAGCCGGGAGGAACTGCAGCAGGCTGGTGCGGAACACTTGGTAAATACGGCAGAGGAACTGACAGCATTGATTTTGGCACAATAAAGAGACGGGAGTGATTCCCGTCTCTTTTTTCTTTCAAAAATCATAGAATGATCAGTGTGCAGTCCTCTGGCAAAATGGCTTTCAACATTTGAAATACACTATCTGACGCCCTGTCACGTGCTTCCTGCAGCAGACCGCGGCCCAAGGCACGTTCCTCCATGGAAGCCTTCTGGTCTGCTTGGAACGCGGTAAAATCCTCTACGGTAAAGGGATTGAAGATAGAGGTCTTCTCATCAAAGATCTCTACACTGGATTCATCGATCTCGTGGGAGAGAATTTCCGGCTCCGGCAGTGTAATGGTTACCTCTCTGCCTGCAATTTCTACAGATGCAGCGCTCAGGTTGATGCCGGCCTTGATGGTGCCGTCATAGGTGAGAATAAAGGACTTGGTGGTAAAAGGGACCTTCATGCCGTAAAAATCATTGCTGCTTTCAAACTGCGCCATGTTGGTGTAGGCGTATGTAACAGTGGCCAATTCGCGGATATCTGCCAGCTGCTGCTCTAATACGACGGCAGAGAGCTGCGGCTGTTTTTTTTCCCCTGCGGTGGTCAGCCTTCCGCATAAAAAGCAGGTGATACCCACGGCGGTACACAGAAGAATCCCCAACCACAGGTATTTAAATGTTTTCACAGTGGGGTGTTTTGATTCGGCGGTATTCATGAGACTCCTTTCCCACGGCAGGCGGCGGCAGACACACCGCCAGTATATGCAGTGTTTGGGCTGGAGAAAACCAACCCGGCGACATACTTCTCCCTTATTGTAGCAGGAACGCCAAAAAAGGCAACCCAAAAAGAAGAGAGGGCCGCGGCTTTCGCCGTGGCTCTCTCCTGCTGCAATGCCGCGGCGATTGCCAAACAGCAAAACCGCAGACAACTGCATCAATTAATAGAAATGGGCAGAGCCGGGGGTAACAGCGTTTTCCAGATCCTTCAGGTTGCCGTTTGTGTCATGGACTCTGGCGTTGCGCAGCATCTGACCATACGTGACGCCCCCGGTACGAGCGCTTTGATTCACGGTGCTGTTGGCCGCATTCTCACCATCGGTACCGGTGAGGATGTCGCCAGTGGAGCTGTTATCGGTGCCGTTGCCAGTGCCGTTGTTCTCAGCAGGACGGTTGTCGTTCAGACCGGATCCATTGGTGTCATCTGGTGTTCCGGCGATAACGTCGTTATTAGTGCTGTCATCGGTTGCTGGCGTGTCCTGGTTATCTGTGTTGACATTTTTGTCGTCTCCGCCGCAGGCTGTCAGAGAAAATACCAGCAGAACGGAGAACAGCAAAAGCGTGAGGTTTTTCTTCACGTTGTGCTCCTCCTTTTGCGCGGATAGTGAATGAGCGATACCCAAAGCATATTGTCTCCGGAAGCATCAACATTACCAGAGGAAATATTAGGAAAATAATACTTGCATTTTTAAAAGAAATATATTAAACTAACATAAATAATTATTATCAATAAGGAGAGGAAAATGCAAAGACAGCGATTTTCCCACCAAAGGGAAGAAATTTATCAGACCGTTATGAAAAGCCATAGTCATCCTACAGCGGAGATGGTGTACCAGCACCTGAAGCCTTTTATGCCGCGTTTGAGCCTTGGGACAGTTTACCGGAACCTGCACCAGATGGCGCAGGAGGGCGGCTTAAAGGAAATAGCCGGACCGGTGACACGTTTTGATGGAAATACAACACCGCACACGCATTTGCGGTGCATTTGCTGCGGAGGGGTGTCTGATTTGGAGGAGTTGGCTTATGATGCGGCGTTAGACCGCCTGGCGGAACAAAACGGCGCTGTCATAATAGAACACCACCTGACATTTGTTGGTTTTTGTCCCGCATGCGCGGGTAAAAAAGGAAATTCATCACAACTTTGAAAGGAGAAAGAGCATGGAACTGAAGGGAAGTAAGACAGAGGCGAATCTGTGGAAGGCATTTGCGGGGGAGTCCCAGGCCAGAAATAAGTATGATTATTTTGCAAGCAAGGCTAAAAAGGAGGGGTACGAGCAAATTGCTGCGATCTTCCAGGAGACGGCCCTGAACGAAAAGGAACATGCAAAGCTGTGGTTCAAGGCGCTGGACGGTATCGGTACCACGGAGGAAAACCTGGTGGCTGCGGCAGCCGGCGAAAATGAGGAATGGACCCAGATGTATGCCGAGATGGCCCGCACCGCTGAAGAGGAGGGCTTTTTGGCGCTGGCGGCTCAGTTTGAAGGCGTGGCCAAGATTGAAAAAACCCACGAGGAGCGTTATTTGAAGCTTCTGGATAACCTGAAGAAGGGCGAGGTTTTTAAAAAGGGCGAGAAGGTGATGTGGTTCTGCAGGAACTGCGGCCATGTGGAAATCGCTGAAAACGCACCTGCTGTATGCCCAGTGTGCAAGCATCCCCAGGCATATTTCCAGGTAAAGGCACAGAATTACTAATCAGAAGTCTATCTGCAAAAAAGGTGTGCGTTCCCAAATGGAACGCACACCTTTTTGCTGATAAAGAACGCAAAAATGGGATTTTCCGGAAACCGTCAAAAGCGATAAAAGAGAGGTAAATATTACGAGAAAAATCATAAAAACAGTCCAAAAGTATCCGGCGGAGCTATATATTTTCTAAAATGTTTGTGAAAAACACCGTTGACTGTGTGGGCAAAAGCGGGTATGATAGCAATAGAATAATAACCTGCGGAATCATGCCGTTCAAAAACTGACTTGGTGTAAAAAAGGAGAGCTGTATCATGTATACACAGGAGATTACCGTTAATAACGAAGTGGGCCTGCACGCAAGACCCGCAACTTTTTTCATTCAGAAAGCCAATGAGTTCAAGAGCGGCATCTGGGTGGAAAAAGAGGATCGCCGTGTCAATGCAAAGAGCCTGTTGGGCGTGCTGTCGTTGGGCATTGTGAAGGGAACAACTATCACCCTGATTGCGGACGGCACGGATGAGAAGGAAGCTGTCAACGCACTGGTAGAGCTGGTGAAGGATAACTTCGGCGAATAAGCATACTTGCATACAGTCCCTTTACGCGGTCCTGCTTGTGCAGGGCCGTGTTTTTTGCTATATTGAATGGGAAAATTGACAGCAGCAGGAGGCGCAAACGGTGACACGGGAAGAGTTGAAGGAAAAGGCAAATGACCTGCCTCTGAGCCCTGGAGTCTATTTGATGATGGATAAAAGCGGGAAGGTTATTTATGTCGGTAAGGCCAAAAAATTGAAAAACCGGGTTAGCCAGTATTTTCAGGACAGTGCCTCCCACACGGCAAAAACCCGCCAAATGGTGTCCCAGATAGACCATTTTGATACCATTTTTGTCACCAGTGAGTGGGAGGCTCTGGTGCTGGAAAACTCCCTGATTAAGCGGCATATGCCGCGGTATAATATTCTTTTAAAGGATGACAAGGGGTATCCGTTTGTACGCCTTTCACGGGAGACCTATCCACGCTTTTCCATGGTTCACAAATGGGCCAACGACAGTGCACGGTACTTCGGCCCCTTCGGCGGACGATCTGAAACCCGCCAGGCGCTGGATGCGGTGCTCTCGGCTCTCCGCCTGCCAACCTGCAGCCGGAAATTTCCCCGGGATATCGGCACAGAACGGCCCTGCCTGAACTTCCATATGGGCCGGTGTGACGGCTTTTGCCGGCCGGAGATGCCGGCAGAGGAGTACCGCCGCCGGATGGAACAGGCTGTCCAGCTGCTGGAGGGAAGGAGCAAGCAGCTCCTTCGGGAGATGACTGCCGAGATGGAGGCCGAGGCGGAGGCGCTGCATTTTGAGCAGGCGGCGCTGCTGCGGGATCGGATCAATGCCATTGGTTCCTTGGCGAAAAAGCAGACGGTGATCGCTGGCCTCTGCGCTGATACTGATATATGGGGCCTGTACCGGGGAGCCGGAAAATGCTGCTACGCGGTGCTGCATATGGAAGAGGGAAATCTGGCAGGACGGGAGACAGAGCTTTTCAGTGCACCTATGGAGGAGAATGAAGAAGAAATGCTCGCCGCTCTAACCGCGCAGTATTATCTGCCCCGGGCGATTCTGCCCCATGAGATTTTACTGCCCTTTGAGACGGAGGGATACTGTGAGAACCTCTCCGAAGTGCTGACCAAACGGGCAGGACACAAAGTTTGGGTCCACGTGCCTCAGCGGGGCGAGAAGGCGGAACTGCGGGATATGGCCCGGCGGAACGCCGCGGAGGAGGCGGAGCGGGCCACCACCGCAGAGGAGCGTACGGCCCACACGCTGGAACTGCTGGGAAAGATGCTGAATTTGCCTGCACCGCCCAGGAGGATGGAGTCCTTTGACATTTCCAATACCGGAAAGAGCGATATTGTGGCTTCCATGGTGGTATACAGCGGCACCCGCCCGCTGAAATCAGCCTACCGCAGATTCCGCATCCAATCTCTGGAGGGACATCCGGATGACTATGCGTCCATGCAGGAGGTGCTGCGGCGCAGGCTCCAGCGGGCGGCAGACGGAGATGAGAAGTTTGTGCCGCTGCCAGACGTTTTCTTCATTGACGGCGGCGAGACCCATGCACGGGCAGCGCTTACGGTGGCACAAGAATTTGGTGCCAAGGTGCCCATTTT
Organism: Oscillibacter sp. PC13; assembly: GCF_900115635.1. Taxonomy (GTDB): domain Bacteria; phylum Bacillota; class Clostridia; order Oscillospirales; family Oscillospiraceae; genus Oscillibacter. The sequence continues at coordinate 176,819 of NZ_FOXE01000001.1, read as the reverse complement.
TGGCATGGTGAAGGATGACCGCCACCGCACCCGGGCTCTTGTGACCCCGGAGGGAAGGGAGATTGGGATTGTGAACAACCAGGCGGTGTTTTCCCTCATTGGACAGATTCAGGAGGAGACGCACCGGTTTGCCATCACCTATCATCATGAGAGCCACAGGAAGAGCAGCCTTCGCTCTGCTCTGGAGGGTATTCCTGGCGTGGGTCCCAAACGACGGGAGGAATTGCGAAAGTACTTTGGTACCATGAAGGCCATTCGGGAGGCGGATGTAGAGGCGTTGTCCGCCGTGCTTCCGAGAGGTGCGGCAGAGGCGGTTTATCAGCATTTTCACGAAGGGGAAAAGTAAAAAAGTGAGGGGAGCAGCCTGATTCAAAGAATCAGGCCGCTTTTTTTGTGCTGATATTTTGCACAAACACAATTGGTTACAAAATTTAAAAGAGATTCATAATTACAGAAAATGAATAATATGAACTATGAATGGGCAAATTGGCACAAATTGTATCCAACATCTTGTGCTTAAAGGGGCTCTATATAATTTGTGTAAAATGTCGAGGGGAATTTTGTTGAATTTATACAGAGAAGTTAGTATAATAAAAAAGGCTGGTATACATAATAAGATTATGGGGAAATTTGGGAAATGCTGTGGGGGACAGACGCCATGGGACATTTTTGGGGCCTCTGTGCCTTTGCACTATTTTTTTTAAACGATTATAATGACTGGCAGCTTTCCAAACGGGTGCTGAAGGGATGCTTTCCAGTGGGGGGGATGCTGCTGGCCATCGGAACGGCAATGGAACTCCACTGGGGGACAGCTCCTGTCACTGGGGGACTGCGGTGGCTGGTTTTGGCAGTGGGAGCTGGCTTTCTGGGACTTTTGATTTATACGCTGTTTTTTGCACTGTCGGTGGAGGATGCCTATGCCCGCCCCGGCGAAAGACGGATGGCCTGCACCACTGGGGTATATGCCCTGTGCCGGCATCCGGGTGTGCTGTGGTTTGGAGGATTGTATCTCTGCCTGTGGGCCGCTGCCGGACTGCCGCTTTGGGAGGCGGCACTGTTCAGTGTACTGAATATTGTACTGGTGATATTTGAGGACCGGTGTGTGTTTCCAACTAAACTAGAGGGGTACGCGGCCTATCAGGCCACAACGCCCTTTCTTCTGCCGTCCAGGCAGAGTATTCGCGCCTGTGTACGGGCAAACTGAGGAGGGTAAAGGCTTATGCGGTTCGAGGATAAGCTGAAAAAATGCAGCCATGAACAGCTGTGGCAGGAGTACTGCGGCTTCCTGGACATGAGCCTTGCAGACTATATGTACACCCAGCGACGCCTGATGGAGGAACAGCTGGCTCTTTGGAGCGGCTGTGGCCTTGGCCGGCAGCTGCTTCACGGAAAACATCCCAGGACCATTGACGAGCTGCGGGAGATGCTACCCCTCACCAGTTATGCGGATTACGCGGACATACTGCTGGCAAAACGGACGGACATGCTTTGCAGCGAGCCGGCCATATGGATTCAGACCACGTGGGAGGGCGGCCTGCGGCCCATCAAGCTGGCGCCGTATTCCCGCAGTATGCTGGATACTTACCGCCATAATCTACTGGCCACCATGATGATGGCCTCCGCCCGAAAGAAAGGGGAATTCGATTTGAAGCGCGGTGACCGGATTTTGTACGGCGGCGCGCCGCTTCCTTATGCCACGGGACTGATGCCCTCCCTGTTTGACGAAGACATACAGTTTACCTGGTTGCCGGATTCCAATGCCCACTCGGATCTGAGCTTTAGCCAGCGGATTAAAAAGGGCTTTGGGATGGCGATGGCCGGAGGCGTGGATTTTTTCTTCGGTATTGGAAGTGTGGCCAATTATATTACAGAGAGCTTTGGAAAGAGCAGCGGTGGCCACGGCGGAAAGCTGAACATTTCCTTGGGTAATGCTGCGCGGTATGCCAAGGCCAAGTACATTAGCCGCCGGGACGGAAGGCCGATTGTTCCGGGTGATATTTTCCGCCTGAAGGCCTTTTTCTTTGCGGGAACGGATGCCAAGTGCTACAAAGATCGGCTGACGAGGGCCTGGGGCGTGATGCCCGTGGAATTGGCGGCCGGCACGGAATCCACTTGTGTGGGCGCCGAAGACTGGGAGCACCGCGGTATGGTGTTCTTTCCGGATGCCTGCTTTTATGAATTTATCCCGGAACAGGAGATGCGGCGGAACCTGGTGGATCCCGCCTATCAGCCCCGTACCTGCCTGATGGATGAGATTCAGGCGGGAGAGACCTATGAGCTGGTACTTTCCGTTCTCCACGGCGGGGCATTCATGCGCTATCGGATCGGAGACATGTACCACTGCCTGACTGCCGGAGGCGGGCAGCTGCCCCGGCTGACGTTTGTGGATCGGGTACCGGATGTCATTGACATCGCCGGCTTTACCCGTATCACCGCTTCCTCCATGCAGGAGGTCATCCGCTTGAGCCGCCTGGAATTGGGAGATTGGGTTCTAAAAAAGGAGTTCAACCAGAACGACGATCCGTTCCTTCATATGTATCTGGAGATACCGCCGGATGCCCAGGCGGGTGAAGTGGCAACCCGGGCAGTACTGACAGAGCATCTCTCGCTCTACTTTAAGTACTTTGACAGCGACTACGGCGACCTTAAAAAACTTTTGAATATGGAGCCGCTGGAGATTACCATTCTGAAATATGGCACCATTGCAGCATATGAGGAACGCACAAAGCAGAGGCTGCCGAGATTGAATCCCGGCATGCTGGATATCATGGGTCTTTTGCGGCAACAGGCAGAGCCTGGAACCGGAGTTGGAAGAGGTAGCCCACGATGAGTAATATTCCATTTTTGTTCATCAATGTTACAGCCCTCAGCTGCTTTGCTCTGATGTTCGTGACATTCCTGGCTACGAAGAAAACCCCTGAGATTTGGGCCTTTTTGGCGGTGCTGCTGGATGCTATTTTGTGGTCAGGCGGATCTATTCTCATGCGGATGCAGATGTGGCCCGGACTGCACTTCTGGTACCAGGTTTCCCTGGTAGCATTGTTCAGCATGGAATTGCTGTTCTACATTTTTGTGCATACGTTTGCAAGACGCAAGGGAAAGTTTCTGTTGATTCTGTTTGCGGTATGGACCCTGGCAACTATTCCTGGAACCATCAGCGGCTTTTATCTGGCGGCACCCACACCGGTTGTCCAGGCAAATGGATCTACCGTATTTACCTACAGCATGAACTGGCACATCTTCATCCCATGTGTGATGTTCGTCACCATCATCGGCGCCACCATGGTGCTGCTCCTGCAGGTGATGCGGGAGCAGGGGCTCCACTCCCCAGGCATTCAGGTGATCGTTACTGGCGGCCTAGTGATGCTGGCCGGCAACCTGCTGCAAATCGGGCTTCCGGGGAATACCTTTCCCTTTGATGCTTTGGCTGGCATTGCTTTTGCAATTCTGCTGATGTTCGCCCTGTATAAGCGCCGGATGTTCCGGCTGACGCTGATCATGTCCAGAAGCCTTCTGACACTTGTATTGGCAGTGATCTGTATCGTTTCGGCCGCAAACTTTATTAGCCCTCTGCAGCAGTTTGCAGAAGGGCAATTGGGACTGGAGTCCAATCTGGCCACCATGCTGGTGGCAGTTGCTTTTGCCGGCGTGCTTGGCATTTCCTATACACTGATGCGCAAGCTGCTGAATGCTATGTTCACCCGGGAGGAACAACAGAATAAGCTGATTAAAAAATTCTCAGCAGTGGTATCCCAATCATTGAGCACGGCAGACATCATGGAGAAGATGGGGAGTGTCATTTCCAGCGAAATTCCCATTGAGCAAATTTATATCTGCCTGCTGGACGGAGACAAGTATCAGGGGAGATATTGCAGCAGCCCTCTGGCGACATTGTCCTTTTCTATTTCGAAAGACAGTCCTCAGATTGCCTATTTGAAGGAGCAGGAGAGCTATCTGCTGCTTAGTGAGTTCCGCAACAGTCCCAAGTACCTCTCTGTCTGGGAGACGGAGAAAGAGCTGTTCCGGCGGCTGAACATCGACTGCGTGGCAGCAATGAGGGACGGCGAGGAGATTGTGGGGTTGGTGCTCCTCTCTGCCAAGGAACGGGGACGGAACTTCAATGCGGTGGAAATCGGCTTTTTGGAGACGGTAACGTCCATTGCCTCCATCGCTATGAAAAACGCTGCCTTGTATGAGCAGATGTTCCGGGAAGCTCGAATTGATCCCCTCACCGGCGTATATAATTACCGCTTTTTTGTGGAAAAGCTGGAAGAACAATTCCGCGCCTGCGGAAAGGAGTGCCTGACACTTCTGTATGCGGACGCAGACGACTTCAAACTTTATAACCAGCTTTACGGTGTTGGAGAGGGGGACGCCGCCCTCTGCCGCATTGGAGAGGCAATTAGCCGCAGTGTTGGAGAGAGCGGAACTGTATTTCGCACCAGCGGCAAGGTCTTCGCGGTTCTTCTGCCGCGGCAGGATACCCAGCGCAGCCGTACACTGGCAAAAGAGATTCAGGATCGGGTGTCAAAAATCAATTTGGTTCCAGAGCGGCGCAGACTCAAGCCTCTGTCTGTCAGCATTGGCATCTGCTCTGCACCTTATGCGGCGTCCAGTGCCAAGGAACTGATGGACAACGCAGACTTGGCTGTTTACAATGCCAAACAAGGCGGCAAAGACCAGATTGTGATTTTCCGTGGAGCCTCGGACTTTGTGCCCCAGCAGCTGGCGGAGCGAACTGACGCCATAGTGGACCGTATTGAGCGGGGAGAGGGCGAGTTCCGTACGGCCCTGTCTATGATTTCCGCCCTGACGGCTGCCATTGATGCGAAAGATCACTATACATATGCTCACAGCAAGAATGTAGCCCGGTACGCGGCAACGCTGGCGGTTGCATTGGGGTTGAATGATGACCAGGTCCGGACCATTTATGCCGCAGGACTCCTCCATGACATCGGGAAGATTTCCGTCTCAGAAAATATCCTGAGAAAGACTGGCAAGCTGAGTGATGAGGAATACCAGATTATGAAAGGCCATGTGAATAACTCCATCGAAATGATCCGGCACCTGCCAGAGATGGACTATCTGATTCCGGCAGTCCTGGGCCATCACGAACGCTGGGACGGAAAGGGATATCCCCGCGGCATCGCGGGCGAAGAAATTCCGGTGTCCGCCCGGTGCTTGGCCATCGCAGATGTGTTTGACGCCATGACGACGGATCGGCCATATCGCAAAGGCTTGTCGATAGAATACGCACTGGCTGAGCTGGAGCGGGGGTCCGGAACCCAGTTTGATCCCCAGCTGACAGGCGTGTTTGTGCAGCTGATTCGCAGCCGCAGCATTCCCTTGTCCGCTCAGGCGGCGGCCATTTGCGGCAAAAGCTGAAACGAAAAAAGCCCATGTTATGGGGAAACAGTTGAACAATTAAAAACAGGAGCAAATCTTGGATTTGCTCCTGTTTTTGTTTTTTGGCGTTTGGGCAGGGGAATACAGCAGCCTGATGAAGAGACAACAAATGACTTTTCCAAAAAGCCACTCCGGCGCATTCAGCCAGAAATGCGAAGCCAAATGTAAAAAACTCTTGACATTATGTGACGGCCATGTTAATGCAAGAATGTCAAAAATATTTGACATTTTGCGGACATTTTATGAGAGGAGAGGGGATTATGTCAGTAGGAGCAACGATTTTCTTGGGAGCTGTTTTAGTCGTGTTTACTGGTTTGGACATGATCATGTTGGTATCACTGGTGAAACCCGGAGACGAGCGCAACCAAATCATTGTATGGAAAGCTGGGTCTTTCACGCTATTGGCAACCATAGGGGCAAACATACTGGATGTGATAGAAAACTTTGTAAGGGCGCAGCCCATGGCTGTAAACCCTTTTATTCAACTGGAAGTTGCCGCCATTATTTATTTTGCGGCCCTCCTGTACTATAAAAAAAGGCATGGCGGCTGATATGGAAAATGGAATTCGGGGCAGACGAAAGGAACTGGGGCTGTCACAGGAAGAGCTGGCAAAAAAGTGTGGTGTTTCCCGACAGACCGTCAATGCAATTGAGAATAATAAATATGACCCTACACTGTCTTTGGCATTCAGCTTGGCAAGAGAATTGCAGATCACAGTTGATGAACTTTTTACGCCATCCTAATATCAGAAAATAGCGCCTGGTGAAAAGTGAACTCCCAATTTTTGGATTGTACTTCATAAGTCGTGATATAAAAACTCCCCCGTTCATTTCTGCAACTGATGCAGATGTACGGGGGAGTTTTTAACTTAAAAGCGGAAACCCTTAACGAAACAACATCGGTTTTCAAGTGCTTCCCTTAAAAAACTGCCGGCGTATCCTGCACTGCCAGAAAAGCGTCAGCCGGGCCAACGCCAGATCCATCAGCAGAAAGGTGACGTTGCCGCCGAATACCAAAGCGGCGGTGAGAAGCGCAGAAGCAGGCAGCTCCGTCGCTGCGCCCAGCCCAAGCAGGGAGATCACCACGCCGTACAGCAGGGCAATCAAAAGGTTGCATACAGCAAGACGGCAAATGAGCCGAAGAAGCCGGGAACGAAGGGCTGCAATGTGGGGACGCAGAAGAGGATACCAGCCGAAAAACACGTATACCAGCGCCAGCTCCGGATCCGGCACCAGCAGGAGGGCCAGTATGGCCGTGGCGCCATAAGCGGCTCCGGCAGCACGGGAACCGCATTCCGACAGTACCGGGAGCAGGACTGCCATGGCCAACAAAGGAGCACAGAAGGTGGCCGCCGGGATCAGGCCGCCCAACAACAACACGACAACGGCTGCCGCCGTCAAAACGCCGCACAGGGCTATCTCGCGGCTCCTCATTCCGCTACATCCTTATCCATTAGCTTGTAGTAGCTCCAACAGCGCCACTTGCGAATCTCCTCCAGCTGACTGCTGCCGATCAATTTGGTATAGGTGCCGTCCATCTTCATATAGGCTTCCTTCTGTACCACCGGCAGCTCCCGCCGCAGATCATTCAGGAAGGAGAACCAGGGGCTTTCTTCTTTGCGCCCCGTCAGCTCCAACACGGCGGCACCCAGGAAGCTGGCGGAAATCGTCCCGTTTTCCGGCAGATCCAAGGCAGGTGCGGCACTCTCCCAATCCAGTGTTTCTGCAGCGGCATCATTGGCCCAGATTACAAAAGGTGTTTCATAGGCGGCCAGGGAATTTGCCAGATCATCTGCTTGAACGGCTATCTCCATGCCAAGCTCCGCATAGGCCAGCTGATTATCCCCCAGATAGGGCAGGTGGTCGCCCCAGAACACCAGAACCACCGGCTCCTCTGTGCCGGAAAAGTAGGATGTCAGCCGTCCCAGCATGGCGTCGGCGTCCCGTGCTCCCTCGATATAGACCTTCAGCAGGGTTTCTGCCTGTTCCGACACGGAGACGTTCAAGGGCACCTCCGGATAGACATACCCGGCGCCGTACTTGTCGGCGGTGTAGGACATGTGGTTTTGGATGGTGGTGGTGTAGCTGCAGAGCAGTTTCCCGTCTGCCACGGACTCCTCAAAGGCATTTTCAATATACCGGGCCATATAGTCATCCGTGACCCAACGGCCCTTGTATTGCAGATTTTCCATCTCGTCGGCAAAACGGGTGGTTTCCGCGCCCAGCCAGCGGTAGACATTTTCGCGGTTATAGAACCAGTCGTCCCCTGGGTGGAAGAAGGAGGTGCGGTAACCGTCCTTGGAAAATACACGGAACAGGCTGTCCAGATTCCGATTTACCACCCGGAAGGAGGAGGTGGTAGTGGCGGAGAGCGCGTTGGTCTGCATACCTGTCAGCACATCAAATTCCGTGTTGGCGGTGCCGCCGGCAAAACCGGGCACCACCACATGGCCGGAGATGGCGTGGGGGGACTGCCGCAGAGCGTGGAGATTGGGCAGGGGGTCGTTCTCTTCCGTGTAGGCAAAGGCGGGATCATCCGTGATGTCTGAAAAGGCCTCGTTCATCACCATGACCACATGAACGTCCTTCCCCAGCCCGGAGGTATCGCCGGTCTCCCAGCCGACCGCCTCACTCTTACTGAAGCCCTCCGGCTTGTCCACGGAATAAGTGGTGAACTGATGACAGAAGCAGTAGGGGAATCCCAGCTCATTGAAGACGGAGGGAATATAGTAGGCGTTGGAGACGGTGAAGGAGTTGTAGAGGCTGTCGGAGGCGTACACTGTGAAAATCAGAACGGCCAGTATACCAAGGCTGGCCGCGGCACCCAGAAAGCTGCCGAAAATGCCCCGGAGCCGGGCAACCGGAAAGGGGCGGCTCCCGACAAACAGACCTGCCGCTGCTAAAATCAAAGATACCAAAATCACCACGGCGATGACCTTTACTGGAAAGCGAATGTCATAGGTTCCCATGGCGCTGCCCACTTCCTTCAGCAGGGCGAAGTCCCGCGGGAACACCGGCTCGTCCCGCACCTCCAGCTTGATGCGGTTTGCAATGGACAGCGCACAGACGCCGAAGTTCACCAGTGCCGCTCCGAAAAAGACATTGCGGAACAGAAAGGTGAAGGTCAGCAGCAGCAGACCGATGGGCATGGCGTTCAGGATAATCAGCAGCGGCTGAGCCCGGAAAATGGTCAGCACGGTCCGCAGGGCGTTGGGCTGGCACCACAGGGCCAGCAGCGTGATGCCGCCGGCAAGTAAGACGGCCCCCAGAAAAGAAGCCCACAAGGGCAGGCGAAATTTTGGAAAACGGTCGAGAAGCTTCAAAGCACAGCGTCCTTTCCAGTCAGATACACAGAATACCTCTATTATATGGATTTCACGAGAAAATGCAAGGCGTGCAGGATGGGAGCGATAATAAAATGTATTTTGGAGTTGAAATTATACAAAAAGTATCGAAAATGGACGGAATTTGACGGGGACTACGTGCCATAGGGTGCTCTTTTGGGACCGCTGTGATAAAATGAAAACAAAGGGGCGTGACGCGGATGAATGCAAAGGCCACGGGCGAATTGATTGCCGCCTGCCGGAAGGCGCTGGAGATGAGCCAGGCGGAACTGGCAGAGCGGATTCATGTGACAGACAAGGCGGTGAGCCGCTGGGAGACCGGTCGGGGAATGCCGGCTATCGACAGTCTGGAGCCGTTGGCGGCGGCGCTGGGGCTGTCCGTCAGCGAACTTTTGAGCGGAAAACGGCTGACACCGGAAGAGCTGCCTGCGGCGGCAGGTGGGCAGATTGTGGAGAGAATGAAGCAGAGCGTCCGCCGCACCTGGATGGGCGCACTGGGGGCGCTGCTGGCCATGGCACTGCTGGCCGGTGTCTATTTGGGGTATCACTACTGCACCACCGTGCCATTTACCAATGAACATGAAGCGAACCGAGAGGATCTGGCTCAAAAAGCAGAGTCTTATATGAACCAATGGGACCGGTTTGCTCCGGGGGAGCTTTCTATCGTGGATCTGAAGCGGCGAGGGGACTATCTGGCGGCTCTGTGCGTGGAAGAGGATGGCAGCGGCTGGGACCTTTGCATCTATGACCGGGATCCGGTATTTTCGAACCGCTGGCGAGCCAATGGCTCTTTGCAGGGAGTGGAGGAAGGAGAGCTCAGCAGCTGGAACTTTGGAACGCCCCAGGAGGCGGTCATTGTTCTGGGCGGATGGAACCTGCCGAAGGAGGCCTGCTATTACACCTTTGAAAACAGCGGCATCACCTACACCGGCCCCATCCGGATGGGCTATGTGCTGGAAGTATTTGTCCTGCCGGACCAGCAAGGCATCCATGCCTTTCCCAGGCTGCTGGATGAAAATCACAGACTCTTTGAGAAAAATAGCAGCGGTGACTTTGCGGCCGTGACGCCTGCTGACTGACAGGAAACTCCCCTCTGTTTGACAACAGAGGGGAGTTTCCTGTCATAATATTACGAAGTGTATCCGTTTTTGTCAGAACCCGTCAGAATGTCACGACTTCCTGACCGGGCTTTTCGCAGGGGGCAATGGAGAGCACATTCATCACAGGCCCTTTGCCTCTGTACGCCTTATGCTTTTCCACGCTCATCTTCGCGGTGACCTCAATCCAGTCCCGGTTCTCATACTGGTCCAGTCCCTCACCCTTGGCGATGAGGCCGAAGAAGGTGACATCGTTTTCACAGCACACCATGGCAAAGCGGCCGGGGCAGTGAATACCGGGATACTTTTTGGAGTGGCACATGACCAGCTTCATGTGAACCAGCTTTCCGTCGTAGCGATCCGGGTGATCCATCACGTCCACATACCACACGCCGAAGTCATCGTCCGGAATGTCGATGATCTCCTGATTCAGATCAAAGGGGCACTCATCGCCGGTGAGATAGTCTTCGCTGGTGCCGTCTTCGTTTTCCAGATAGATGTCCGCCCGCCGATTCACCATCCGCAGGTTTCGCTTTCGCAGGGCATCCCGCAGGGCAGGTGTACAACGATTGAATACCAACATATCAGCATTGGTGATTTTCTCCATCATCAGCTGTCCCATGTTCTTGGCGTACATCTCAAAGGTAGGGGCATGGACAAAAGTCATAATCTGATAGAGCACCCAGTTGGCCGGAAGAACCTCCCGGTAAAGGCGTTCCATCTGCCACATACCGTTGTACTCAATCAAAACCTGCTTGGGGTGAAGCTGTTTTTCCAATTCCTTCAGGTAGGAGCACTTCAAATCCTCTTCCGCTTCAATGGTGACGACCGTTACATTGTCCAGGGCCTTTTTTTCGTATTCCTCTTCGCCCTCCTCACAGCAGATGAGAAGGGTTTTGTCCTGACGGGCGAAGCCGTCCTCCAAGATGCCGTTGATGAAATTGGTTTTGCCGCCGTCCAAAAAGCCGGCAATCAGATAAACAGGAATATCAGCCATTGTAAAGTCCGTTTCCTTTCCGGAATTACAGGCCGAAAAGCTCAGCCAGTTTGTCTTCCTTCAGCTCCGCGCCGATGACGCACAGCCGTCCCGTGTAATCCGGGTGCCCGCTGCGGACATCGTGCTCCTCCGGTACATAGTCGAACTCCAGCCATGCGCCGCCTGCGGAGGGGACAATTCCCTTCGCGCGGAGAATTTTGCCGTAGTCGCCGGAGTCCAGCGCCGTCAGGATGCGCGCAACTTCCGCCTGGGTGAAGGGCTTGGGTGTCTCCCTGCCCCAGGAGGTGAACACCTCGTCCGCGTGATGGTGATGGTGGTGGCAGGAACAGTTTGGATCCGCACACTCGTGGTCATGATCGTGATGGTGGGCATGCGCCTCGTGCTCTTCGTGGTCATGGTGGTGATGGTCGTGCTCTTCCCCGTCATGCCCTTCATGGTGGTCATGATCATGGTGGTGCGCGTGCTCAGCCTCTTCCGCCTCATGCTCCGCCCGCATTTTGGCCAGAAGCTCGTCCGCAAGAGAGACCTTTTCCATGGCCGACAGAATGACCGCCCCGCTCAGATCGTCCCAGGGAGTTGTCAAAATGGCGGCACCGGGATTCTTTTCCTGCAGCATGGTGACGGCGGATTCCAGCTTCTCCTGGGAGAGCTTCTGCGTTCTGGAGAGGACGATGGTGCCGGCGGATTCAATCTGATTGTTGTAGAACTCGCCGAAGTTCTTCATATAGACTTTGACCTTGGTGGCGTCCGCAACAGTGACAAAGCTGTTGAGCTGCATATCCGGAATATCCGCCACCGTATTCTGCACCGCCACGATCACGTCGCTGAGCTTTCCCACGCCGGAGGGCTCAATGAGAATGCGGTCGGGGTGGAACTGACTTTGCACATCCTGCAGCGCCTGACCGAAGTCACCCACCAGGGAGCAGCAGATGCAGCCGGAGGACATCTCGGAGATCTGGACGCCGGATTCCTTCAAAAAACCGCCGTCAATGCTGATTTCGCCGAACTCATTTTCAATCAGCACCAGCTGCTCACCCTGGAATGCCTCGGCCAGCAGCTTTTTAATAAGGGTTGTCTTACCGGCGCCAAGAAAGCCGGAGACAATGTCAATTTTTGTCATACTATCAAGTCCTTTGCTTCAAATTCCTGAACAGAACTAATATACCATTAAAACAGGAAAATGCAACTCCATCACGGAAAATTTACAGATTATGGGGGAAAAGGCTAAAAATCAGACAGGACGGCGCGGTGAAAACCACGCCGTCCATATCAAGTGGGAGGAATGCGGTCAGCGCCGGGCCTGCCGCCAGGCCTTTTTCTGCAGTTCTACCTCCGGCTGAAATTTTTCTATTTCGCGGGCGACAGTGCCGGAGAGCAGGAGCAGGCAGATCAGGTTGGGAACGGCCATCAACGCGTTAAAAATATCAGAGATATTCCAAACTACATCCAGGGACTGGGTGGCGCCCACATAGGCCACCAGTGCAAAGACCACCCGGTAAACCATGACGGGCTTCATGCCGAAAAGGTACTCAAAGGCCTTTTCACCATGGTACTCCCATCCCAGAATTGTGGAAAAGGCAAACAGTGCGATACCAATGGTCACCAAGACAGCCCCAGCCCGGCCAAGAACCGTTTCAAACGCCAAAATCGTCAGAGCGGCCCCATCCACCACCTTTCCGGTGGCTGGATCCAAGGTGCCCAGCACTCCGGAGGAGCAGATGGAAAGGCCGGTGACTGTGCAGATCACGATGGTGTCAAAGAAGGTGCCGGTCATGTTGATATAGCCTTGGCGGACAGGGTGATCCGTGGTGGCGGAGGCGGCGGTGATGGCGGCCGACCCCATACCGGCTTCGTTGGAAAAGCATCCCCGGGCCACTCCGTAATGGGCGGCATTCAGGACAGAGGTGGTGATGGTACCCGCAAAGCCTCCAGCGGCAGCGGAGGGGCTGAAGGCCATTTGGAACATGCTCACAATGGCAGATGGAACCATACGGATATTGCCGGCGATGACAAGAAGGCCGGCGATTAAATAGAAGATGGCCATGACCGGAACTACAACGGAGGAGACCTTGGAAATACTTTTAATGCCACCGATCACGACGACCAGTGCCAGAACCGTGATGACGGCGCCCACAATCCATGTGGGGACGGAGAATGTATCATAAATGGATTCTGCAATAGAGTGAGCCTGGGTCATGTCGCCAATACCAAAGGAAGCAATGACAGTGAACAGGGCAAACAAAAAGGCCAAGACGGCGCCGAACCCTTTCCACTTCAGTGCCTTTTGCATGGTGTACATCGGGCCGCCGGACATCTCGCCCCGATCATTGACCTCCCGGTATTTGACCGCCAGCATACATTCGGAAAACTTGGAGGTAATGCCAAACGCAGCAGAGATCTCCATCCATACCAATGCGCCGGGGCCTCCGGATGCCAGCGCTGTGGCGACCCCCACAATGTTGCCGGTGCCGATGGTAGCGGCAAGAGCCGTCATCAGCGCGGAGAAGGGGGACACATCTCCGGTTCCCCGGGATTTCGTACGGGCCTCTTTACTCATCACGCTGTGCAGCGCATATCCCAAATTTCGCCAAGGAAGAAATTTTGTACGGACAGTCAAAAAAATTCCGGTACCCACCAGCAGCACCAGCATAACAGGGCCCCAGACGACATCGTCGATTGCCTTAATCCACGCAGCAAAGGTCATGGTTTTCTCTCCTCACATGATTGTAATCTCCTGGATACGGTGCACATCCGCTTATCATTTGCAAAAAGGCAAGCCATCTGCAAATCACAAAATTATGTTTAGTTTAGCGGAATTTTCTGGAAAATCAAAGCTGTAATTTCTACTAAAAACTGTAAAATGGAAAAACACTTTTTAGGCCCATTGCCGGATGCATCCATAGCGTACTGCTGCGGAGATGTCTTTTTCCATCAAAAAAGCGGATGCCCCACGGGGCATCCGCCGGAAAGCGAAGTCAGCTCTCCATATGCCGGCCTAAAAATGCGGCAATGGTTTGAGCCAGCTTGTACTCTGCGTCACCAGTGACAGTGGGCGTGTCATTGCTGATAAACAACACAAGCCCCAGCAGATCCCCTTCGGCCAGAATGGGGGCCGCTACAGTCGTCAACAGCTTATCCGTGCTGTCGGATACTGGGATAGGCCTGGTTTCCCCCGTATAGCTGTATATTTTGCGGCTTTCCATAATCTGTTCCAGCTCCGGTGTGATGTGCCGTCCCATAAGTTCCCGCTTGCCGCCGCCGGCCACGGCAATAATCGTGTCCCGATCGGTCACGGCACAAATACTGCCAGTGGAACGACTCATAGTGTCGCACAACTGGGCGGCAAAGTCTTCCACACCGCCCAATAGAGAGTACTTTTTAAAAATCACCTCGCCGTCGCGGCTGGTGTAAATTTCCAGGGGGTCTCCCTCGCGAATACGCATGGTGCGGCGGATTTCCTTTGGAATAACGACTCGGCCCAAGTCATCAATCCGCCGCACAATTCCAGTTGCCTTCATATTGAAAACTCCTTCTGCTTTTCAGATTCTTTCGTCTCATCATGCATTGCTGCTTGGCAAAAGATAGTATCCGCAGGATTTGTTTGCCTATACAGGATAGCGAAGTGGTTTCATTTGGCAAAAAAACCGTCTGCGGCGAGCAGACGGTTTTTTCTTAAGCAGCAGGCGCATCCAGCAGGTATTCCTGAACCACCCGCCCATCCGTAGAAACCAGATAATTGGTCAGGTAGGAAAGATGGTCTCCATTCACCAACCAGGAAACCCGATAATTATAGTACTCCGTACCATCCAGCGTTACAGTGCCCTCGTAACCATAGGACATGGAATTTCCTGCGGCTTCATCCACTGTGCCCAACTGGTCCTCCAGTACCTGAGCGCCCTCTTCTGCGGTGATGGAAACGAGGGCTGGCTCCAACGCTTCCGCAGGCTGCTCTGATGGCACCGTTTGACGACAGGCAGTGAGCAGCGTTAAAAAAACGACTGCAAAAAACAACTCTTTCATGGAAACACTCCTCTCCAAAGCACTGCTTATTCACGGAATAAACAGAAAGCGTATAATAAGACGACTTAAATTCTGGAAAAGTTTCAGTAAAATGCAATTTAATATTGGATAAGTGGTATAAAATTTTTTGAAAAATCAAAAAAATATTAGCGAAATATGCCAGATATCTGATTTCCTTTTCGACAGGACAGTTCTTGACGGTATTTTCGCCAGGAAGTATAATAAACTCAACAAATGAACCGCCGGAAGACCGATTGAGCACATGGAACGCAGGGAAAGTACGTGCTTCTGCCACTACAGGACGGCTGGAGGAGAGGAGCTCGACATGACAAACAGCGAATGGAGAGACCGATTTCATGCAGGAACCCTGACAGATGGATGGCAGTGGTTTGGCGCCCACCCAGAGAGGAAGCGGGGGAGAGCGGGCTGGACGTTTCGCGTCTGGTCGCCGCACGCCGCCGCCGTTTCTGTGGTGGGCGATTTTAATCACTGGGATGTATCTGCCAACCGCCTGCGCCGCAGCGGTGAGATCTGGGAGGGGTTTATACCGGACCTGGTGGTCTATACGTCTTACAAATATGCGATACAAGGCACGGATGGAAAGATCCGATATAAGGCAGATCCCTACGGTTTCCACACGGAGACACGGCCTGCCACCGCCAGTAAGCTGTATGACATCGGCGGATTTCGCTGGAGCGATGAAAAATTTCGGGAGCGGCAGGCAAAGCATCCTATTTACAACGCGCCATTGAACATCTACGAGGTGCATTTGGGCTCCTGGCGCAAGCGGGAAAATGGAGACTTTCTCGATTACCGGACCTTGGCGAAAGAATTGGCAGCCTATGTCAAGGACATGGGCTATACGGCCATTGAACTGCTGCCGGTGACGGAGCACCCTCTGGACGCTTCCTGGGGCTATCAGTGCACAGGTTATTTTGCCCCCACTTCACGGTTCGGAACCCCGGCAGACTTCCAGTGGTTTATGAACCACATGCACAAAAACGGCATTGCAGTGATTCTGGACTGGGTGCCCGCTCATTTCTGCAAGGACGAGCAGGGCCTGTACGAATTTGACGGGGCCTGCTGCTATGAGTACAGCGACCCCAACAAGTGGGAGCACGCTGGATGGGGGACCCGGGTCTTTGACTACGGACGGCCGGAGGTGCTGAGCTTTCTCCTCTCTTCCGCCCGGTTCTGGCTGGAGGAGTACCACATCGACGGGCTGCGGGTAGACGCTGTGGCCTCCATGCTGTATCTGGACTATGGACGGGAGGGACGTCCATGGACGCCCAACAAGGACGGCGGGAGAGAAAACCTGGAGGCCGTGGCCTTTTTGCAGGCACTCAACCGCATGGCATTTGCAGTGAATCCCCAGGTGCTGATGATTGCGGAGGAGTCCACGGCCTGGCCGCTGGTGACCCGCCCGCCGGAGACGGGCGGGCTGGGTTTCAACCTAAAGTGGAACATGGGCTGGATGAACGACATGTGCCACTATTTGAAATTGGATCCATGGTTCCGCCAGGACCACCACCGGGACATTACCTTCTCTATGATGTACGCTTTTTCGGAAAACTTTGTGCTGCCCATCTCCCACGACGAGGTGGTGCATATGAAGGGCTCCCTTGTGGGAAAGATGCCGGGCGATTATCAAAACCAGCTGCGGTGCCTTCGGGGATTTTATGCCTATCTTCTGGCCCACCCGGGGAAAAAGCTGATGTTTATGGGGCCGGAAATTGGCCAGTGGCACGAGTGGGATGACAATGGACAGCTGGACTGGTATCTGCTGGAGCAGCAGGAAAACCAGCAGACGCAGCAGTTCTTTCGGGATATCAATACCTTTTACAAACGGGAAGCGGCCTTATGGGAGGTTGATTTCGACTGGGCAGGGTTTGAGTGGCTGGTATCCGATGACAACCATAACAATATGGTGGCGTTTCTGAGAAAAGACAAGCGGGGGCGGGATCTGCTGTGCGCGGTGAATTTTTCTCCCAATACCTATGAAAATTACCGGATGGGAGTGCCGTCCCACAGACGGTATGTCCCTGCGTTTAATACGGATGACACTGCCTATGGCGGAGACGGATTCGGCGATACAGGCCCGGTAGTTGTGGAAGGAATTTCTACCCACGGCAGAGCCTGTTCCGTTGCAATCCGGGTTCCGGCTTTCGGTGCGGTGTTCCTGCGTGGAGAGGGCGTGTTTCCACAGCCGCGGAAGAAAAAACAGGCAAAGGAGATGGAGACGACATGAAAAAGGAGTGCATTGCGATGCTGCTGGCAGGCGGCCAAGGTAGCCGCCTGTACGTTCTCACCAGCGAAATGGCCAAGCCCGCAGTGGCTTTCGGCGGAAAATACCGCATCATTGATTTCCCGCTGTCCAACTGTACCAATTCCGGTATTGATACGGTGGGGGTGCTGACACAGTACCGCCCGTTGGAATTAAACAGTTACATTGGAAGCGGCCAGCCGTGGGATTTGGACGGCTCCTCCGGCGGCGTTCATGTCCTGCCGCCCTACATGGGCAGCGAGGGTGGTACCTGGTACAAGGGGACGGCAAATGCGATTTACCAGAACATCGGATTTGTGGATCTGTATGACCCGGAATATGTGGTCATTCTCTCCGGTGACCATATCTATAAGATGGATTACTCCAAAATGCTGGCGCGCCATAAAGCTGCCGGCGCAGCCTGCACCATTTCCGTCATGGAGGTACCTTGGGCAGAGGCATCCAGATTCGGCATCATGAATGTAGACGACTCCGATTATGTGACGGAATTCGCAGAGAAGCCAAAGGACCCCAAGAGTAACCTGGCGTCCATGGGCATCTATGTGTTTTCCTGGAAGGTGCTGCGGAAATATCTGGAGGCGGATGAGGCAGATTCCGCTTCGGAAAATGACTTTGGCAAGAATGTGATTCCGGCAATGCTGGCGGCCGGAGAGCGGATGGCGGCATATCGCTTTTCCGGCTACTGGAAGGATGTGGGGACACTGGAGTCCTTGTGGGATGCCAATATGGATATGCTGTCCCCGGAGTCCGGACTGGATCTTTTGGATGAATCCTGGCCTGTCTACGCCCGCTCCATCAATGCGTCGCCTGCATTTCTGGGATACCGTTCCAAGGTGAGCCACAGTGCCTTTAACCGTGGCAGTGACATTGAGGGAACGGTAGAAAATTCTGTTCTGTCGCCGCTGGTCCATATCGGAGAAGGCGCACGGGTCAGCTACTCGGTGCTGCTGCCGGGCGTGACGGTGGAGCCGGGAGCGGTGGTGGAATATGCCATCTTGGGCGAACGCTGCCATGTGGGGCGAGGCTGCCACGTAGGCGGAACACCAGAGCAGACAGCAGCGGAGCAATGGGGACTGACCGTGCTGGCGCCGGACTGCACCCTGGAGGAAGAACGGCGGGTACCGGCCGGCACCATGCTGGATCGGAACGGTAAGGAGGTGTCCAGATGAACGGGCTGCACGGCATGATTTTTTCCTACGAAAAGCGCAATAACCTGCGGGAGCTTGGAGAGATTCGCGCTGCCTCTTCCATTCCCTTCGGCGGCCGGTACCGGGCAGTGGATTTTGCCCTGTCAAATCTGGTAAACGCCGGCGTTACCGACGTCGGCATCGTGCTCCATGGTCCCTATCAGAGCATGCTTGACCACTTGGGCACGGGGAAGGACTGGGACCTTTCCCGTAAGCGGGGCGGGCTGAAGGTGCTGCCGCTGTTCGATTACAAGAAAAAGTGGGGCGGAAAGAGCGCTTTCCGGGGGAAGATGGAGGCGCTGGCGGATGTGCGCTCCTATCTGGATACCATCCGGCAGGACTATGTGGTGATGATGGAGGGGGATTTGGTGGTGAACCTGCCTCTCTCTGATATTTACAGAAGCCATGTGGAGTCTGGCGCGGATATCACGGTGGTTTGCGGAAACGACAGCTTTGAAACAGAGAATGGTACCTATTTTCAGCTTGACCAGGATGGCCGTGTTACGGACGTGCTGTATCATCTGCATACCCCCCGGGGCTATCGGGGACTGGAGGTCTATGTCCTATCCACCGCACTGCTGAAGGAGTTGGTAGATGACTGTACCAGCCGTGATGAGTACAGTTGGAGACGGGATGTGCTGCAGGCCCGGAAGGGGCCGCTGTATCTGCGCAGCTATATCTGGAACGGATTTGCTGCCCAGATTCGCTCCGTACAGGAATATTACGACCGCAGCATGCAGCTGTTGGATCCGGCCATCCGTGCGGATCTGTTTCGCCTGGATCGGCCTATCCTGGCCAAAGGTGCCGATAAGTCCTCTGCCTACATCGGCCCGGATGGCCGATGCTTAAACTCCATGGTGGCGGACGGGTGCTGTATTGAAGGAATTGTGGAAAATTCCATTCTCTTTCCCGGCGTGAGCGTGGAGTCCGGTGCGGTGGTCCGCAACTGTGTGCTGTTTAAGGAGACGACGGTCCGCCGCAATGCGGAGCTGGCATACATTATTGCCGATAAGAATGTAGAAGTCTTGCCGGACCGGACATTGATGGGACACAGCTCCTATCCGATTGTATTGGCAAAGGGTGCGCAGATTTAACATGCCCGGAGTGTTCCGGAATGAGTGTTCCTATGTGGAAAGGAGACGTTTATGAAAATCCTGTATGCGACCAGCGAGGCGGTGCCTTTCTGCAAAACGGGCGGCCTTGCAGACGTGGCCGGATCCCTGCCGGCTGCACTGGCAGCCCAGGGGGCCGAGGTAGCGGTGATACTGCCGCTGTACCAGCGGGTTAAGGAGAAATTTGAGAATCAGCTGACATTCTTGGGCTTTGATTATGTGGATCTTGCCTGGCGTCATGCATACTGCGGGCTGTTCTCTATCAAAAAGGACGGCGTGACCTGGTACTTCTTGGATAATGAGCAGTATTTCCGGCGGCCGGATCTGTACGGTTATATGGACGACGGTGAACGGTTCGGATTTTTCTCCCGGGCAGTGGTGCAGATGCTGCCGCATATAAACTTCTGGCCGGATGTACTCCACTGCAATGACTGGCAGACGGCCCTGATTCCGGTGTATTTGAAGGATGATGGCGTACGGGAGGAGAGGCTGCGCAGCATTCGGACCGTACTGACCATCCATAATATTGAATACCAAGGGCGCTATGGTTTGGAGACCTTAGGTGATCTGTTCGGCTTGGATCACGGATGGGCGGATGACGGCACGATTTTGATGGACGGAGATGTCAACCTGCTGAAGGCGGCTATTCTCTGCGCAGATGCCGTAAACGCTGTATCTCCCACTTATGCAAATGAACTGAAACTCAGCTACTTTGCTCATCGGCTGGACGGCATTATGCGCCAGTGCAGCTATAAACTCTCCGGTGTGCTCAATGGAATTGACGTGCAGAGATATGATCCGTCCCGGGATCTCAATATCGCCGCCTGCTATTCTGCGGCGGACATGTCCGGAAAGGCCATAGACAAGGCGGAGCTTCAGAAGCTGATGGGGCTGCGGGAGGAGGCGGATGTGCCCATCGTCGGGATTGTCAGCCGCTTGGTGAGCCATAAGGGCCTGGACTTGATCTGTGAGGTGCTCCATGATATGATGGAGCTTCCGCTGCAGCTGGTTGTACTGGGGAAGGGCGATAAAAAGTACGAGGAGTTTTTCCACTGGGCTGCGCAGCAGTATCCGGGGCGGATGGCGGTCTGCCTGGACTACCACGAAGAATTGTCCATGGCAATCTACGCCGGGGCAGACTTGTTTTTGATGCCGTCCAAGAGCGAGCCCTGCGGCCTTTCACAGATGATCGCCATGCGCTATGGCACAGTGCCCATTGTTAGGGAAACCGGGGGACTGAAGGATACCGTTCAGCCCTATGAGTCCTGGCGGGACGCCGGCAACGGATTTACCTTTGCCAATTATGCCAGCGGAGATATGCTGTACGTGATCCGGGAAGCTGTGGAACTTTACAGAAACAACCGCGACGCATTCACCCGTCTGCGGGCAAGAGCCATGGACAGCGACTTCAGTTGGGGGCGCAGCGCCAGGGAGTATCTGCATATTTATGCAGGAATTACGGGCCAGCCCTGGCCGGATCCGGAGCAGACGGAGAACTCCGCGGACCAGAGAACGGACGTGATTCTGCGGCCCACAACGGCACTGGTCCAGGTGCCGGAAAAACAAGAGGCTATGCGCCCTGCTGCGGAGAAGGCCCATGCTGCCCCTGAGAGAACGGCAGAACAGGAATGTGTGAAAAAAACCGCTGCAGAAAAAGAGCCCGCAAAGCGGGCGGGTACGGGGAAAAAAGCGGAGACCGTGAAAAAAGCTGCAAAGACTGTAAAAAAGTCATCCACAAGCCGGGAAAACACTTTAAAGAATGGAGCCGCCGCGAAGACGAGGAAGAAAGAACCGTCGGCGGAGTAAGGAAGACGCATGAGACCATTGACTGCAAATGTACTGGAGGAAGCCCTCGCCGCCAAGCTGATGCTGAGCTTTGGAAAGACGCCTGAGGAGGCCACGGATCAGGAGATGATGCGCGTCAGCGCATTGGTCCTGCGGGATATGATGACCCTGCGGGAGGTGGAAACCCGCCAGGAGACACGGCGCGACAAAAAGAAGCAGGTGCATTACCTGTCCCTGGAATTTTTGATGGGCCGCAGCCTGATGAAAAACGCCTATAATCTGGGCCTTTTGCCGCAGCTGCGGGAGGCACTGGAGCATTTGGGGTTCCAGGCCGCCGATATCTTTGAGGTCGAACCGGACGCAGCGCTTGGAAACGGCGGCTTGGGCCGCTTGGCGGCCTGTTATCTGGACTCCATGACCACGCTGGAAATTCCCGCCACTGGCTATTCCATCTGCTACGAGCTTGGTATTTTCAAGCAGAAAATCGTAGAGGGCCAGCAGGTGGAGCTGCCTGACAACTGGAAGGATTTAGGGGCTGCCTGGCTGCTGCCAAAGCCTGCAGAGGCCAGAGAGGTGAGCTTTGGCGGCACAATCCGGGAGTTTTGGCAGGACGGACATCTCCACATCGTTAACGAAGGAGCCACCATCGTGCAGGCAATTCCCTGCGACATGGAGGTTGCCGGATACGGAACGGGGCATGTTAACGTGCTGCGGCTGTGGGACGCGCGTTCCACAAAGCCCGTGGACATGTCCCTGTTTTCCAGAGGCGAGTACCTGAAGGCCACGGAAGAGGAGGCAATGGCGGAAACCATTGCCAAGGTTCTCTATCCAGAGGACAATCACTATGAGGGAAAATCCCTGCGGCTGAAACAGCAGTATTTCTTTGTGTCCGCCACGATGCAGTCCATTACGGCCAAGCACCTGGAGACTTACGGTACGCTGAAAAATTTCCATGAGAAGAATGTGATTCAAATCAACGATACCCATCCGGCGCTGGTGATTCCGGAGCTGATGCGGATTTTGATTGACGAGGCCGGCATGGGCTGGGACGAGGCGTGGGGGATTACTACGCGCTCGGTGGCCTATACAAACCACACAGTTTTGGCGGAGGCTCTGGAGCGGTGGCCGCAGGATTTGGTGCAGCGTCTGCTGCCCCGTATTTGGCAGATTCTTCAGGAGATCTCCGGCCGCTGGCAGAGAAAAGTGGACGATTATTATCATGATGGCGCCAAGACGGAGAAAATGGCGATCATCTGGGGCGGAGAGGTGCGGATGGCAAACCTCTGCATCGCCGGGGGAATGGCGGTAAACGGCGTCAGCGGCTTGCATTCCGAAATTTTGCGCAGCGAGGTTTTCAAGGATGCCTGCGCCATGGAGCCTTGGAAATTCCAGAACGTGACAAACGGCATCGACCACCGCCGGTGGCTCAGCGAGATCAATCCGGGGTTGGATGCCCTGATTCGGGAATTGACCGGCGGAGATGCCTACCTGCTCCGGCCGGAGAGCCTGCGGAAACTGGATGCCTTTGCGGAAGATCCAAATGTATGGCAGCGCCTTGCGGAAATCAAGCGGGCCAACAAGGAATCCTTTGCCGCCTATGCGCATAAGACGCAGGGAGTCGTCCTGAATCCGGATGCGATCTTTGATGTGCAGGTCAAGCGGCTTCATGAGTATAAGCGGCAGCTTTTAAACGTATTGCATATCATCGCACTGTATCAGAAGTTGCAGGATGACCCCGGCACCATTATCCAGCCTCATACCTTCCTCTTTGGCGCCAAGGCGGCTCCGGGATACGCTGTGGCCAAGCGGATTATTCACCTTATCAATTCCCTTGCGGATCAGATTGCCCATGACCCTGTGTGCAAAGACAAGCTGCAGGTGGTGTTCCTGGAGAATTACCGAGTGTCCCTGGCAGAGAAACTGATGCCGGCCAGCGAGGTCAGCCAGCAGATCTCGCTGGCCGGCAAGGAGGCCAGCGGCACAGGCAACATGAAGTTCATGATGAACGGTGCGCTGACCATAGGCACATTGGATGGTGCGAATGTGGAAATGCACGAGGTACTGGGCGACGAGAATATGTTCCTCTTCGGCCTCCGGGCAGACGAAGTGGCAAGGCTCAGAGAGGGAAATTACGTCCCACAGAGGCTTTACAGCAGGGATGTGGTATTGCACCGCTGCCTGGATGCGCTGCGCACCGGATTTCGGGATGGCGTTCAGTATGAGGACTTGTACCAGAGACTGCTGTTTGGCACCCAGGGCAGCGCGGCGGATGAGTATTTGCTTCTGGCGGATTTTTCCAGCTACTGCCAGGCGGAGCGGAAAATGACAGAGGTCTACACGGATACCGAGCGCTGGAATCGCATGAGTCTGCACAATATTGCCCGCAGCGGCATCTTTGCGGCGGACCGGGCTGTGGCGCAGTATGCGGAGAATATCTGGCATGTCCCCCACAAATAACAAAATCTGCATAAAAAATGAGGGCAGGATTCTTTCCTGCCCTCATTTTTCAGCGCTCTTTTGTAAGACCAAGCAGATAATCGGTGCTGACACCGTAATATTTGCTTAATGTAATTAAGTGGTGGATTGGCAGCTCGTTCGCACCGCGCTCATAACGCGCATACATGGTTTGAGAAGTCCCGAGAACTTCAGCGATTTGGGTCTGCGTTTTATCGGCATCCTCCCGAAGATCTCGTAAAATCCGCACATAATCCATTCCGATCGTCCCCCTTGCTCCACACCATGTTCGGCAGTGTCCAAATCCGGTATCCCATACAAAAATAATCTAGCATAAAAAATGAATCACAATGCGACAAAATACACAATTTTACTATGGAGAACATCATATTATCTGCACAAAGATGGTAAAATATGATATGAATGGAAACAGTTTTATAAAATGAAAAATAACAGAAAAAATAAATGATATTTATAAAAATAATGACTTTTTGCCGTTTTTTACAGAAGCTTTACAAGCTTTGTATTTCAAGGTATAATAAATAACGACATTTTTCAGTTTGCGGTATTTTTGCCGGTTTCATGCAAGGAAAAGACCGCACCGGAGTGTAAGGAATTGGAAACGAAAGAAAAGGAATCAGACATGGAATTGAAAGAAGGCGTCCGGTTTGACAGCCTTGGGCTGTCACCGGAGATTATGCGGGCCATTGAAAAACGGGAAATTGAGGCTTCAACGCCAGTGCAGGCGGGGTGCATTCCACCGATGATGGCGTGGAAGGACGTGATTGCCAAGGCCCCTACCGGTACGGGAAAGACATTTGCCTATGGAATCCCCATTGTCGAGCACATCGATCCGGAGGACGAGAGCGTTCAAGCGGTTATCCTGGCCCCTACCAGGGAACTGGCCATTCAGATTACCGGGGAGCTGAGGGATATTGCGGCGTTTAAACCTGGTGTCCGCATCGTCTGCCTTTACGGCGGCCAGCCAATTGGAAAACAGATTGACGCACTGAAAAAGCGGCCGCAGATTGTGGTGGCTACCCCTGGGCGGCTCTCCGACCATATGAAGCGCCGTACCGTTCGGGTGGACACCGCCCAGACCGTTGTGCTGGACGAAGCGGACCGAATGCTGGATATGGGCTTTATTCACGATGTGACCCGACTGCTGGACTGGATGGACAAGCGAAAGAATCTTGGCCTGTTTTCCGCCACCATCTCCCGGGAGGTGATGGACATCGCCTGGGTATACCAGCGGGATGCGGAAGAGGTTACGGTTCGGGAGGACGAGCAAAATAAACCGGACATCAAGCAGTTCCGCATGGATGTCAGCTATAACGGCAAGGCGGATGCCATTGCTAAAATTCTGGAGGAAACCGGATTTGAACGGGCGATGGCCTTTTGTAATACAAAGGGTGCGACAGAGCGCGTTACGAAGTTTTTACAGATGCAGGGTATTGATGCGGAATGTATTCACGGAGATATTCCCCAGAAAAAGCGGGAACAGGTGATGGACAAGTTTCGGCGGGGAGCCCTTCGGGTATTTGTCTCCACGGATGTGGCTGCCCGCGGTATCGACGTGGACGATGTGGACATTGTTTTTAACTGTGACGTGCCAGATGAGAATCAGGACTATATTCACCGTATCGGCCGTACCGGCCGGGCGAAGCGGCAGGGGATTGCTGTGACATTTATCGCGGACTATCCCTCTAAAATGCGGATTGACGACATCGCAAAAAACACCCGAAATGAAATTGTGCCGGTAAAATTTGGCGAAAACGGGAACCTGGAAGAGGATACCTGAAAGCTGCGCCTGGCCAGAGTTGGCCGGGCGCTTTTAGCTGCCTGGAGATGAAAGCAAACGATTGGCTGATATTATGAACAAACCCTAAATTTTGTAATTTTTTGTTACTTTTTAAGCGGTATTACTTTACAAAGGCGGGAAAATTCTTTATAATAACAACGCTCTGAATTTTTTGAGATGCCGCCGCGAACAGCGGCGTCTATCTTTGATATGCCAGATAGAGGAGACGTTGTATGAGAGCTTGGAAACGGTACACGGCACTTGTATTGGCAGTCGTGCTGTGTATGTGCACACTGGCAGGCTGCGGCAGTGGAACGGATGGCGTGACGCTGTCCGTCTGCGCCGGCGGTGCACCGGAGAGTTTGGATCCAATTTATGCGGAAAATTCGGCAGATCAGACTGTTTTAATGAGCCTTTATGAAAATCTGATGCGGACAACTGTGGATGTCTCCGGTGAAACAACAGTAGCAAACGGAATTGCGAAAAGCGTGGACCAGGAAGAGAATTACGACGGCACGGTTACCTATACCTTCCGGCTGCGGGGGGCAAAATGGTCTGATGGCCGCAGCGTGAAAGCGGATGACTTTGTCTTTGCCTGGCAGCGGCTGGCGGATCCTGCCAGCAATTCCCCCTATCAGTCGATTCTCTCTGTGGTGGCTGGATATGATGAGGTACAGGAGACGGGTGACGTTTCCTTGCTGCAGGTGAGCGCCAAGAACGACAACACGTTCATCGTAGTGCTCAATGGCCGATACGATTGGTTCTTGACCCAGGTCTGCACAGCTCCCGCTACTCTGCCGCTGCGGAAAGATGTCATTCAAAAATGGCGGGACCAGATGACGGCAGCCCAGGCAGACGGGGAGGCCTTGGCGGAAGTGCCGGAAAAATGGTGGTCAAAGGTGACTTCGCTGGTGACCAACGGCCCTTATACGCCGGCGGAATATGTGCCCGGTGAGTATCTCCGAACTGTATCGAACGATAAATATTATACGGACGGCAGCGGGCCGCTGGAATTGACCTTCCGCTTTGCAGAGACGGCAGATGAGGCCTGGACACTTTATGAGGAGAAGACGGTAGACTTTGTGTGGAGCCTGCCGGTGACACAGCTGGCGGAATTGGCGGCGGCCGAGACGTCAGCACTGACACCGGAACTTGGAACCTACACGGTGCTGCTGAACAGCAGCCAGGAGGTTTTGGCAGATCAAGCGGTTCGCCAGGCGATGACGCTGGTGATTGACCGAAATGCATTGGCCCGGGCGGCGGGGGCTGCCGCTAAAAGTGCAGAGGGGCTGGTGCCGCCCGGTGTTCCCGGATCTGATGGAGAGGATTTCCGGACGGAGAACGGCGCGCTGCTGGATAACGATCCGGATCACTATGCGGATTTGTGCCAACAGGCCCGGGCCATTTTGAGCGAGGCGGGCTATGACAATGGCCGCGGGATCGACGGTCTGGAGTACTACTATACAGATGAGGGGGCAAATGCCGCGGTGGCGGCGGCTTTGACACAGATGTGGCGGGATACGCTTCAAATTCAGGTGACGCCCGTGGCACTGGCGGCAGAGGAGCTGGAAACGGCATTGCAGAGCGGAGCGTATACACTGGCGGGCACATGGATCAGCGCCGTTGGAAACGATGCGGAGTGCTTCTTGATGCAATGGGCCACCGACAGCTTGGATAATGTCACTGGATACGCCAACAGTGCATACGACACGCTGTTGTCCATTATTGCAAGCGCAGAGGATGGCACCGCCCGGATGGGCTGCCTTCACGATGCGGAGGCGCTGCTGCTGGACGACAGTACCTTGGCTCCGCTGTATACCACAGGGACATCCTGGGAGCTGCGGGAACGCTACGTCGGCGTCTGCCGGGACGCGCGCGGGTGGTCTTCCTTCTCCAATGTGATAGAGCGGACAACGTAAAGGAAATCGCCTTGCTGGAAAAGACAAAAAAACACGGCTGCCAGGCGGCAGCCGTGTTTTTTTCCTGCTGCTGCACGAAAATGTGCACCAGAATACGTGATACATTTATATAACAAATGCGAAATCTGAAGACAAACTGCACAGAGCACATATACCGCATACGGAATGCGGAATTTTATACGTCGCATTCTGTTACGACTATGTTACAAATCGCTAAAATCACTTGCAATCAAAAATGGGGTTTGCTAAAATGCAACATGAACAGAAGAGATGCTTTGTCCGGCAGCCCGACACAGATACAGGGTAAGGCTAGCCACGGTATGTGTGCCGTGCGCATGGGAAAGCTCCTCGGACGTTCAACAAAATGCCGGGAAAAAACCAAAAAAAGATTCCGCCTGCGGAATGCATCCAAAAGCATCCATGTTTGGGGATGTATACTCTGCGTTGGGAAAATTTGGCGGCTTTAGAACGGTAAATTTTAAAGGAGGAAATCCCCATGAAGAAGTTCCTTTCTCTGGCTCTGGCTCTGGTTATGACCATGTCTCTGGTCACCATCAGCGCCGGCGCCAAGGACTTCACGGATGACAGCAAGATTGCTTATGATGAAGCTGTCGCCGTGATTTCCGAGATTGGCGTTGTCGACGGTTATTCCGACGGCAGCTTCAATCCTCAGAACACCCTGACCCGTGGCGCGGCTGCAAAGATCATCTGCAACCTCGTCCTGGGCCCCACCACCGCTTCTGCGCTGAGCGCTGATGCGGCTCCCTTCTCTGATGTGCCTGCCACTCACGAGTTCGCTGGCTACATCGCCTACTGCTCTCAGCAGGGCATCATCAACGGCTACGCTGATGGTACCTTCAAGCCCGCCGGCACCCTGACTGGCTACCAGTTCATGAAGATGCTGCTGGGCGCTCTGGGCTATGACGGCGAGATCGAGGGCTTCACCGGTGCTAACTGGACAGTCAACGTTGCAAAGCTCGCTCTGGGCGTTGGCCTGGACGACGGCAACGACGAGTTCTCCGGCAACGCTTATGTGACCCGTGAAGAAGCTTGCCTGTATGCCTTCAACACCCTGCAGGCTGACATGGTCGAGTATGACTCCAAGACTTCCGTCTCCATCGGCGGCGCCGAGGTTGTCATCGCCGGCTCCAAGGCCCAGGTTGCTGATCAGGGCGTCTATGACGACACCATGAATGCAAAGGGCCTGCAGTTTGCCGAGAAGTATTTCCCCAAGCTGACCAAGACCAAGAACGACACCGATCCGTTCGGCCGTCCCGCCGCTGAGTGGAAGTACAAGTCCAATGTCATCGGCAGCTATGCTGATACCAGCGACCTGCTGGAGACCTACACTGCCAAGGCAAAGCGTGGCGATCTGTATACTCTGGTTGGCTCCAGCGTTGTCAACGATCTGACCGACGAGTATGATCTGACCGTCTATGTGGACGGCGCCAAGGTCAAGGATCCCACAGTTTCCAACTACTTCAACAAGAACAGCTCTGCTGCTGCTGGCGTGTCCGGCAACGGCGTTCTGACCGAAGTTTACATGGACGACGACAACAATGTCACCATCGTGCAGATCAACACCTATCTGGTGAAGGCCACTGATGATTACAGCAGCAGCAAGGGCACTCTGACCTTTGAGGTTGTTGACATCAACACGGACACTGCCGAGAGCGACAACCCCATTGACATGCCTCCTCTGGGCAACAGCATTGACAACGATGATGTGAATGTTGAGAGCTTCAAGGAAGACGACTACATCCTGGTGACTTATTCCTATGACAGCAAGGCCATTGAGTCTGCTGAGCTGGCCGAGGTCGTCACCGGTGAGGTTTCCGAGTTCACTGAGACTGACAACGTCATCATCGACGGCACTACTTACAAGTACAACAAGCTGGTTGGTAAGGAGCAGAGCCGCACCGAGTACACCATTGGCGAGGATGCCAAGGTTGTTCTGGACGAGTATGGCTATATCCTCTACATCGATGAGGCCATCAGCACCAGCAGCTATGTGTACATTGAGTCTCTGGCCAGCACCGAGAACAGCAAGACCGTGAAGCTGAATGCTTACTTCACCGACGGCACTTTCGGCGAGATCACCGTGAAGAAGGTTGCCGGTGAGACTGGTGCTGCCGCTATGCGCGATGCTTCCGGCTGGTACACCTTCAGCAAGGACTCTGCTGATAAGTACACCCTGAGCACTGTTAAGAATCCTCTGACTACTGCTGACGCAACTGTGAGCGGTGCTGAGACGGTTGTCACCGCAAATGGTAAGGTTCGCTTTATGCCCAATGCTGAGGGCGAAGACATCACCATTGGTACCAACGAGAGCGCAAGTGTTGCTGACATCAAGGGCGACAGCTCCACCATCTTCGTGGTGATGGATGCTGACGACGAAGTGACCACCTACACTGGCGTGGCTAACGTGCCCGACATCACCACCAGCGCAGAGTTTGATGGTACCGTTGCCATCAGCGTGGTTTACAAGCAGAGCACCGGCTATGCCAAGTACGTCTTCATCGACGTGAGCGAGGATGCTGATGCTGTCATCGACGACGCCAACAGCGCTGCTGACTATCTGTTCCTGCTGAAGTACACCGGCAACAAGACCACCTCCGGCGAGGACACCTACTACAAGTACAAGGTTGTTCTGGATGGCAAGGAGACTGAGAAGTTCGTGGAGTCCAGCCTGGTTGACGGCGGCGATTCCAACGGCACTCTGTTCCGCAACATCAAGGAGAACAGCAAGGGCTATGTGACCAAGGCTACTGTCTTTGAGGACGCTGCTAAGCGCGACGTCGTTGAGATGACCAAGGCCGACGGCGATCAGATCACCTTCAGCGGTGATACGCTGACCATCGTTGGCGAGGACTACATCATTGGCGACAAGTGCAATGTGACTCTGGGCATTGGCAAGAATGCTCACGCCGACCTGATTGACGAGGGTAATGATTATTACCTGAGCCAGGGTTCTGCCCGCAGCATGGCCAACTACCTGAAGAACTACAACCTGACCGGTACCGCCTACATTGCTGTGGACGACGACAACAGCGAGGTTGCCACCGACATCTATGTCTGGGTTTCCTCTGCGACTTATGTTGGCCCCGTCAATGACGAGACCACCGAAGAAGAGGATCTGGAAGCCGCTCAGAAGCTGGTCGACGACTATCTGGCAAGCGACACCGCTGCCCTGGAGTATGACTACGAGTCCGAGACTCCCACTGCTTCCGATCTGAAGAGCAAGATGGCTACGGACTATGCCGCTGACGGCGTGACCGTGTCTGTCAGAGTGACCTCCTTCAGCACTCCCACTGCCGGCAACGTGACCTCCGCTACCGCTGAGGTGACTGTCTCCGCAACTGTGAACGAGCAGACCGCTTCCGAGAAGCTGACTGTTTCCATCACTGTTACCAACACCTCCGTTGCCTGATTTTTAAAATCAGTTACGATTGTGTGATAACAACAGCAGCCCCGCACCAAATGGTGCGGGGCTGCTGCGTTATTCCGCGGGCTCCCCGGCGGGGTCCGCTTCGGGAACTTCCGGTTCCTCCACGATTTCCAGTGTTTGGCTGCCGTCCGGCCAGCAGGTTAAAATTCTCCGCTCCATCATTTCTCCCCCCAGATTTTGTAAATGGTTCCTGCCTGAAACAGATAGGTGGTATCCGTATACGAAAGACGGATGTATTTGTCGGCGCCGAAGCGGCTGGAAAATTCCACGAACCCCGGACTGCTGACGCCCATGGATATGGCGCAGACGTACCGCTGGCTCTGATACAGGGAAAACAACATAATGTGCAGAAGGTTTCTCGGCGCTTCCCCTGCCGTGTTGCCGGACATGGAGCCGAAAGAATAGCTGCTGTTGCTGCCCCAGGTGGCAGAAAACGTTTTGGATGTGGTGCTGGTATAGGGCTCCACATAGAGATGCACCGCCCGCCACTGGCTCCAGTCAATGTCCGTTAGCTGGAGGTTGATGGTGTTGGCATCTTCTGTGATACTTCCCTCCCGGATAAGCTGCAGGCCTGCCCTTCCGCTCACAGCGGATACGGCACTCTCCCGCGCTGCCGTCTCAGCGGCAATGGCATCGGCACTGGTTTTCAGGGCGGCGTCAATTTTTTCGTTGTCACGGTTGAAATCCGTCCGCAGGATCCGGTCGGCCGGATCCCACTGGTTCAATTGATAATTGGCTGTTTGATTCAAAAAATTCCCCCTCTTCGCCGGAGCGGCCGGCTCCGGCAGGCACTGTTTGTGGGAAGCGTTCATCAGCCGGGAAACGACCAAGAAACCCGGCTTCGAAAACCATCCCTACACTATCATGGATAGTGTAGGGAAATTTTGCACGCCGCTGTGCAACACAAAATTCTTTTTTTCTGCTGCACGCCGGTGTGCAACATTTGCCCTACGCTACGAAGTAGTGTAGGGCAAAGCGGCGCCGGGCAAACCTGCGGCGGCGCCGGCGCGGGAATGCAGTCAAAAAACCGTCCCTTGCGTCCCGAACCTTCCCCCTTGCGCCGCTCCGGTCCGGCCAAACCGGAGCGGCAGCACAAACGAAGAAAAGAGGAACCAATTTGCAGCAAACGACCAACTATCAATTGAACCAGTGGGATCCGGCCGACCGGATCCTGCGGACGGATTTCAACAGCGACAACGAAAAAATTGACGCGGCGCTGGCGCAGTGCGTCAACTACATGGTGGGCATGATCTGCGCCTGGTCCGGAAGTGTAGACGCTATCCCCGCCGGGTGGGCGCTGTGCGACGGCACGGGCGGCACCCCGGATCTGCGGGGAAGGTTTTTGCTGGGTGCCGGTGGCAGCTACGCCCCGTGGAAGACCGGCGGCGAGGCAAACCACACCCTGACGATTTCGGAGCTGCCCGGACACAGCCACTTCTACGAAATGCCCCAGAAGGGGTCCCAATCCGGCGCGGGAGACACCATCGGGTACGGCACCCCCAAGACCTACTTCCCCGTGAACAAGATCACCACCTCCACCGGGGGCGGCAGTTCACACAACAACATGCCGCCCTATTATGCGCTGTGCTTTGTGATGTACCTGGGCTCGGACGCCGCATAAGAGCGGACGGAAAAAGCCCCGCACCATTTGGTGCGGGGCTTTTGTATAATGAAAGCAGGACTCTGTCTTCACGCGAAGTCGGTTAAGGGCTTCCTCACTTAATGGTGACAGTGATAGTCGCCGCAGTAGCAGGAGTGCTGGTGTCTTCGGCAGTGCCAGCCACAGAAATCTCGTATACGGCACCCGCAGTCGCACCGTTCGTCTTGATCAGAATGGAGCTGTTAATCCACTCAGCAGTGATCTTGGAGGTGTCAGCGCTGTCCTTACCAGTGACACTCAAATCACCGAGGCTACCGCCGTTGCTGACAGAAGCGGTGATGCTGTTATCCACAGCAGTCGTCTCCATCTCGAGTGCGCTCTTGCTCACAGAAACCACCGCGGTCGTGCGGCCGGTCACCGTGAGGGTGTTTGTGTCAGCAGTTTTGCCGCCGTAGGTGACAGTCACAGCCTTAGAATTGTCGCTCAGTGCTAGAACAGTCTTATTCACCGTGTAGCCGGAGACAACAGCTGTGGTTGCATCCTTGTAGGTTGCAGTCACCACCATTCCGGTAGTCTCGAACTTATCACCGGCAACATAGGTGAGCTTGGTGGGCTGCGCGGTCACAGCGATGCTCGCCAGCGTGTTGAATTCGACAGAGACGTCGGCAACAGTCAGCTTGTCAGTGTTGTTGTAGGGAGAAACATTGACCAAGTCCGTCACGCTGGAACCGGGATAGTCGATGGTAACCGTCTCTTCGTTCGCAACGATGTTGCCGTCCTCGTCCTTCAGGGTGTAGGTGACTACGGCATCCTTGCAGACATCTTCGGGCCAAACCAAGTTGGTCAGCTTCACGTTGGCCAAACCGCTCTTAGAGATGGTGACTTCATAGTCCACATCTCCGGCGCTACCAGTGGAACCGTTGTTGCTGCTACCAGTTCCCACAGCTCCGGTGATGTCCACGAACAGGTAATCAGCGCGGTCGGTGGTGCCAAAGTCGTCGTCCAGAACCACATAAGCGGTGCCGGTGACGTCATAGTTGGTGCACAGGCCGGCAATGGTGCCGATGGTGGTCTTCACATAGGCCTCATAGTCGTTGCCCTTGTTCTTCATCAGAGCCTTGGCGCGGACGTTCATGTAGACCTCGGTAGCGGAATCAACCAGGTAGCTCTCACCGCCGATGGTGATGCTGCCGCTCTTCTGAGAGATGGTCTCATCAGCAAAGTTGTTTACGACAAACTCGCTCTTGCCGCCCTTGTCATGATCCTTGAAGGTCTTGGTGGCGTCGGTGATGTAATCCTTGGAGTTCATCTTGATGTCATAGAAGAGCTTGCCCTTTGCGCCGCCGTTGCTGCCCACCAGGGACTCGGCGATGAAACGGGTCTCTTCCTTGCCATCAATGATGACCTGATACTGCCAGTACTCGTCGCCCTCGACCACGGTCTTCTTGCCGTTGTCCCACAGGACGAACATGTAGTCGGCGATGTTGTTGTTGCCGTCAATGTTGGCGTTTTCATCAGCGGACACGTCGATGAACACATACTTGGCATAGCCGTTCGTATCCACCACATATGTCACAACAGCGGTCTTCCCGCTTTCGCTCAGATACACGTCGGGGGCGTTGGACACACCGGTGTAGACGTCCACAGACTCGTCGCTGTCCAGGGTCAGGAACAGGGTCTTTTCGTTTGCTCTGGGCTTGGTTGCTGGTTGTGTACCGGCCACTTCGCCCAGGAAGTTTACGCGGCTGCTGAATACGATTTGATCCTTCTCCTTGTCCGCGGTGATCGTGACAGACTCCTCGTATCTATTCGTCTTAGCACTGTTGTAATCCTTCACAGCGGTCAGGGTGTAGTTGTCGCTGGAGTTCTTGGTGAAGGTGTACCAGCCGGCCTGGCCGTTGGCAATGATATTCTTGCCGCTGTCATAGTCATCGCCGTCTTTGTCGTACAGCTTCTTGATGCTGATTTCAGCAGAGGTGCCGTCGGTGAAGTAGGCATCGCCCACGGCGTCCTTGTTCAGGTTGGTCTTGCCCTGGATAGCATTCACAAACACATAGGAACTGGTGCTGTTGGCATCGTCCACATACAGAATGTAGCCATAGGCATCCAGAACCAGGGAAGCCTCGGAGTTGATGGAGAACTGCTCCTCCTGCTCGGTATCGCCGGTCAGGCGGGCATACTTCAGGGTTTCGCCGTCCACAACCACGTTGTCGCGCTCGGTGTACTGAGACACAGTGCCCTTCTTCATGGTGGCGGGTTCCACAGACTTGAACTCGTCTGCGCTCACAGACCAGGTCACCAGCAGGTAATCATCTTCCTTCACGCCGGAGACATCAAAGTCATCCTGGTCAATGGAGGTGTCCATGTTGGGCAGAACCACATTGTTGTAGTTGCTCTTGGTGGTTTCGTCGGTGTCGATGGCCTCGACGTTGACCGTCTCCTTGGTGGAGTTGTAGTCGGAAGTGGCCTGCACCAGATAGGTGTTGATCATCACAACCGTGACGTTGTTGTCGTCGTCCATGTACAGCTCGGTCAGAACGCCGTTGCCGGACATACCGACGTTGGTGCCGCGCTTCACAGCATCCTTGGTGCCGGCAGCAGAGGTGTTGTTCTTCTCGAAGTAGTTATCGGGATCGGGAGTGATCTCCTCACCGTCCACATAAGCGGTGAAGTAATAGTCCTTTTTGGAGTCGCTGGTCTGCAGGTCATCCACGATGCTGGAGCCGACCAGTTTGAACATCTCGCTCTTGGGAGCTTTGGCGGTCCAGGAGCCGACCAGGTCGCTGCGATCCGCATAGCTGCCGATGATGTTGGCCTTGTACTTCCACTCCACAGCGGGGCGGCCGAAATCATCCGTGTCGTTCTTGGTCTTGGTCAGCTTTTCGAAGTACTTTTCGGCGAACTGCTGGACATTGTCGTCATCGATGTTGCCGTCGTTGGTACCGACCCAGCCGTTGGCCTCGCTGACGGGCTTCGCCTTGGAACCAGCGATGATGACCTCGGAGCCGCCAACGGAGACCTGAGTCTTGGCATCATACTCCACCATGTCGGCCTTCAGGGTGTTGAAGGCATACAGGCAGGCCTCTTCACGGTTCACATAGGCATTGCCGGAGAACTCGTCGTTGCCGGCGTTCAGCTTGACGCCGAGGGCCAGCTTTGCAACGTTGACGGTCCAGTTGGGGCCGGTAAAGCCCTCGACCTCGCCGTCATAACCCAGAGCGCCCAGCAGCATCTTCATGAAATGATAGCCGGTCAGGGTGCCGGCGGGCTTGAAGGTGCCATCAGCGTAGCCGTTGATGATACCCCGCTGAGAGCAGTAGGCGATGTAGCCAGCGAACTCGTGAGTGGCAGGCACATCAGAGAAGGGAGCCGCATCAGCGCTCAGCGCAGAGGCGGTGGTGGGGCCCAGGACAAGGTTGCAGATGATCTTTGCAGCCGCGCCACGGGTCAGGTTGTTCTGAGGATTGAACGCGCCGTCGGTATAGCCGTCGACAACGCCAATCTCGGAGATCACGGCGACAGCTTCTTCATAAGTGATCTTGCTGTTGTCCGTGAAGTCCTTGGCGCCGGCGCTGATGGTGATCAGAGACATGGTCATCACCAGAGCCAGTGCCAGAGAAAGGAACTTCTTCATGGGATTTCCTCCTTTAAAATTTACCGTTCCAAAACCAGTTGAAAGAGTGCCGTGCAGAGTATACATCCCCAAACAACATATAAAAAATACTTGGAACACAACCGATACAAAAAACAAGCTGGTAGCAAATTGACAAAAGGATTGCTACCAACAGCATTTTGAGCTCTATAAAAGCATTGGGCGGTAAAGCTTTGACATTGGTAGCAGTTTGGTAGCAGCCACTTGTGCGATGGAGGATAGGCCGCTATAATAAAAGGGAAAAACGAAAGAACAGGTGAATGGGAACATGACTGTGGGACGCTTTGCGCCTTCGCCCAGCGGGCGGATTCATTTGGGAAATATGCTCTGTTGCCTGCTGGCGTGGCTCAGTGCACGGCAGAAGGAGGGCCGCGTGGTTCTGCGAATTGAGGATCTGGATACAGCGCGCTGTCCCCGGCGTTATGCCGAACAGATGGAAGAGGACTTGCGGTGGCTGGGCCTCCGGTGGGATGAGGGACCAGAGGTTGGCGGGCCGGGTGGGCCTTACTACCAAAGCCTGAGAAATGATTTGTATCAGGCTGCCTTGGAACGCCTGCAGGATCGGGGGCTTGTGTACCCATGCTTTTGCACCCGGGCAGAGCTTCACGCGTCTAGTGCTCCTCACCGGGAGGATGGGCAGGTGATCTACGCAGGTACCTGCCGGGCTTTGTCTTCCGCCCAAGCAGCGGAAAAAGCACGTAAAACAGGCCGCAGTCCGGCTCTGCGGCTGCGGGTGCCTGAGGAAGAGATCTCCTTTACAGATGGACATATGGGATTTTATCAAGAGAATCTGGCCCGGGAGTGCGGAGACTTTTTGCTGCGCCGCTCCGACGGCATGTTTGCCTATCAGCTGGCAGTGGTGGTGGATGACGCAGCCATGGGCGTTACAGAAGTGGTGCGGGGAGCGGATTTGTTGTCCTCCACACCGAGGCAGCTTTTGCTCTATCACCTGCTGGGACTGAAGCCGCCGGCATTTTACCACTTTCCACTGTTACTGGCAGCAGATGGACACCGCCTTTCCAAGCGGAATGCGGACGCAGGACTGGAGAGCCTGCGGGGGCACTGTACGGCAGAGGAAATTTTGGGCAAGCTGGCGTATCTGGCCGGATTTAACCCGTCGGCAGAGCCCAGAGACGCAGAAAGCCTTCTGCAGGATTTTTCCTGGGAGAAGGTGCCTGGAGAGGACATCTGCATTCCGCCCACCCTATTTTCCTGACAAAACAGCACCCCAGGCAAATGCCTGGGGTGCTGCTGCAACATGGACGGGGGGTTGTATGGTTCAATCCGCAGAATGACGTTCCGGGAGCTCTACTTCCGGCATCAGCTCCTGACTGACAATGTTCAGCATCTCCTCCAGCTTGGCGCAGTCGGCCGGAGGAAAGCGCTGGGCGATGCGGTTCATCACCTCCACCATATAGGAGATGCTGATATTATAGTAGTCCACATATTTCTGGGTGATTTCCAAATGGTATTCCCGGCGGTCATCCGGAGACTGGACTTTCCGGATATATCCCTTTTTGATTAGGTTGTTTACCTTATAGGCGGCATTTGGCGGGGAAATGCGCATAAAGGTGGCAAATTCATTGACAGTGGGGTTTCCAAGGGCCTGAATGGTTTCCATACAGAAGGTCTCCACTGTGGTGAGACTGGCTTCCCGGCTCTGGAAACGCTGGAAAATTTCCTGATAAAAATGTAGTTTAAACTTGGTATACACATCAAAAAAGGCATCTTTCAGCATTCCGTTTTCTCTCTTTCCCGCGTACTTTCGACAATAGTATACACACTTCACGGAAAAAGGCAATTATGCCTCCCCGCCGATGGCAAAGGTCAGCTCCGCCAGGGCAACCACCTTGCCGTCCACAGTGGCTTTGGCCTCCCCGATACCCACGGGGCCGCGGCGCTTAGTGAGGGTGCACTCCAGCTCCACCACATCGCCTGGAGTCACCTTGGACTTGAACCGGGCATTCTTGATGCCGCCGAAATAGGCGGTCTTTCCCGCATATTCCGGCAGGGAGAGGATGGCCACCGCGCCTACCTGGGCCATAGCCTCGATCAGCAGCACGCCGGGCATCACATGCTCCTGTGGAAAATGACCGCAGAAAATCTGCTCATTCACACTGACACACTTGATGCCTTTGGCCCACTGGCCCGGTTCGCCGTCCACAATGCGGTCCACCAGGGCGAAGGGATAGCGGTGGGGCAGAATCTTTGCAATTTCGTTGGAGTTCAGCTGCAGTCCCATGGTCATGCCTCCCACTTCTTCAGCAGCAGGCTGCCATTGTGGCCGCCGAAGCCCAGAGAATTGGAGAGCGCATAGTGAATTTCTGCGCTCCGGCCCTGATTGGGCACCACATCCAGATCACACTCCGGGTCAGGGAATTGATAGTTGATGGTGGCGGGCAGGAAACCGTCCCGCAGGCTGAGGGCTGTGAAGATGGCTTCCACCGCGCCGGCGGCGCCCAGCATGTGGCCCGTCATGGATTTGGTGGAGCTCATAGCCAGTTGATACGCCTGTTTGCCGAACACTGCCTTGACGGCGGCAGTTTCCCCGGCGTCGTTCAAGTGGGTGGAGGTGCCGTGAGCGTTGATATAACCCACTTCCTCCGGCTGAATTTCGGCGTCTGCCACGGCGATGGCCATGGCTTTGGCGCCGCCGGAGCCGTCAGGACGGGGGGCGGTCATGTGATAGGCGTCGCAGGTGGCACCGTAACCAACGACTTCTGCGTAAATTTTGGCGCCCCGGACCATAGCGTGCCCGAGCTCCTCCAGCAGGAGGATGCCGGCGCCTTCACCCAGCACAAAGCCGCTGCGTTCGGCGTCAAAGGGGATGGAGGCGCGGCTGGGATCTTCGCTTTGCGTCAGGGCCTTCATAGAGGTGAAACCGCCGATAGCTAGCGGCGTGACGCTGGCCTCTGTGCCACCGCAAAGCATCACGTCTGCATAGCCGTCCCGGATATAGTGGAAAGCATCGCCAACAGCGTTGGTGCCGCCGGCGCAGGCGGTGACAGGGCAGGAGCACATCCCCCGGAAGCCTGTGTCGATGGCCACCTGTCCGGCCGCCATGTTGCAGATGGCGGTGGGGATGTAGAAGGGAGACACCCGGTCCCAGCCCCGGGCAAGACCCCGGTCGTGCTCGCTCTCTGTGATGGAGAGGCCGCCGATACCGCTGGAGACGATGACGCCGCAGCGGTCCGCTTCCTCTTCGCCCATGACGAAGCCCGCATCCGCCATGGCTTCCCGGGCGGAAACCACGGCAAATTGGGTAAAACGGCCCATGCGCTTGGCCTCCGGCTTGCCCAGATGGTCTTCAGGCACAAAGCCCTTTACCTCGGCGGCCAGCTTTACCTTCTGGGCAGAGGCGTCAAATTGGGTGATGGGTGCGATGCCGCACACGCCGTCTTTCACGGCCTGCCAGCTTTCCACAGCAGTAAGGCCCACAGGGGTCACTGCCCCCAGGCCGGTAATCACGACTCTGCGTCGTTCCATAGTGTACCTCCAATTGAATTCGTATCAGACCCTGACCGGCGATTGGCGCCGGCCGATGAAATCAAAAATGAAATTATTTTTGCCGCAATGAGGGATGTGGAGATTGTGTCTTCGTCACATGCTCATTCCGCCATCCACGGCCAGAACCTGGCCGGTGATATATCCGGCCTCTTCGCTGGCCAGGAAGGCTACGGCCTTTGCCACATCCGCTGCTGCGCCCAGACGGCCCATGGGGATAGAGTCCAGAGTGGCGGCTTTGGCCGGTTCCGGCATGGCGGCAGTCATATCCGTGTCGATAAAGCCGGGAGCTACGGCGTTGGCGGTGACGCCCCGGGAGGCCAGCTCCTTGGCCATGGACTTGGTGAGACCGATGACGCCGGCCTTGCTGGCGGCGTAGTTCATCTGCCCGGCATTGCCCCGGAGACCCACCACGGAGCTCAAACTGACAATGCGTCCGTACCGCTGCTTCATCATGGTGCGGGCCACTGCCTTCATGCAGAGAAACGCGCCTTTCAAATTGGCGTTGATGACGGCGTCGAAGTCCTCTTCCTTCATCAGCATCAAAAGGCTGTCCCGGGTGATTCCGGCGTTGTTCACCAGAATGTGAATGGCGCCGAAAGCCTGAAGGGCCGCGTCCATCAGCCCCTTGACCTGCGCTGCGTCGGATACGTCGCACCGGACGGCCAGCGCCCGGGCACCCAGTGCCTCGCAGGCGGACACGGTCTCCTGGGCTGCGGCCTCGTTCCCGGCGTAGCACAGCACCACATTGGCGCCGCCCCTTGCCAGTTCCAGACACACGGCCCGGCCGATGCCGCGGCTGCCGCCGGTGACCACAGCGGTCTTTCCTGTAAAGTTCATCATGCCTTCTCCTTTATCAAGCGCTCCAGCGTCTGCGCCAGCTGTTCCACATCCGCCGCAGTTTCCACCGCGCACACCGGCATCTCCGGCACGGTTTTCTTCA
This sequence comes from Oscillibacter sp. PC13, assembly GCF_900115635.1. Lineage (GTDB taxonomy): Bacteria > Bacillota > Clostridia > Oscillospirales > Oscillospiraceae > Oscillibacter. Next base: position 136,266 of record NZ_FOXE01000001.1, on the reverse strand, counting down.
CAAAGCCGCTGAGGGCTTTGCCCGGGCCGATTTCCACCATGGCGTCCACGCCCATGGCGGCCATGGCGCGGATGGAATCCTCCATGAAGACGCTGCTTTGTACCTGGCGCACCAACAGGGCGGGGATGGTATCCCCGTCACCCATCACGTTACCCAAACAGTTGAAGATGACCGGGATGCGGGGCAGAGCAAAGTTCACGCCCTGAAAATACGTTTGCAGGGCGTCTCCCGCGGGGGCCATCAGCGGGGTGTGGAAGGGCCCGCTGACCTTCAGAGGCAGACACCGACGGGCACCTTTTTCCTTTGCCAGGGCAGCGGCCTTCTCCACGGCGGCCTTTTCACCGCCGATGACCAGCTGTCCCGGGCAGTTATAGTTGGCAATCACCACACAGCCAAGGTCAGAGGCAGCGTCACAGGCATCCTGCAGCAAAGCCCGGTCCAGATTCAAAACCGCCATCATGGCGCTCTCCCGCCCGGCGGCGGCCTCCTCCATGGCTCTGCCGCGGAAGGCCACCAGCTTGACGGCGGTGGCGGCGTCAAACACGCCGGCGGCGTGGAGAGCGGAGTACTCGCCAAGAGAAAGACCTGCCGCCGCCGCGGGGATGACGCCCTTTTCCGCCAGCACGGCGGTGAGTCCCGCGGCAAAGGCCACCATGCAGGGCTGCGTATACCGGGTTTGATTCAAAACGCCGTCCGGGTCTTTAAAAGAGACTTTTTTCAGGTCAAAGTCCACCTTCGTGCCGTCAATGACGGTCCGGAAGGCGGGAAACGCCTCGTACAGGTCCGCACCCATGCCGGGGTGCTGACTGCCCTGTCCGGCGTATAAAAAACCGAGCTTCACTGCGCGGCCCTCCATTCGTTCATAATCTGTTCCATCTGCTCTCCCACGGTGGAGCGTGCGTTGACCGATCCGGCACCGGCTCCGCAGAAAAAGAGACCGTTCTCCCAGTCCCCCCGCACGGCGGCAATCAGCGCTTTGGAAATGCAGTAGGGGGCGGTCTTCCAGTCGCAGACGGAAAGGCATTTCATGCACCGCTCCACGGCGGGCTGTGTTCCCGTCTCTACCCGCTGAATCAGAGGGGAGCGGAGCGCCCGCCCCGGCATTCCCACGGGGCTCTGGACGATGGCCACGTCCTCTGGCCGGGCGTCCAGCAGGCGCTGTTTGTAGGCATCGCTGGCGTCGCATTCCTCGGTGGCGATGAACCGGGTGGCAAACTGGGCACCTGCCGCGCCCTCCCGCATATACCGGGCCATTTCTGCGCCGTCCTTCACGCCGCCCGCCACAAACACGGGAATATCCCGCTGGTATTTGTCCCGGAAAGGGGCCAGTGCATTCAGCACATCCTGAAGAAGTGCGCTCAGGGAGACTGGGCGCCCAGCCTGGGCCTCCCGGGCCTCTTCCTTGGAAAAGCCCAGATGGCCGCCCGCCAGGGGACCCTCCAGCACCACAAAGTCCGGTGCGGTTTCGTAGTGCCGGTCCCACAGCCTGCAGATGAGTCCTGCGGCCCGGCCGCTGCTGACCACAGGGGCCAGGGCGGCGTCGCTTTCCGGCACCTCCCGGGCAATGGCGGGCAGGTCCTTCGGAAGACCTGCGCCGCAGACCACGGCGTCCACGCCCGCCTTCAGCGCGGTGCGGACGCTGTCTGCATACTGGGAGGTTGCCACCATGGCGTTGATGGCCACAAGCCCCGCGCCGTGGGCCAGTTCCTTTGCCCTGCGCACCTGCCGGGCCAGCGCCCGCAGGTTGGCACCCCGGGGGTCGGAGGTGAAATCCGGCTCCGCAAAGCCTCCCACAGCGGTGGAGATGGTGCCCATGCCGCCGCAGGCCGCCACAGCCCCGGCCAGACGGTCCAGACTGACGCCGATGCCCATGCCGCCCTGCAGGATGGGAAGGGGCAGCAGCTTCCCTTTGATGTTTACAGCCATTCTCTGCCGGTTGCCTCCAGTACGGCTTTGCCGCCGCTGTACAGCTCCTCGAAAATCTGCCGCACGGGTTTGATTTCATGGAGCATACCGGCCACCTGGCCGCTCATGACACTGCCGTGCTCCGTGTCGCCCTCCAGTACGGCCCGGCGCAGGCCGCCCAGGGTCACATGCTCCAGCTCCTCCAAGGTGGCGCCGCGCTTTTCCAGGGCCAGATACTCCCGGGCCATCTTGTTCTTCAGCACCCGGACCGGGCCGCCCACAGAGCGGCCGGTGACCACGGTGTCTGTATCCTTCGCCTTCAAAACGGCCTGCTTGTAGTTGTCGTGAATGGGGCATTCCCGGCTTGCCAGCAGGCAGGTGCCCACCTGAATGCCGCAGGCGCCCAGAGCGAAGGCGGCGGCGGCCTGCCGCCCGTCGGCAATGCCGCCGGCGGCCACCACGGGCACATCCACCGCGTCGATGACCTGGGGAACCAGGGCCATGGTGGTCATCTCTCCCACATGGCCGCCGGACTCCGTCCCCTCGGCAATGACGGCGTCCACACCCAGAGAGACCAGGCGCTTGGCCAGAACGGAGGCCGCCACCACCGGCAGCACCTTGATGCCGGCATCCTTCCAGGCGGAGATGTACTTGCCGGGGTTGCCGGCGCCGGTGGTGACCACCTGCACACCCTCCTCCAAAATGATGCGGGCAATGTCGTCGGCATAGGGGCTCATCAGCATCAGATTCACCCCGAAGGGCTTATCCGTCAGCTCCTTGGCCCGGCGGATTTCCTGCCGGAGCCGGTCGCCGTCCCAGCCGCCGGTGGCAATCATGCCGAGAGCGCCGGCATTGGAGCAGGCGGCGGCGAACTCTCCGGTGGCGATGTTGGCCATGCCGCCCTGAATAAAGGGAAACTCGGTTCCCAGAATTTCGTTCAGTTTTTTCATGGAAGCCTCCTTATCACGCGAACTCCACCAGAGCGCCGCCCCAGGTGAGGCCGCCGCCAAAACCGACCACCAACACACGGCTGCCGCTGCGGACCCTGCCCTGCTCGTAGAGCTCGCTGATGACCAGTGGGATGCTGGCGGCAGAGGTGTTTCCGTATTCGCTGATGTTTTTATAATATTTTTCCTGAGGAATCCGGTATTTCCGCACGGCCAGGTCGATGATGCGGGCATTGGCCTGATGGAAGACGAAGAAGTCCACGTCGTCCACGGTTTTTCCGGTTTTCTCCAGCACCTTGTCAATACAATAGGGCACCGCCTGCACGGCGAATTTGAAAACTTTCGTGCCCTCCATGTAAATCAGGCTGGGGACGCCGGTTTCCACCCCCGGCACCCGCAGCATCTCGTCGGTACCGTGGCATCCGAGCTCAGCAGAGATGGAGGGCCAGCCCTCCCGACACTCCACCACCACGCCGGCGGCGCCGTCTCCGAAGAGAATGCAGGTGCCCCGGTCGGCCCAGTTGGTGATGCGGCTCAAATTCTCCGCGCCGATGACCAGGCCGTACTTGCGGGGCGAGGCGTTCAGCAGGCACTCCATGGTGTGGAGGGCGAAGAGAAAGCCCGTACAGGCGGCGTTCAGGTCAAAGCAGGGAATGTCGTGGGGAAGTCCCAGCTGCCGCTGCAGTACGCAGGCGGCGGAGGGTACCAGCGTATCCGGCGTCAAAGTCGCGACAATGCACGCGCCGATTTCCTCCGGCGCAACCCCGGCGCTCTCCAGAGCACGGCGGGCGGCCTCCACGGCCATGCCTGTGATGGTTTCTCCCTCGGCCAGGTGATGCCGGTGCCGGATGCCGGTGCGGGAGAGAATCCACTCCTCGCTGGTGTCCACAATTTGGGTCATGTCCGCATTGGTGACAATTTTCGAGGGGGCACAGCGGCCGGCTCCCTTGATTTTGATTCCGTTCATTGCGTCTCCTTCTGGGGAGCGGCCGCTCCCATTCGTCTGAATTTCTGATAGCGCGCCGCCGCCAGGGCAGCCCCACGCTCCCGGTCCAGCTCCGCCAGGTGGTGCCTGAGGGCACGGTCCAGCTGGCGGAAGGCAATGGCGGGGGCCAGGTGGGCACCGCCGTCGGGCTCTGGAATGACGTCGTCGATGACGCCCAGTGCCAACAGGTCAGGCGCAGTCATTTTCATCATCTCGCAGGCCTCGTCGTGCCGGGAGGCATCCTTCCACAAAATGGTGGAAAATCCCTCCGGGGAGAGGATGGCGTATACCGCGTTTTCCAGCATCAGCACCCGGTTGGCAACCGCCAGCGCCAATGCGCCGCCGCTGTTGCCCTCTCCGGTGATGACGGAGATGACAGGCACGGTGAGACGGCTCATTTCATAGAGATTCCGGGCAATGGCCTCTCCCTGCCCGTGGGCTTCCGCCTCCAGGCCGGGATAGGCTCCGGAGGTATCCACAAAGGTGAGGACGGGGCGGCGGAACTTTTCTGCCTGCCGCATCAGCCGCCGGGCCTTCCGGTAGCCCTCAGGGTTCGGCATGCCGAAGCTGCACTTGAGGTTTTCCTCCAGTGTCTTGCCCTTCCGGGTGCCGATGACAGTGACGGGCCGGCCATGAAACAGGGCCACGCCGCCCAGAATGCCGGCATCCTCACCGCAGAGGCGGTCGCCCCTGCATTCAAAAAAGTCGGTAAACAGCGCGTCAATATAGTCTGAGATGTTGGGGCGCTGCGGATTTCGGGCAATGGCCACCCGCTGGGCGGCGGATAAGGAGTTACTCATGTATGGCCTCCTTTCTCATGAAGGCGCAGCAGCTGGATCAGCGTCTCCCGCATCCGGATGCGGGGCACCACGGCATCCACAAAGCCATGCTCCTCCAGATATTCCGCCCGCTGGAACCCCTCCGGCAGCGTTTGGCCGATGGTCTGCTGAATCACACGGGGGCCGGCAAAGCCGATGAGGGCTCCCGGTTCCGCCAGAATGATATCCCCAAGGGAAGCGAAGCTGGCGGTAACGCCGCCGGTGGTGGGGTCCGTCAAAACGGAGACATACAGCAGCCTCTTTTCGGCAAAGCGGGCCAGAGCGCCGCTGGTCTTGGCCATCTGCATCAGGGAGAGAATTCCCTCCTGCATCCGGGCCCCGCCGCTGGCGGCAAAGAGAATGAGGGGCAGGTGGTTCTTTCCGGCGTACTCGATGGCCAGCGTAATTTTTTCCCCCACGGCGGCGCTCATGGAGCCCATGAAAAAGCGGCTGTCCAGTACGCCCACCACGCATTTGTGCCCGCCGATGGCGCCAGTGGCGGTGACCACGGCCTCGTTCAGTCCGGTTTTTCGCTGGGCTTGCTCCTGCTTTGCCCAGTAGCCAGGAAAAGACAGGGGATCCCCGGCAGGGTATTTTTCGTTCAGCTCCCGGAAGGTACCGGGATCCAGGACGGTGCTGAGACGGTAATAAGCGCCGATGGGAAAGTGGTATCCGCACTTGGGACATACGGAGAGCTCCTGGGCCACCAGCTTCCGATCACTCATCTGCCCGCACTTAGGGCAGGTGACGGCGGTTTCACCGGCGGCGTGATTGTCCCGGATGGCCTTCATAGCCAGAAGCCGGGCCCTGCGCTTGGCAAAGATGTTGTTCATGCATCCACCCCGCTTTCACTGAGCCGCCGGCTGAAGTCCAGCAGCTCGGGAAGGTGCTCCTCCAGAAAGGCCGTGGTGCAGGCGCCCCGAATGAACACCGGGTGGTAAAGGATCTGATAGCTGAGCTCCGCGTTGGTGGGGAAGCCCTCCAGGGCAAACTCCTCCAGACAGCGGCGCATCTTTCGGATGGCCTCCAGACGGGAGGAGGCGTGGACCATGAGCTTGGCGGCCATGGAGTCATAATAAGGGGAGAGGGTACAGCCGTTATACAGGCAGGAGTCCACCCGGACCCCGGCCCCGCCGGGAAAGTGGAGAAACTCCACCTTGCCGGGGCAGGGCTGGAAGTTTTTAGCCGGATCTTCGGCGTTGATGCGGCACTCGATGGCGTGCCCCTTCAGCTGCACATCCTCCTGGGCAATCTCCAGGGGCAGGCCGGAGGCAATCCGCAGCTGCTGACGCACCAGATCCACGCCGGTGACCAGCTCCGTGATGCCGTGCTCCACCTGAATACGGGTGTTCATCTCCATAAAGTAGAAGTGCTCTCCATCTGAATCCAGCAGAAACTCCACGGTTCCCGCGTTTTCATACCCCACAGCCTCTGCCGCCCGGACGGCGGCTGCGCCCATCTCGGCGCGGAGCCGGGGAGTCAGGCACCGGGCGGGGGCCTCTTCAATCAGCTTTTGGTTTCGCCGCTGAACGGAGCAGTCCCGATCACCCAGATGAAGCACATGGCCGAAGCGGTCCGCCAGCACCTGGAACTCGATGTGCCGGGGCCGCAGCACCAGCTTTTCCAGATACATCTCATCGTTGCCGAAGCAGGCTTTGGCTTCCGCCCTGGCCTCCGCATAGGCGGAGGGCAGAGCCTCCGCGCTGTCACAGCGGCGAATGCCCCGTCCGCCGCCGCCGGCGCTGGCTTTCAGCAGCACAGGATAACCCACCCGTTCTCCAGCAGCCAGAGCGTCCTCGACGCAGTTGACCGGCCCGTCAGAACCCGGGGTCACGGGAACGCCTGCCGCCCGCATCAGATCCCGGGCGGCGGATTTGGAACCAGCCTTTCGAATGGCCTCGCCGGATGGGCCGATAAAGGTCAGACCATCTTGGGCGCAGGCATCGGCGAAGTCGGCATTTTCCGATAAAAATCCATAGCCGGGGTGAATTCCATCACAGCCAGTGGCTTTTGCCACGGTCAAAAGGGCGCCCTGGTTCAAATAGCTGTCCGCGGCCCTGGCGGGGCCGATGCACACCGCCTGCCCTGCCAGCTGAACATGGAGCGCCTCCGCGTCCGCCTCGGAGTAGACGGCAACCGTTTCGATGCCCAGCTCCCGGCAGGCCCGCAGAATCCGCAGGGCAATCTCGCCACGGTTCGCAATTAAAATCCGCTTCAGCATGACTTACACCGTGCGGTAGCGGAACAGAGGCTCCCCAAAGGACACCAGGTCTCCGTTCGCTTTCAGAATTTCTTCGATGACGCAGTCACAGGGGGCGGGGACCTCGCTCATCATTTTCATGGCTTCGATGAGGCAGACGGTCTGCCCCTTGGCAACGCGGTCGCCGACGGCGACAAAGGGGGATTGATCCGGAGCGGAGGCAGCATAGTAGGTGCCCACCAGCGGCGCGGTGATACAGGGGCTGGTGCTTTCATGAGATACCTCCGCGGCTGCCGGGGTGGGGGCGTCAGGTATGGCGGCACCGAAAACTCCGCGGGAGAGTTCTATGGTATATTCCTGTGTGGACAGCTTCATGGACTGCAGAGAACTGCGCTCAAAACGGTCCATCAGGCTAAAAATCTCTTGATTTGTCATGAAAATTCCTTTCTCAAAAAGAACCACATCCGCCGGAGGGCACAGCCCTCCGGCGGCATGTTCATCAGGCCTTGTGAGAGTTCAGGTAAGCGGAGATGTCGCCAACGGTCTTGAGATTTGCCACGTCGGCGTCATCAATGTGAACGCCGCAGGCCTCCTCCAGAGCCATGACCAACTCCACGGACGCCAGGGAATCTGCACCCAGGTCATCGGTCAGGGTGGCTTCCATAGTCACCTGCTCTGGTTCGCAGCCCAAGGTCTCCACAATGATGTCACGCATTTTCTCAAATTCCATATAAAGTACTCCTTGTGTGTGAAAGTAATGAAATTATTTTAATTAAAATTATTTAACTAAAATAATTTAAGTTGATTGTATGCACGGACAGGGAATTTGTCAAGTAAAATTTGGGAAGGGAATGTAAAAAGTTTTTTTCGTTTTTCGACAACCTTAACAAAGAAGGGTATTCCCTTTTCAGAGAACATCCGATATAATGCAACATGGTACCATCGCAAAACTTGCAAAGAATATCAAAGCAGAATGAGGGCAGCAGTATGAAAGTTGTGATCGTGGGCGCCGGCAAGGTGGGTGTGGCATTGACACAGCACCTGTCTGTAGACAATAAGGTCACGGTAATCGACCAAAATCCACAGCTTGTGGAAAATATTATTAATATTTATGATGTGATGGGCGTATGCGGAAACGGTGCCAGCTATGAAGTGCAAAAGGAGGCGGATGTAGCTCATGCGAACCTCCTGATTGCCACAACCTCCAGCGATGAGATTAACATCCTGGCCTGCATGGTTGCCAAAAAAATGGGCGTGCATCACACCATTGCCAGAATTCGGAATCCGGAGTATGAAAAGCAGCTCCGGTTTATGCGAAGTGATTTGGGCTTGTCCATGGCGATTAACCCGGAAAAAGTTACCGCCAGGGAAATTGCCCGGGTGCTCCGGTTTCCAAATGCGATGAAACTGGAGTCCTTTTCCAAGGGGCGGCTGGAGCTGGTGGAGTACCGTCTGCCGGAAGATACCTCACTGAACGGCATTCAGCTGTCCGCCCTTTACCAAAATCTGCGGGTCCGGGTTTTAATCTGTGCCGTTACCCGAAAGGGAGAGACCATGATTCCATCAGGAGACTTTGTCTTGCAGGCTGGTGATAAAATATACTTAACTTCCTCTCCAAACCAGCTGGAGCAATTTTTTCGCCATTTGGGCGTATTTCGCAGCAAGGCAACCTCCGTCATGATTGTGGGTGCCAGTAAGATTTGTTATTATCTGGCCTCAGAACTGCTGGAGATGGGAATGTCTGTCAAAATTATCGATCAGGATGAGCAGCGCTGCATTCGAATAGGAGAAATGCTGCCAAAGGCACTGGTGATTCACGGGGATGGCACAGACAGCGAACTGCTTCAGGAAGAGGGCCTTGATCAAACAGACGCCTTTGTAGCCATCACCGGCATGGACGAGGCGAATATCCTGATGTCTATCAGTGCCGCCAAGCAGACAAACGGCTGTAAGGTGGTGGCGAAAATCAACCGCAAAGCACTGGTAGACTTGGTGTCCGCCGAGAGCCTGATCGACAGCGTGGTTTCCGCAGGATCCGTGACTGCAGAGTTGATTTTACAGTATGTCCGGGCCATGCAGAATGCATCCGGTACCAAGGTGAAAACGTTGCACCGGATCGTGGACGAGAAGGTAGAGGCGCTGGAATTCAGCATCACAGAGGATCTGCCGTTTATTGGCGTACCGCTGCGGGATTTGCAGCTGAAGAGCGGCGTTCTGCTGGCGGGGATTGTGCGGCAGAATGGACAGATTATTATCCCATCCGGTGAGGATGTTTTGAATTTGAATGATGACGTTATCGTCGTCACCACAAGAACGACCCTGCATGATATCCGCGATATTCTGCAGTGAAATAAAGGTGGATTGATCCCTTGAATCATCGTATGATTGGCTTCGTCATCGGGAAAATTTTGCTGACAGAAGCATCACTTTTGCTGCTGCCGATGCTGGTGGCAGTTTTATATGGAGAATCTGTGGAGCCATTTCTTATTCCTGCGCTGCTTTTGGTGCTCTGCGGATTGATGCTGGGGGCCCAAAAACCCCGGCGGACAGCGTTGTATGCCCGGGATGGCTTGGCGGTGGTGGCGCTGGCTTGGATTGTCATGTCCTTGTTTGGCGCGCTGCCATTTACCATCTCCGGAGATATTCCCGGTTTTGTGGATGCTTTTTTTGAGACAGTGTCTGGATTTACCACAACTGGCGCCAGTATTCTGACAGAGGTGGAGAGCCTGAGCAAGGGAATCCTGTTCTGGCGCAGTCTTACCCATTGGGTGGGAGGCATGGGCGTGCTGGTGTTTGTGATGGCAGTCCTTCCCATGACAGATGGCCATGGTATGCATTTGCTGCGGGCAGAGGTACCGGGTCCAACGGTAGGAAAGCTGGTCAGCCGCATGAGCGACAGCGCAAAAATCCTCTATGGCATCTATTTTGTAATGACAGTTGTGGAGATTGTGCTGCTGCTGGCGGGCGGCATGTCTCTGTTTGACGCCTGTATCCACTCCTTTGGCAGCGCGGGCACCGGCGGCTTCAGCTGCCGGAACCTGAGTATCGGGGCATATGACAACGCATATTTTGACATCGTGATCGGCGTGTTTATGCTGCTGTTTGGCATCAATTTTAATCTGTACTATTTTCTGCTGATTCGTCGCTTTCGGGATGTGTTCCGCTCGGAGGAGCTGCGGACCTATCTGCTGGTGGTGGCAGCATCCGTGGTGGCCATTGCCTGTAATATTGATCAGATTTACAACGCTTTCGGTACCAGCTTGCGGCACGCGTTTTTCCAGGTGTCCTCCATTATAACCACCACCGGCTATGCAACCGTGGACTTCAATACCTGGCCCGCATTTTCCAAAACGATTCTGGTGCTGCTGATGTTCATCGGGGCCTGCGCGGGTTCCACCGGCGGCGGCATTAAAATTGCCAGAATTGTGATTTTGGCGAAGACCTCCTTATGCGATATGAGACAGATGCTGCATCCCAACGCAGTGGCCACGGTCCGTATGGAGGGCAAGCCTCTGCGGGATCCACAGATTCGCAGCGTTCATCTGTTTTTGACGGTGTATCTGCTGGTATTTGCGGGATCCTGCCTGCTGCTGTCACTGGAGGGGATGGATCTGATCACAACCTTTACTGCCGTGGCTTCCTGTGTGAACAACATTGGGCCTGGTTTGGAAATCGTGGGCCCGATGGGGAATTTTTCCAGCTTTTCCAATCCGGCAAAGCTGCTTCTGGCATTTGACATGCTGGCGGGGCGCTTGGAATTGTTCCCCATGCTATTGCTGTTTGCTCCTTCTATTTGGAAGCGCAAATTGGGACAAAAAAAACAGATACAAACTCTTTCTTAACCAGCCGGTTAAGAAGCGCAGTCCATCGGACTGCGCCTCTCTTATGAAGAAAGTGAATTGACACCTGAAGTGACCCCGGGGAAAAATCATACGTATGATGTGCAAATCGCCGGGAAGTAAGGAGGTAGAGACGTGATTGACATGACAGGCGTGTTCAATCTGCAGGGCCAGCTCTTCCTGCTGATGCTGCTGGGCGCCTTTTTCAAGCGTCGAAAAATACTGGGCGAATCCTTCCAAAGAGGACTGACAGAGCTGATTCTTGACCTGCTGCTGCCTTGCAGCATCATCAGTTCCTTTCAGGTTGAATTCAACAGGGATATTTTCTATCAGACAGCAGAAGTACTGGCAGTATCTGTTGCCATTCAGATCCTTTGCTGGCTGTTGTCTGTGGTGCTGTTCCGCAGCAGCAGTGACACCCAGCGCCCAGTACTGCAATATGGCACAATCTGCTCCAATGGAGGATTCTTGGGGACACCGGTAGCAGAGGCCATTTTCGGAAGCCAGGGTGTATTGCTGGCGGCAATTTACCTCATTCCGCAGCGGGTGGCGATGTGGTCCCTCGGGCTGTCATTTTTTACAAGGGCAGACAGGCAGTCCGTGTGGAAAAAGATTTTATTGAACCCCTGCATTGATGCAGTTGGAATTGGCATGCTGTTGATGCTCACACAATTTCAGCTTCCGGAGGTACTGGGCAATACCATCTACATGGTGGGAAATTCCAACACGGGAATGTGCATGTTTTTGATTGGCATGCTGATGGCGGATGCAAGCTGGCGGGATTTTTTGGACGGACTGACGCTGTACTACTCTGCCATCCGACTGGTTTTGATTCCGCTGCTGGTGCTGCTTGGCTGCCGCCTGATGCATTTGGATACATTGGCCACCAATCTTTCTGTAATACTGGCGGCGATGCCTGCGGGGGGAACGACCGCTATTCTGGCGGTCAAGTACCACTGTAACGCTGAATTTGCAGCCCGCTGCGTGACAGTCTCCACCTTGCTGTCTTTGGCCGCGATCCCACTGTGGTGCCTGGTACTGTAAAGACAGGTGCAGCAGATCTGTGAAAATTTCTCGCGGCTCTGCTGCACCTGGAAAAATCCTTTGCCGCAGGAATGAAGGCCAGAGGAAAGCCCTTCTGCTGCAAACGATACGCGTCACCCTTGCCCGCAACCTGAAAATATGGTATCATATAAAAAATGTAACGGGGGATGTGCGGTTATGCAGCTTCAGCAAAATCTGACACAGGAGCAAAAACTGAGCCTGACACAGGCTGTGCGGCAATCACTGCAGTGCCTCCAAATGTCTGCCATGGAGCTGTCGGATTATCTGCAGGAGGCCGCCCTGTCAAACCCGCTGCTTGAAGTTGAGGATACTCCGCAGGGGCAGGTGGATCTGGAGGCTGCGGAACGCGGCGGAGATGCGGAGCTCATTGCCGAACGGCAGGGGGAGTGGTCCATTTGGGACAGGTCCCCTGTGGAAGGGAAGGACTTTACTGCTTATATTTCCCACGCCATCTCCTATACCGAGTATTTGGACAGCCAACTCAATGTGATGCCGAATTTAGATCCGTCGATGCTGGCCCTGTGCCACTATCTGGTCGGGTGCTTGAATTCTGCGGGCTATCTGGACTGCCCGCTTTCTGAATTGGCAGAAGAGCTGAAACGACCGCTGTTCGATTTGGAACAGGCGCTTTTCGCTGTGCAGACCTTGGATCCGCCTGGGACAGGAGCTAGAAGCCTTTCGGAGTGCTTGCTGCTGCAGCTGGCAGAGGGAGAGAAATTTACAGAGACGAATATCCACTTGGTGCAGGAGGGCCTTCCACTGCTGGCCGCGGGTGATTATGCTGGCCTTGCTGCGCTTTTAAAGGTTTCGCAGCGGGCGGCCCAGCAGGCGGCTCACGTGATCCAGGCCCTGAACCCTATTCCGTCCAGAGGGTTTTATGCGGACAGCAAAACACCATATATTCTTCCAGAGGCGATGGTGACCTGCGGCCACGGCCAGATTACCATTGAAATGAATGCCCGCGCAATTCCAAGAGTTTCCCTGCGGGAGGACTACTGCGCACTACTGGGGAAGCCGGAATGCGCCGAGGCGCAGCCCTATTTGAAAGAGAAAATTGCAGATGCAAAAAGTGTTCTTGCCAATGTGCAGAATCGGCAGGTTACCTTGTCCCGCTTGATTTCTGCAGCGGTTCAAAGGCAGATAGGGTACTTTTTGGAGGATGGTGAGTTGATTCCGCTGACGATGCAGCAGATTGCAGATGAACTGTCCTTAAGCGTCTCCACGGTCAGCCGTGCGGCACGGGATAAATACATCCAATTTAACGGAAGAATGCTTGCGCTCCGCAGCCTGTTCACAGCGGCCGTCCAGACAACAGAGGGGACATCCGTGTCCCCTGATGCTGCCAAACGGCATATCCGGCGTTTTATTCAGTCGGAAAATCCCCGGAGCCCACTTTCTGATGAGGCGCTGACCGGGGCGCTTCTCGGTGTTGGTATTGTCCTCTCGCGGAGGACTGTGGCAAAATACCGGAGTGAGCTTGGAATTGCCTCGGCGGCTGCCAGAAAAAAGAATGCAGCCGGAAGATGAGAGCCTGAAGGCATCATTGACATAAAAAAAGTCCGTCCAGGCCCCCTGAGGGAGGGCACTCTGGACGGACTTTTTTCAGTCCTCAAACCGCGATGAATGATGCAGCGAGTGGAAGGAATTGTACCTGCAAAAAGCAGGAAGAGAAATGGGAAACCCATTTCCGGACAGCGGCCCAGATCTGGGGTGTACACTTTAGGATGGCCACACGGGTAACAAAAAATCTTTATTCAGCGGAACAAAGGGCGTGTACAGCTTCCATCTGAAGCTGGGATTGCTTTTTGAACATTCCCAAATCATTCATAATTGTTACAATCCGGAATCCCTGCTGAATCCGCTCGGCGGCAGCCTCCGGGGAACCGGTGACAATGCCGGGGATTTTGTTGTTCTTCTGGCAGGCACAGAGAATTTTGTCAATGGCAGCGGAAACTTCCGGGTTTTTGAGATCCTGAGGATGCCCCATGTCCAGGGACAGATCTCCGGTACCAATAAAAATAGAATCCAGACCGTCCATCTGTGCGATCTCGTCCACGTTGCGGAGGCCCTCGCAGGTTTCACATTGGAACATGGTAAAGAGCGCGTCGTTGGCCTCTTGGATGTAATGGTCATACGCGCCCCAGCGGGGACCGCGGCCGGCATTCATGCCCCGGGCGCCCAATGGCGGAAATTTTACCGCATCCATAATGTATTTGGCGTCGGTCATGTTGTTGACCATTGGAACCAAAAGACCGTGAGCACCTACGTCCAAAATCCTGCGCATCAGCTTGGTCTCTATCGTATAGACCCGGGGAATCGCTACCATATCATAAGCCTCTGCCGCACGGATCATATCCACCATGGTCTCCAGGCCCAGCGGAGAATGCTCCATGTCCAGAATGACAAAATCAAGACCGTTCATGCCCAAAATTTCAACGTTGGTGGGGCTGCAGGAGGCAACGAAAGCGCCCAGCACGTAATCTTTTTTTGCAAGCTTTTCCTTTAGAAGATTCTTCATATGCATGGATATATCACTGTTCCTTCTTATTCGAATTCTGAAGGCCAATCAGCATAGCTCAAACATCGTGGCCATGGCCTGACCGCCGCCGATGCACAAGGAGGCAATGCCGTAACGTACGTTCCGGCGGGCCATCTCCCGAATCAGTGTCATACTGATCCGGCAGCCGGTGCAGCCAACTGCGTGTCCCAGTGCAATGGCGCCGCCGTTGACATTGACAAGAGCGGGGTCCAGATCCAGATCCTGAATGCAGGCGACGGCTTGGGCGGCAAAGGCCTCATTCAGCTCTATAAGTCCGACATCTTTGCGGCTGATGCCGGTTTTTTTCTCCAGCTTTTCAATGGCGCTGACCGGCGCATAGCCCATAATGGCAGGATCCAGGGCGGTGGAGACGGCAGCAACAAATCTGGCCAAAGGCTTGAGTCCCAGCTGCGCGGCCTTTTCGGGGGTAGTCATCATGACTACGGCAGAGCCGTCGTTGCAGGGGGAGGCGTTGCCGGCAGTTACCGTGCCGCCGTCGGGCATAAAGATGGGCTTCAGTTTGGCAAAATTTTCGTACCGGGCGTCCTTGATATAGGTTTCATCGTGATCAAAGACAACTTCCGTCTTCTTCTGACGCACCGTAATGGGCACGATATCCTGGTCGTATTTGCCCCCGGCCCAGGCTTTTTCCGCCCGGCGATGGCTCTCCACGGCAAAATGGTCCTGCATCTCCCGGGTGATGCCGCACTTTTTAGCCACATTCTCGGCGGTAATGCCCATGTGATAATTCTTGAAGGGGTCTACCAGACCGTCATGGAGCATACTGTCCTCCACCCGGCCTGGTCCCATGCGATAGCCCCAGCGGGCCTTCGGCAGGATGTAGGGAATGGCGCTCATGGTCTCGCAGCCACCGGCAATCACCAGATCGTTGTCACCCACCTGGATGGACTGCGCGGCGCACTGCATGGCTTTCATGGCCGTGGCACAATTTTTATTGGGGGTAAATGCCGGTGTAGTCTCCGGCAGACCGGCGTAAAGCGCGCATTGCCGTGCCGGATTTGCCTTGGTACCCGCCTGAAAGTGGGTGCCGATGATGACCTCGTCCACTTCGTGGGGGTCAATGCCGCTGCGCTGGACCACTGCTTTAACGCACTCAGCACCATGTACCGGAGCGGGGACATCCCGCAGGGAACCGCCGAATTTTCCGGTGGCGGTGCGGGCCATGGCTACAATCACAACATCTCTTAACTCGCTCATCATGAAATCCTTCTTTCCGTCAATACCCGAAAGCTCAGACAGCTTCCAGAACATTCAAATTTTTGCTGATGCTCAAATGGGCTTCTGTAGCTGCCTGAATCTGCTCCACAGAATAGTCTGCAAACCGCTCTGTCAGCTCCAGGCCGTTTGGAGTTACCTTGATAACTCCCATCTCTGTGACAATGGTGTCCACCACGCCCACAGCCGTCAGGGGAAGTGTACAGTTTTTCATGATTTTGGGTGTGCCCCTGCTGGTGTGTTGCATGGCGATGATCACCCTGCGGGCGCCCACCACCAGATCCATTGCGCCGCCCATGCCAACCACCAGTTTGCCGGGCACCGCCCAGTTGGCAAGGGAGCCGTGTTCATCCACCTGCATGGCGCCGAGAACCGTCATGTCGATATGGCCGCCGCGGATCAAGCTGAAGCTCTCAGCCGAATCAAAAAAGCATGCGCCGGGCTTGATGGCGGAATAATGGCCGCCTGCATCCAGCAAATCCGGCTGGGGATCTGTGACCTCTGCGCCGGTGGCAATGCCCAGAAAACCATTTTCGGATTCAAATGTCACATCGATATCTGCCGGAATAAACTGTGCGACCTTCATGGGGAGACCAATCCCCAGATTGACCACATCACCGGACTTCAGCTCCTGTGCTACGCGGCGGGCAATCCGATCCTTTAAATCCAGCATGGCTCTTCCCCCTCTACAATCGATTCCACAAGAATGCCTGGCGTCATAATATAGTTGGGATCAAGCGTGCCCACCTCGACGACCTTTTCGGCACCGACGATGACGTGGTCTGCCGCCATTGCCATCACGGGGTTGAAGTTGCGGGTTGCCATGTTGTAGAAAACATTTCCGCTTTTATCCACAATGCTGCCGCGGATCAGGGCGAACTCCGCATGAAAAGGCTCTTCCACCAGATAGGTTTTCCCCCTGATTTCAATGGTGGACTTGCCCTCGGCTACCACGGTTCCAAGTCCAACCGGCGTAATCACGCCGCCAAGCCCCACACCGCCCGCGCGGATTTGCTCCACCAGGGTTCCCTGGGGAATCAGATGATACTCCACGTCGTATACAACATCGCCGGGTTTGCGGCTGCCGACTTCCGTATTCACACCCACATGGGAAGCGTACAAGGTCTTTACCTGGCCCTTTCGCAGCAGGGCGCCTGCGCCGATACCGGCACGTCCTGCGTCACAGCTGATAACCGTCAGATCTTTGTATCCCATTTCGGCCAATGCCGCGCACAGCTGGTTTGGAGACCCTGCGCCGGCAAAACCGCCAATCATGATGACCGCACCATCGTGGAGGCCCTTCAGCGCCTCCCGTGCGGTTTTCACTTTGTTGACCAATGTAAAATTCCTCCTATGTACACCGCCCTCTTTTTAAGGCGCGTATGTTTTTACGGCATCTGCCTGCGGCCGCAGGCAGATGCCGTGAAAGTGGCCGCGGCCTTTCCGCTCTGTCCAGAGGCCCGGCCAATCAAAGGTTACTTCTCCAGTCCGGCAACGAACTCGTCGTAAGCATCCACATATTCCATGCGGTCAGGGAAGAAGACGTCCAGATTCATGACAGGCACGTCGCTGTCATAAACGTGGATGTAATGCTCCACACCGGCGGGCACCCACAGCCAGGAACCCTCCTTCATGCGGTAGGCCTTTCCCTCCACATAGTAATCACACTGGCCGCGCAGGACGATAGCCAGCTGCGCATGGGGATGGGTGTGGGGACGAACGGCGTTGCCGTTCTGGCACTCCGCCACAGCCAATGTGCAGCCCTTGGTGTGGGCGCCTGCAAATACCACGCGGCCGATACCGGCGCGGACGGGCTGCCAGGGGGATTCGTAGAAATTGCCGTGTACGGCTTCACTTGCCTTTGCCATGATAACTTACCTCCAAAAATTCAATTGATATGTTTATTAAAATTATTAAAAATGAAAAAGGAAACAGGTAAAAGGGATTAGTCCAGACCAAGCAGCATGGCGGGGGTTTTCTTACCCATGAGGTTGATCTGCTCCTCTGTGACACCGAACTTGTCCGCCAGCAGGTTGATGAACTGCAGCATGCCGGTAATGGGATCCACATTGATCTTTTGGCCAAGATCGGAGTCCAGCACGATTTTCTCGGTGGGAATAGTCTCCAGAATTTTGCCGGCCATTTCATCCGGGCAGGTGCCGGACTTTGCAACGGAGCTGAACACGGCGGCATTCAGCTCGATGTAGGCGCCCAGATCCGCCCACTCCCGCATCTGCTCATAGGTGGCGTTGACCAGAAAATGGGGGTGGTTGACGCAAATTTTCTTTACACCCAGTTCCGCCGCCTTGCGGACAACAGCGTCTACCTCGTGGGCATAGCCGTGGCCGGTGCACAGCACGACTTCGGGATGCTTGTTGGCAATGAAGGCAATGACTTCCTCTGCTGCGGGATTCAGCTTGCCGGCCTCATCCACATACTTGATGCCGTTATCCACCACGGAACTGTCGCCGGACCCAACGAATTTGTGGCCGCCGGAATGGCCGACGATGTGATTGACGCAGGAGACCGTGGGCATGTAGATGGTTTTGGCGCCCATGTTGCAGGCGGCGTCCACCGCATAGACATTGAACAGGCCCACAGAGCGGTTCAGAGCCAGCCCGCCGAAGCACTGGCAGCCGTTTTTGGAGTGGTGCTCGGTAATCATCCGGGTTCCCATCATGGTGGGGAAGTAGTGATCCTTCACCAGAAAGGCGCGGTAACCAGCCTCGCCGGCCATCTCCATCATTTCGTCTGCGTCAACTCTGCGCACGGCGACAGAGGGACCCGCGTGAACGTGCATGTCCACAAATCCCTCCAGAATGCGTTTGGAAAAGCTCATTGTTGAAATCCAGTCCTTTCTATATTGAAGCGTTGCAATTTTAAGTGGCGGAAAACAGATTGGGAATAAACATCACCAACTGGGGAATAAATGCCATCAGCAGCACAACTGCCATGGCGGCCAAGACAAACGGCCAAACGGATTTGCTTAGTTTGGCCAGTGGTACGCCAGAGATATTGGAGGTTACGAACAGCAGCATGCCGACGGGCGGCGTGATGAGACCGATGGTCAGCATCAGACAGAAGATGATACCGAAGTGAATGGGATCAATCCCCACCGCAGCTGCCAGGGGATAGAATACCGGGGTAAAAACATACATGGCGGCAAAGGCGTCCATCACGCATCCGATGCCCAGCAGACATACAATGATCAAAAGCATGACCACCTGCGGGTTGTTGGTGACGGAGAGAATCGCGTTGGTGATTTTATTGGGGATGTCGTCAATGGACATGCTCCAGCCGATGATATTGCCGAACGCAACAATCAGCATAATGGCAGCCGTGGTGATGCCGGTATTCAACAGCACATTGGGCATGGCCTTTACATCAAAGGAACGGTAGATCAAGCTGGCAAGTACTGCGGCCACCACAGCCACGGCACCAGATTCGGTAGGGGTAAAGACACCGCCCATGACACCGCCGATGATGACAATTGGAACCAGCAGAGCGGGAATGGCTTTTACAAAAGCGATGCCGCAGGCCTGGGGATCGAAGCGCTCCTTGGACTTTTTATAGCCCCGTTTTTTCGTGTAATAGGCGATGACACTTGCATAGCCGACACCCAGGAGAACCCCGGGAACCACACCTGCCATAAACATCTTGGAGACAGATACACCAGTGAGCACACCGTAAATAATAAAGGTCATGCTGGGTGGAATGATGGGGCCGAGCACGCCGGATGCAGCGATTAGGGAGCCAGTAAAATCAGCGTCGTAGCCATCCTTTGCCATCTCTGCAATGAGAATCGCACAGAGAATGGCGGTGACGGCATTGGCAGACCCCAGAATAGCGGAGAGCACCATGGCCAAAATGACGCAGCAGTAAGCCATGCCGCCGGGAATCCAGCCAACCATCTCCCGTGCCAGATTCAAAAGCCGCTTGGTAACACCGCCCTTGTTCATCAGTTCGCCGGCCAGGACGAAGAAGGGAATACACATTAGAGAGAAGGAGTTTACGCCGGTAAATAGGCGCTGGGTGATGATGGACATGTACGCCGGCTCGCCGATGGCAAACAGGTGCGTGATGCCCGCCAGGCCCAAAACAAAGGCCATGGGAACGCCGGCGAGCAGAGTAATGACAAATATAATTGCAACAATGCCCATTTCTCAGCTCTCCTTTCCTTCGCTTTTTGTGTTCTTGGGGGTGAGATCCGAGGAAAACGCATCGAACAGATGCTCAATGGCGAACAGAACTAGCAGAGTAAAGCCAATGGGAATGGTCAGATAGACGTAGGTCATTTTCAGCTTCAGTCCCGTGCTGTACATGTTGGCAATCTGGGGCGTGAATGAATAGGTGTACCCTTGGACACAAAGATAGATGCATACGCCGATGATCAGGATGGTCACCACGATATCAATTGCCTTTTTGATGTTTTCCCCAAGGTGGCTGGTTACCAGATCAAGGCAGGCCAATGCGCCGGCGCGATAGGCTGCGGCACCGCCAAAGAAGGAGGTTGCAACCAAAAGGAAGCGGACCAGCTCTTCTGCCCAGATAAAGGACAAGCCGAAAATATAGCGGCGGATGACTTCCATAAAGGTGACACAGACCATGACCACCAGAATAACGGCGATACAGGCTCGGATCAAAGAATAGATCGCACCCATCAGCTTTTCATAGGCCGCAAAAACTTTTCTCACAGAAATCCTCCTTTTCAGCAGGTTGAATGAAGATACTTACAGCCCCTCTGCCATCTCAATGAAGGCCTTGATCAGGGGATCTTTACTCTTATAGGCCTCAATCACATCCGTAACGGCATCCTTGAAAGGCGTGGGATCCTCGATAGCGGTGATTTCCACACCGGCGGTTTCCATCGCCTCCATACCGGCGGCCTCCGCCTCAGGCAGGTGCTGGTCAAAGAGGTAGTTGTAGCCATTGGTAAAGCTGCTTTGCAAAACCTCCTGATCCTCAGCGGAGAGGGAATTGAACCACTCGGCGTTGGCAAAGATGCAGGTCGCGAAGGGATAGATGCCCATGTCGCTGAAATATTTCAGAACCTCATAGTGCTTTTCAGAATAAATGGAGGTGATATTAATCTCTTCACCATCAATGGTGCCGTTCTGAAGACCGGTATAGATATCACCGTAAGCCAGGTTGGAGGGGTTTGCACCCATAGCGGAGAAGGAATCAATCAGCAGATCAGAGGGGACCACCCGCATCTTCAGCCCCTTCAGATCCTCCAAATTGGCAATGGCGTGCTTGTTATTAGCAAGGTACCGCATACCGGAGTCATAGGAGACCAGAATCTTCACGCCGGTGGCTTCTTCCACGGCATCAAAAATCGCCTGCGCCTCCTCGGTCTGCATGGCCGCGCGTTCCTTATCATAGGAGTCCAGGACAAAAGGAACTGCAAAAGCGTCCAACAAGTTGGTGTAAGTGCTGAAGGCAGAGGCTGCAGTGCCACCCATCTGAATGGTGCCGGCCATAACCTGCTGCAGAATTTCTGCGTCATCGCCCAGCTGGCGCGCACCGAAGTAGGAGAACTGAATGTCGCTGTTGGCTTCAATGTCGTCAATGACGTCCAGAGCGGTGGCGTAACTGGGGAGCGTGTCCTGCCCGCCAGTGGCCATTTTGCAAACAATGCCGTCAGAAGAATCGTTCTGTGTGGGGGCGTCGCTGCCGGAAGTTCCGGAATCACTGGGGGTACTGGAACTGCCGCAGCCAGTCAGCGTCAGCATCGTGCCGAACATTGCGGTACATAGGAGAAGCGCGGTGACTTTTTTCATTTGCTTGCCAAATTTCTTTTCCATAACCAAACCCTCTTTTTCAAAATATATGTTTCAGAAAATGCGGAAGCATTTCCTATAACATTTCAACAAAAGACTTTGTCGGGACAATACAAGGAGCTTCAACCCAAAGTAAAATTCAAGAATGGGAACGCTCCCAAAAATGAGAAAAATGAAAACCGCGTGCTTGTGATGCTTCAAAAAGAAAAAGCAATACAGATAGCGGCAGGGAGAACCAAAGAAAACATGGCATAAAAATTGTTTAGTGGGACCGTTCCCAATACTGGCAAAAAACCATCCCCTGTCAACGGAGGAAAGAAAAATGTTCTTGCGCCGGTATAACAGGGGATCAGGGATTGTATACGTCCAGAGAGGAAAACAACTGTGTTTCCTTTTCCTTTTCAGGGCGATTTATGCGATCCAGCAAGAGGGTTGCTGCGGCCTTGCCGATTTCCTGCAGCCTTGGACCCGCATAGATGAACTCGCCCTCTCCATAGAAACTTGGAGGCTGCTCACAGATGGCCATTCCATAATCCCTTCGAAGCACCAGGCCATGCTGCTGGGCATAGGTCATGGCGCCAAGGCACATCAGAAAATTATTACAGCAAAGAGCCACGGAGTCGGTACCCTGCTTCAGACACTGCTGGGCCAGCATATAGCCGCTGTCCTGCCGAAGATTGCCGCGGCGAACCATATCCGGCGTCACCGGCAACCCGGCATCTTCCATTGCCTGGCGATACCCGCGCTCTCGCTCGGCGCTGATGAAAGACATCGTGGAGTTACCGGAAAAATGGTAAATTTTCCGATATCCACGTTCAATTAAAGCCTTGGTGGCATATAGTCCGGCTTGGTAGTCATCACCGAAAATCTGATCGAACAGGTCGTTTTCCCGATGGCAATTCAAAAGCACCACCGGACAACCAGATTCCTTTAATTCTTGGTTTACCTGATCGCTGTTAAAGCCGGTCATCGGAATAATTCCTGCAAAATGGCAAATTTTTGCCATTTGGATGGAAGTCACTTCACGTTTATGCTCATAACCACTGTCAAAAACAACAACCATGAAACCGTTCTCTTCCAGGGTTGTCTCAATACCGGCCAGAGCCTGGGTAAAGAAGTGGTTTTGGATGTCACCGACGATTACAAGAACCATGGGAAGCGTACCAGTGACCATGCCGCGGGCCAGAATATCCGGCTGGTAGCCAAGCTTCTGAACGGCTTTCATCACACGCTCACGCGTTTCTGGCTTTACGTTGGGCGCATTGTTGATCACCCGGGAAACCGTGGACTTTGACATGCCGGATACAGCTGCCAAATCTTTAATCGTAATCACGTGTGCCCTCACCTATCCTTTCTGTGGGAACGTTCCATCTGCATTCATAATAACGAGCTGTATCCACAATGTCAATGCGGCAAAGTTCACATAATTTTGTCAAAAATTTTGGAGGCTATGCCTGGACAAATGAGTCTGGGTTGGTCTTGATGGGGCCACCGTATCTGAAAAAACATCAGCGTAGGAGGAATGCGGTTCTCGTATGATGCGGCCTAGGCAGAGAGCGGGCCGTGTCGAAGGAGAACGGGCGCTCTCTTGCGCCGCTTATTGGGAAATGGTATGATAAGCAGGCAATCTCAAAGAAATGCGGGGAATGTCATGAAAAAACTGGTTGCTGGGATTCTAGCCCATGTGGATGCGGGAAAAACCACATTATCGGAGGCGATGCTCTACCGGGGCGGCTGTCTGCGGAAACTTGGCCGGGTGGATCACCAGGACGCCTTTCTGGATACCGATGCGATTGAGCGGGAGCGGGGCATCACGATTTTCTCCAAGCAGGCCGTGCTGCCGCTGCCCTCGGCAGAGATAACGCTGCTGGATACGCCTGGCCATGTGGATTTTTCCGCAGAGATGGAGCGGACGCTGCGCGTGCTGGACTGTGCCATTCTGGTGATCAGCGGCACCGATGGAGTTCAAGGCCACACCCGGACGTTGTGGAGACTTTTGGAGCAGTATCATGTCCCTGTGTTTTTATTTGTCAATAAAATGGATCTGGCAGGTGCGGAACGCACGGCCCTGATGCAGGGGCTGAAAAGCCAGCTGAGCAGCGGCTGTGTGGATGCCCAGGCAGAGAAGGGACACATTCAGGAGGAGGCTGCCCTTTGCGATGAGGAGCTGCTGTCCCGCTTTTTGGAGGGAAGTCCGGTAGAAGACAGAGACATCGCGGCGCTGGTGGCAGCGCGAAAATTGTTTCCCTGCTTTTTCGGCTCAGCGTTGAAGCTGGAGGGTGTAGATGCATTTTTGGAAGGGCTTTCCAGCTATGCGCCGTCCCCGGCTTATCCGGTAGAGTTTGGTGCGCGGGTCTATAAGATCGCCAGAGACGCTCAGGGAAACCGCTTGACTTATTTGAAGGTCACTGGAGGCCGTCTGCGGGTAAAGGAGCCCCTTGCAGGGCACTGCCAGGGGGATGGCGCGCCCTGGGAAGAGAAGAGTGATCAGATTCGGATTTATTCCGGGAGTAAATTTCAGCCTGTGGAAGAGGCCCGCGCCGGTACAGTCTGCGCGGTGACGGGGCTGAGTCATACGTATCCCGGAGAGGGACTGGGGTTTGAAACGGACTGGACAGCGCCGCTGCTGGAGCCGGTACTGTCCTATCAGGTGCAGCTGCCGGACGGCTGCGACCCACACACGGCACTGCAGAAGCTGCGGCTGCTGGAGGAGGAGGATCCACAGCTTCACATCGCCTGGCAGGAGTCTTTGCGGGAGATCCATCTCCAACTGATGGGAGAGGTACAGCTGGAAATTTTACAGCGTGTGCTTCAAGGGCGGTTTGGCCTGGCGGTCACCTTTGGAGAGGGCGGCATCGTCTACCGGGAGACCATCACCCGTACTGCCGAGGGTGTGGGCCATTTCGAGCCGCTGCGGCACTATGCGGAGGTGCATCTTCTGTTGGAACCGGGTGATCCCGGCAGCGGCGTTCAGTTGGCTACAGCCTGTCCGGAGGATCAGCTGGATCGTAATTGGCAGCACTTGATTTTGACCCATCTGGCGGAGCGGGATCATCCCGGTGTGCTGACTGGCGCTCCGCTGACGGATGTAAAAATCACCCTGCTGGCGGGCCGGGCCCACGTCAAGCACACAGAGGGTGGTGATTTCCGCCAGGCTACCTACCGGGCGGTGCGGCAGGGATTGATGCAGGCGGAGAGCATCCTGCTGGAGCCCTGGTACGATTTTCGCCTGGAGCTGCCCGATGAACAGGTGGGGCGGGCGATGAGTGACCTGCAGCGGATGAGTGGGGAGGTCTCTTCACCGGAGACCACCGGGGACGGGACGGTGCTCACCGGTATGGCTCCGGTTTCAGAACTGCGGGACTATGCCCGGGAGGTGGCGGCCTATACCCGGGGCCGGGGGCGGCTTACCTGTATGCTGCGGGGATATGCACCTTGCCACAATCAGGAGGCGGTATTGGCCGCTGCGGGATACGACCCGGAGCGGGATACCGAAAACCCGGCAGATTCCGTTTTCTGCGCGCATGGAGCGGGCGTGATTGTCAAGTGGGATGAGGTCCGCAGCCACATGCATGTGGACAGCGGCTGGCGGCCAGCGGAAGAGCGCAGAGAGCAGGAGACTACCCGGCCGGCGGCCCGCCGCGTACCGGCGGATTATGCAGGGACTTTGGCCCAGGATAAGGAACTTCAGGAAATTTTTGAAAAAACCTATGGCCCGGTAAAGCGCAGAGGCTTTCTTCCGCCAAAAGAACCGAAACGCGCTCCGGAAGGCCTTTCAGAGGAGCGAAGGGTGATCCGGCAACAGAGCCGGGGACCGGAATATCTGCTGGTGGACGGCTATAACATTATCTTTGCCTGGGACGAGCTGAAGGCTGTGGCCAGGGACAGTTTAGATGCCGCCAGAAAACAGCTGTGTGATCTCTTAAGCAATTACCAGGGCTTTAAAAAGTGTGTGGTCATTGTGGTGTTTGACGCCTATAAGGTCAAAGGGAACCCGGGATCCGTCAGCCGCTATCACAATATCTATGTGGTCTACACAAAGGAGGCGGAGACGGCAGATGCCTACATTGAAAAGGCCACATATGAGATCGGACGGCAGCACCGGGTAAGGGTGGCCACCTCAGACGGCCCGGAGCAGCTGATCATCCTGGGACACGGGGCGCTGCGCCTTTCTGCCAGTGCTTTCCGGGAGGAGGTAGATCAAGTGCGGGAACAGATTGCAGGGATTCTCTCTGCCAATAATCAGAAGCAGAAGACCGGAGCTGTCCGGACTGCCTTGGAACGGGCGCATAAGCATGGGGAGAATGGGGAGGAGGAAACGCCATGATCATAGCGGGCCTCGCTGCGGGGATTGCCGCAGGATTGTGTACACTGGCGCGCTGGTATCTGGAGCGCAGCAGTCTACGAACCACGGGAAGGGGAGGCCGTGCCGTGCTCCAGCCCCTGTACAATGAAGGAGCGGGCTTTGGCTGTGGCTGGCTGTGGGGGCGGGGGCTGCTTGCAGGATCAGCCGCCGCTTTGGCGGCACTGCTGTGGGAAATCCGGCATCACCGGGGCGTTTTGGCGAAGCTTGGTGGCGGAATAGCGCTTGGCGGCGGAATCGGCAACCTGTGGGAACGGATCCGGTATGGGCGCGTTTTTGATTATATCCGGTTTCCAAAGGCACCCGGGTGCCTGAGACAGTGGGTATTCAACCTGGCAGATTTCTTCATTTTTATTGGCATCGGATGTTTGCTGCTTGGCAGTCTGCGCAGAAAAAAGTAAACAGAAAAACGCCCTGCAGAATGGATCCCTGCAGGGCGTTTCGTTTTATTTTTCAGGATGGGAGGAACTGCCGCCCTGCTCCATCAGCTTCCGGTTTTCATCCAGCAGACGGTCGGCCACAATATCCAACTGCGCTGTCTCCCGATAGTGATCCACAAGGACGCTGGCTTCCGGCTTTGGCGCGTTTTTAAATACCAGCTTCAGCAGAATGGGCGTCAGGATCGTGCCGCCGATCACCGTGATAATGACCGGTGTCATCATGGCACTGGAGAGTACGCCCAAGGCAAGCCCCTGATTGGCGACAATCAGAGCGACTTCGCCGCGGCATGCCATGCCCACGCCGACCTGCAGGGATTCCCGCCCGTCAAAGCCGCAGAATTTAGCGCCCAGACCGCAGCCCACCATTTTGGAGATGACGGAGATCACCAGCAGCAGGATGGAGAACAGCACCAGCGTGCCGTTAAGGGTTCCCACGGTGACATTAATGCCGATGCTGGCAAAAAACACCGGGGTCAGCAAAAGATAGCTGAGTGGTTCGTATTTTGACTGAATATAGGTGGCTTTTGGGGTGCAGGAGATGACCAACCCGGCGGCATAAGCGCCGGTAATGTCCGCCACACCAAAGAACTCTTCCGCGCAGTAGGCCATCACCAGACATAAGACAAACGCCAGCACCGGATAGCGGCGGAGGTTCTGCTCATGATTGCGCTCCATCATCCAGCGGAACAGCCGGAGCGCCGCATATCCCGCTGCCAGGGCAAATGCGAAAAACAGCGCAATTTTGATAAGGACAAGAAGAAGGCTTTCCCCTCCGCCAGCCACGCTGCTGACAATGGTCAGGGCAATCAGGCCCAGAACATCGTCGATGAGGGCTGCAGCCAGAATGGTATTGCCCACTTTGGTGTCCAGCTTTCCCATCTCCTTCAGGGTTTCTACCGTGATGCTGACAGAGGTGGCAGTGAGAATGGTGCCCACGAAAACATCCTCCAAAAAACCACCGTCAGAAACCATTCCGGATTTTGCAGCACCCCAGGCCAGGGCCGTCCCCATGACCAGAGGAACCACAACACCGCAGAGTGCCACTGAAAAACCAGCTTTTCCGCTGTTCTTCAGCTCTTGAATGTTGGTGCCCATACCAGCAGAGAACATCAGCACAATCACGCCCAGTTCCGAGAGCTGGGAAAGAAATCCAGTCTCCGCCAGAATGTTCAGCCCTGCGGGGCCCAACAACAGTCCTGCCAGCAGGGCGCCGACCACCTGGGGCATCTGAAAGCGCTGGGTAAACAGCCCCAACAGCTTGGTGCTCAACAAAATCAGGGCTAAATCCATTAAAAAATGATAGGACATAAAAGCTCCTCCTTGGGAATTTGGCGCCCAAACAGTGGACGCAATCGTTCAGTGTACCTTATCATAGTCCCTTTTCCGGCATTTGCAAGAGGAAAAACGCTAAGGGTATGTTAAAAATAAACAATAAAATATGGGAGAAATAGTCTATATAGACAAAAACTTAAAGCGGGGTCATTTTTGAAAAAGGAAAAGGGGAATTCACGTGTTGAAAGTGAAAGGAGCTGAGCACTTGGATTCATTTGGTACCGATGAAGACATTCGCCGCATAGTGTCCCAGTACAGTCCCATGCTGCTGCGAATTCCTGTGTATGGGCGGGCGCTGCAGCGGATGCGGAGGACGCTGTGCAGGAGACATTTCTGCGCCTGCTGACTGCTCGCCCCGACTTCCGGGATTCCCAGCACGAAAAAGCGTGGCTGATACGTGTCACACTTCGGCGGGCCAGCGACATTTGCCGGAAGGCGGGACACGGGACGATTTCGCTGGAAGAAGCACCGCAGATGGCCTTAACAGAGCGGGACACCCAGATCCTTTCCGCCGTACAGGCTTTGCCGGAGAAATGCGGCGCGGTCATTCACTTTTACTATTATGAAGGGTATTCCATAAAAGAGGTCGCACATTTGATGGGCCTGCCCACACCGACGGTGGGGACCCGCCTCGCCCGGGGAAGAGCCCGGCTGAGAGAACTTTTGAAGGAGGACACAAATGAATAAAGAGGAATATCGCAGAGCCATAGACCACGTCTCCTTCTCACCGGACTTTCAGGTGCGGACGGAGGAACTGCTGCAAAAGCACCGGCAGGCCATGAAACAGGAGGACCCGCTGTTGGCGGCATTTGAAAGTGAGGGCGCACTGCTTCTGGACGAGACTGTCCAGAGCGGGGATTATACCATCACCCTGGCAGGGCTGGTTTCGGGCCGGGGGATTTCCAAGTGGTGTCAGGACGCGGAGGCTGACCGCACACCTATGACCGACGCGGAATTGGCGGCACTTTCCGGGGAGAAGGATCCGGACGTTTCCCAGTTGGAGGAGAGCGGCGAAAAAAACTGTCATTCTGAAAGAGAATATACAATGAACAGAGGATAAAAAGCAGGGCGGAGAGGAAGACCCCGCTCCGCCCTGCTTTTTCGTGGATCATGAAAACAGCAGCTGCCAGCCCAGCTTCAAAAACAACAGGGCCAGCACCAAAAAAATCATCCCGCGGACCCGTTTGGATCCGCCGCGAATTGCGTACCGGGCGCCGAACCAATTGCCAAGTACACAGCACACGGCAGCGGGAAACACCAGACTCCACAATACCTTGCCGCTCACCGCCCAGGAAATGGCGGCTGCCACATTGGAGGCCAGATTGGCAACCTTTGCACAGCCGGAGGCTGTCAGCAGATCCATGCCCAGCACCAGGGTAAAGGCCATGATCAGAAAGGTACCGGTACCTGGTCCCACCAGACCGTCATAAAGGCCGATGATCAAACCGATGGCCAGACTCAGGGCCATCTGCTGGTGCGGCGTCCAGCGGCGCTGAACAGGCGCAGTGCCCAAATCCTTCTTGACCGCCATGATCACTGCCACTGCCGGCAGCGCGGCCAGAATACAACCCTGCAGTACCTGCTCAGAACACCATAGAGCCAAACGCACCCCTAAAGCACCGCCTGCCAAGGCACCGGCCGCCGCCAACAGAGCTGCCTGAAGATGGACTTTTCCACTGCGGATGTAGCTGAGGGTAGCAACGCCTGTGCCGATGGAATTGACCAGCTTATTGGTGCCGGAGGCAAGATGGACTGGAATTCCGACAAACAGATACGCGGGCAGGGAGATGAGCCCGCCGCCGCCGGCCACAGAGTCTACAAATCCCGCCAAAAACAACATGGGGCAGATCACCAGATATACGCAGAGCTCCACCAAATTCGCCTCATTCCTGCACCAAATGCCAAAATACCGCACTAGTGTAGCACACTTGGGCGAAGGAGGCAAGGTGGTATCTTGAAAGTTGCTGGACTCTTATATCAGGCGGGGACGGTAGAGATGCAGCCAGCGGTCCAGCTGCAGAAAATAGGCAATGGTCTGGGGCGCGGTCATCAGCTGACCGTACCAGGGCTGGGGATCATCGTGGGTCAGGAGGGCCTCCAACGCCTCACGCCGGATAAAGGCAAACATGGGAGACGTCCCCTCGTCCAGCAGCCGCTGCAGCCGTTGGGATACCAGGCGGAGATAAGCGGGGTGTACAGTTTTGGGATAAGGGCTTTTTTTCCGGCGCAGCACTTCCTCCGGAAGCCATTCCGCCATGGCGGCGCGCAGCAGTCCTTTCTCCTGTCCGCCCAGATTCCGCAGTTCGCCGGGAACATTATATAGATACTCTGCTATCCGCCAGTCGCAGAAGGGAACCCGAACCTCCAAAGCGCTCCACATGCTCATGCGGTCTTTCCGGTCCAGCAGCGTTTGCATGAACCAATCCATATTCAGCCGCATCAGTTGACGGCTGCGGCGCTGCTCCGGCGTGTCAGTGTCCAGGCAGTCCACCTGCCGAAGGGTGCCCCGGTACCGCTGGCGGACGATTTCCTCCGCATCCAGCCGGGCGGCATATTCCGGTGTCAGAAAAGAGGCGCGCCAAGCGGTGGACTGGGCCCAGGGAAACCCGTTTTCCGGCCGCACGGAAGGATCCCGGAACCAGGGATAGCCCCCAAAAATCTCATCGGCACACTCGCCGGAGATGGCCACTGTCACCTGCTCCTTGACGGCTTGGCAGAATAGAAGCAAAGAGGAGTCAATATCGGCCATGCCAGGAAGATCCCGGGCTTCCGCAGCGTCAAACAGGGCGCGGGCCACCTGGGGCGGCTCCAGCACCACATTGGTGTGGCGGCTGCCCAAAAACGCCGCCATGCTGGCAATGTAGGGATTGTCAGAGGAGGGCTGAAATTTGCCGGATGTAAAGTAGAGATCGTTGTCTTGATAATCCACAGAAAAGGTTTGCAGTACCTCCCCCTTTTCCGCCAGTGCCCTGGCGGCTACAGCACTGATAATGCTGGAGTCCAGCCCCCCGGAAAGAAAGGTACCCACCGGCATATCGCTGACCAGCTGCCGCCGAATGGCGTCCTCCACGAGAAAACGCACGTGTTCGATGGTGTCCGCCTCACACTCCGTATGTGCCCGGGCCTGCAGGGACCAGTATTTCCAAAGCCGCAGGCCGCCCTCCCGGGAGAAGGTGCCGCACTGTCCCGGCAGCAGCTCACGAACACCCCGGAATACGCCGCAGCCCGGTGTCCGGCCGGGACCGATCAGCACCAGTTCCGCCACGCCGTTGCCGTCAAGTTCGACGGGGACGGCCGGATGCCGCAGCAGTGCCTTCAGTTCCGAAGCAAACACCAACCCGCCGCCGGACAGCAAGGAAAAGAACAGAGGCTTTACCCCCATGCGATCCCGGGCCAGGAAGAGGGTTTCCGCCGCTGCTTCCCATATAGCGAAGGCGAAGATGCCGTTGAAGCGGCTTACGCAGTCTGTTCCCCACTCCATATACGATTTCAGCAGCACCTCTGTGTCGGAGTGGCCGGAAAAGGTCCAGCCCAGGCGGCTCAATGCCGACCGCAGCTCCTCCGTGTTATAGAGCTCCCCGTTGTATACCAGTGTACACGCCCGGCTGCCTTGGCAGACGGTCATGGGCTGCCGGCCGCGCTCTGCGTCGATCACACAAAGGCGCGTGTGAGACAGCGCCGCATGCTCTGCCAAAAATACGCCTTCTTGATCCGGCCCCCGCCGCCGAAGCACCGCCTGCATCTGTTTCAACGTTTCCACCTGCGTCTGCAGGTTCTGATCATAATCAATTTGCCCGGCAATGCCGCACATCTGAAAACACCTCCTAAAAAATGAAGGAGCCCACGGTATCGTGAGCTCCTTTGCCCTTTTTCAGAATATGCGGAAATGCTTGCCCATGTGCATCCGATCGGATTAATGGGTCTTTGATGGCGCATGCTCCTTGTCTTCAAGCGACGTTTCGGAAGAAACTGCTGTCGCCGGATCTGCTGTGTTGCCTGAGGTCTCAGACGGAAGGCAGCCTTTTTTGGAATGCGGTTTGGCACCCATGGCTTTCAGAACCTTTCCGGCCCGGGAAGGCTTCACAGGCGGATTTGTCCGCCAGGAAAGACTGGTTTTGTTAAACAGCGGTTCACACGCACATAAAACCGAGGGCATGATAAACAGGCTGACAGCAGCGGAAATCAGTGCACCCCGGGCCAGCATGATGCACATGGATCCGATCAGATCGATGGAGGATACAAAGGACACGCCTAATGTGGCGCAAAACAGCACCAGGGCACTGGTGACAATTGCGGCGTCAGAAGAGTCTGCGGCAATCCGGATGGCGTGCATACGGTCCTTGCCGCTGCGCAGCTCTTCCTGAAAACGGGAGGTCATCAAAATGGCGTAGTCCACGGTGGCACCCAACTGAACGCAGCTGATGATGGTGGGGGCAATGAAGGGGATGGACGCGCCGGTAAAATAGCAAAAGCCCTGGTTGATGAAAATGGCCAGCTCAATGGTGGCAACCAGGATTACGGGCACGGACAGAGATTTAAACACCCATGCGACGATGAGGAAGATGGCCAGAATAGAGATGTCGTTGGACACTACAAAGTCCACGGCAGTGGTGTCAATCAAATCCTGATACATAGCGCCCTCGCCGGTGATCATGGCGTCCGGATCGTACGTGTGAAGAATACTGCCCAGGGTTTCCAGCTGGGCGGCTACCTCCTCAGTGGCGGGATCATAGCTGGAGTTGATCATCATCAGCTGATATCCGTTCTGCCTCAGCATATCCTTTACCTCGTCAGGAATAAAGAAGTCCGGAATACCGGTGCCCAGCATGCCGTGATAAGAAAGGGTGGAAGTGACACCGGGTACCGCCTCAATCTGGTTTTCCAGCTCGTTCATATCTGTGGCGGGAATATCGTCCCGCAGCACTACAAAATGGGAGGTGGCCATATCGAAATCATCTTTCAGTTTCTCATTGGAAATGATGGAAGGCAGATCCCGGGGCAGGGACTCGTCCAGCTTGTAGTATATGCCGGCATGGTCCTGCGCGTAGTAGGCTGGGAGAAACAGAACAATGAACAGCACCAGAAAGGCGCGGCGATGGCGGAGAATAAAGTCGTTGACCTTGTCAAAGCTGGGAATCAGCGGCTTGTGCATATGCCGTGTGATCTGTCTGTCAAAAATCAGGACCAGGCTGGGCAGCACCAGAATCACAGTGGCCACGCCCAGCACAACGCCCTTGGCCATGACAATGCCGATATTCCGGCCCAGCGTCAGCCGCATGGCACACAAGGCCAGAAACCCGGCGATGGTGGTGAGGCTGGATCCGGACAGGGAGCGGAATGCCGCAACAATGGCGGCGGCCATGGCGTCCCGCTTGTCGTCATAATTTCCCCGCTCCTCCTCAAACCGGTGGTAGAGAAAGATGGAGTAGTCCATGGTAACGCCCAGCTGCAGCACGGCTGCGATCGCCTTGGTGATATAGGAAATTTCCCCCAGAAAGATGTTGGTTCCAAAGTTGTAGACAATGGCAAGGCCGATGCTGGCGAGAAATACGAACGGCAGGACAGTGGACTCCAGCGTCAGCAGCATGGCTGCCAGGGCCAGCACCACTGCCAGCCCAACGAAGATAGGCAGCTCGCTGTCCATCAGATCCCGGGTATCCTTAATTACCACGGAGAAGCCAGCAAGAAAACACTTCTCATTACAGACGTTCCGTACCTGCTGGATAGCATCCATGGTTTCGTCGGAGGCGCCGGGTTGATCATATTGAATGATCATCATGGTCGCGTCGCCGGAGAAGAACATATCCCGGAAATTGGAGGGAATCATGTCGGTTGGAATCTGGATGCCCACCATGTTGCTGATCCAAACGGCGTTGGAGACTCCGGGAATGTCCTGGATGGTATGGATCAAATCATTGCTGTACCCAGCAGGCATATCCTCCACGATAAGCATACTGGTGGCAGCCATTTTAAAGGGGTCCTCCAAGAGCTTTTCCCCTTGGGAAGAGGGCAGATCCTGCGGCAGATAGGAGAGAATATCGTAATTGATGCGGGTGGCGGCATAGCCAAGCACCGAGGGAATCAGCATCAGGACGGCAATCAGGGCCACCAATTTTGGCTTCCGCGTCAACCCGCGTGCAATTTTTTCAATCATATGAACGCACCTTCCATTTCAAGATTCCGGCGGTTCAACGGAAAATTCCGGTGATGGCGTTCCAGAAATCCTTGAACATTTGGGCGACACGGCTCCAGAAGGTGCCGTTATCCGCTGCCGCTGCGGTATGCGCTTCCTCCTCGGGCTCCTCAACTTTGATTTCCTGGGAACGGATAAGCACCTGAATGCTCTGCGGAGAAGGATTCCTCTGATCGGTAAGAGAGATGGCTTCGGCTGTGGCGTCCATGTTCAGCAGGTTGTCAATGTCTCCGGTGTGTTCATTCCAGGTATCCTCGATGATATCACTCATCGCATCCTTGGAGGCCTTGATGCTGCCGGAGGTGGCCATGACATCGGCGGTGCGGCGGAGCACAGAGGCAAGACTGTCCAGCGTTTTCTGCGTGCCGGCATCCAGCTGGGTTCCGGAACGCTGCAGCAGGTCTTCCGCTGCGGCGATCAAAGACTCAGTATCCCGAACAGTGGAAGCTGCGCTGGTGCTGAGATTTTCCACCGTATTCAACGTGGACTGCAGTGTAGGCTCATAATCGTTCAGTGTTTTTCGCAGAGAGTCTGCGCCATCCACGATATCCTGCAGCTTGTCAGCGGAACGGCGCAGGGCGGCAGTCAGGTTATCGGCGTCGTCCAGCAGATCCACGACATCGTCCAACTGGTCACACACATCCGCCAAATCCCCAACCACACTGGCGGTGGGACCCGCAATCCCTTTCAGTGTGGAGGTGAGCTGGCTTTTCAGCTGATTGAGGCTTTTGGTGGTGCTGTCCAGCCCGCTGGTAATCAAATCGACTGCGGCACCGCCAACCGTACTGCTCTCATCAGAAGTGTCATCCGTCTGTCCGCCTTCTCCTTCGGCGGCGCCGGCACTGCCTTCCGAACCGGCATCACTCGAACCGGCATCACTCGAACCGGCGTCCGGATTGCTGCCATCGGCCGGATCATTCAGCAGCAGGGAGGCAGTCAGCGGATTGCTGCCAGATTCTGCGGCAGTGCTCTCCCCGCTGGCATCTTCCGCAGCATTTGCGGAGTCACTGCTTTCCAGATCTCCGCTGGAATACACGATCCAAAGATCGTTCATCTGCTTGGCCTGCTCCTTGCTGATCCCGGGCAGCTGCTCACAGAAGGTCTGGAAGGAAGCACCGGACATGGCCAGGCTGTGAAGGGCCTTCAGCTGCTGGGCGGACTTCCAGTAAGCCTGCTGCTCTGCGGAGAGATCCCCGACCAGCTCTGCGGGAATGTTGACCAGCAGCATCAACTGGCCCGCCATCGCCTCCGCCTCGGCACTGGTGCTGGCTGTTCCGTTGATCACCAGCATTTTTGCCATAAACCGTTCCAGATCCGCTTCCTCATAGGCACTGTGAATGGTTTTCACCTGCTTGACGGTCTCCCGGCTGGAAGTGGAAATGTCCTCATCTCCGCCGGAGGAACCGTTGGAGATCTTATTCAGCGCGGACTTCAGCGTGCGAAGACTGCCCTCCATGTCTGCGGCGCTTTGAGCCAGACGCTTTAGGTCATCGTGGCCGCCCTCCAGGTTCTCCAGCGCGTTTTCCATGTCGGACAGCTGGCCTTTTAAAGAAACCGTGGTATCCATAATGGAATTCAAAGCTGCCTTGGAGTCTGTGACCGTCTGGCTCAGGGATCGCACCTGCTCTGCCACCGGATCCAGAAGATCTGCCAGATTGCTCAGGTCACTACGAAGAACATCGGTTCCGCTATAAAGAACATCCTTCCCGTCGGAGAAGGTTCCCCTGGCCTGGTTCAGCTGATCCAGGCCGCCGGCAGCGGCATTCAAACTGCCGGTCATATTGCTCATGGCGCTGAGCAAATCATCCAGACTGCCGGAGAGCTTGTGGTAATCGTCCTCCAGGTCATCCTTTCGCTCGCTGAGCTTGGCGATTTCCTCCAGTTGTGAGAGGGTGGCGGGCACCATCAGAAATGTCATGCCGTCAAAGGCAAAGTCCTCGGCACCCACCCGAATGGTGAAGTGCTGCTCTTCGCCGGGCAGGGCAAGAAACAGCACGGCCCGCAGGTTGCCAATCAGCTGCACCTGGGCGCCGGGAGCCTCCAGAGACAGGAGGTTGTCCTGGTTAAAGAGTGCCATGGCTTCTAAGGTATAGTTGTACCGGGCGTATTGGCTGGCATTCTCATTTGGAATGACATCCGTGGTGATTTCCACTACGCCGGTTTTTCCTGCTAAATCCTCTGCCTTCGTAGGCACGCCGTTGAGCGTATAGTGCATGGACAGCGTCCAGGGCAGGTTCTGGAAGGGCTGGGTAGTCTTCCCCTCAAAATAAAAATGGGAGGGTGCCGTTTCGCCGTCAAAGCGAAAGGAGGTCACGCCATCCCGCACGGTGGGCATGGTGCCGTCTGTCAGATTGATGACCTCGTCGTATGTACCGTAGTCTGTCAGAGCCGTGGTGCCATTCAGCGTATAGCTCTTTACCACGCTGCCCTCTTTCAGGTTGCCGTAGTAGTCCATTGTGGCGTAATAGGCCTCATCATAGGTGGGGGCCACGCCATCTCCGATGGGCTCTGCAGCGGAAGCTGGGATACATGCAGCCGCCATAGCGCCCGCCAGCAGCATGGCCGGTAGACGATGATGAGAAGCGGAGTGGAAATGGGACTTCATAAAGAAACTCCTCTCGTGAATCAACAAGTGTTGAATAATAAAATATTGTTGATTTATTTTTCAAGGGAGATTATAATACTCACAAAAGAAAAACACAATGGACACATAGTCGGTTTTGTCTAACGCATTTGATATATGCTGTGGCAAACCGAAGGGAAGGAGGCAGAGAATATGGGGGAGTATGTGGAAGACCGGCGGTCGCGGCGCTCCCGGAAGCTGCTGAAGCAGGGACTTTTGGAATTGATGCAGGAGAAGCGGTTCCCGGAGATCTCCGTCCGGGATGTGACAGAGCGTATGGATCTGAACCGGGGAACGTTTTATCTGCACTATCCGAATACCACCGCTCTGCTCAGGAGCATTGAAGCAGACATGCTGGCGGAAGCCCAGGATTTAATTGATGCACATCTGCAGGAAACCGTAGCCTGTGGAACGCTGCAGCCGGTGTTTGAGCCGATTTTGGATTACGTGGTGTCCAACCGGGAGATCTGTACCATACTGTTTGCCAATAATTCCAGCAGCAATTTTACCGATCGGCTGCATGAGGTTATCCGCCGCAACGGCACCAATATCATTCGGGCCCGCTTTGCCCCAGCCTCCCAGGCACAACTGGAGTATTTGCTCGGTTTCATTACCTACGGCCTGATTGGACTGATGAAAGAGTGGTTTGACCGGGAGATGGATCTGCCGAAAAAAGAACTGATTGCCGCAGCTGACCGGCTGGTAAACGGCGCATCAGAATGTCTGCTGGGTGAAAAAAAGCCTGCTCCATTTCAAAACATTTTTCCAAAATAGAGCGGCGGCGCCGCTCTGTTTTTTCCAAGAGATGCTGTTGCATTCCCGGTATTTGTGGTAAACTGTTATTTGGTGAAGAATATCCTTTTTGAAAGGTGGTTATTCAATGAGAAAAACAAAAATTGTCTGTACCCTGGGGCCGGCCACAGATCAAAACGGCATTTTAAAGAAGATGTTGCAGGCGGGGATGAATGTCGCGCGATTCAATTTTTCTCACGGCAGTCATACCGAGCATAAGTCACGGCTGGATCAGCTGAAGGCGCTTCGGACGGAGATGAATCTGCCCGTGGCGGCCATGCTGGATACCAAGGGACCGGAAATCCGCCTGAAGTCCTTTGCGGCGGGCTCTGTGATGCTGCGGGCGGGCAATTCGTTTACCCTGACCACGGA
The DNA here is from genome assembly GCF_900115635.1 of Oscillibacter sp. PC13. Taxonomy (GTDB): domain Bacteria; phylum Bacillota; class Clostridia; order Oscillospirales; family Oscillospiraceae; genus Oscillibacter. Next base: position 98,837 of record NZ_FOXE01000001.1, on the reverse strand, counting down.
GGATACCGTCGGTGATGAGACCCGCTGCGCAGTGACCTATGCGGAACTGCCGCAGGATGTGAAGGCCGGAGACACCATTTTGCTGGACGACGGCCTGGTACGGCTGACGGTGGAGGAGACCACGGCCTCCGCGGTTCGCTGCCGGGTGGAAAACGACGGCGTCATGAAAAACAACAAGGGCGTCAATATCCCCGGCGTGCGGCTTTCCATGCCCTATATGAGCCAGCGGGACCGGGAGGATATTCTCTTTGGCGTGGAGCAGGGCTTTGACTATATTGCGGCCAGCTTTGTCCGCACCGCGGCAGATGTACGGGAAATTCGCCGTCTGCTGGACAAGGCGGGATCCAACATTCGTATTATCGCGAAAATTGAGAACCGGGAGGGTGTCAGCAATCTCTCGGAGATCCTGTCCGTGGCCGATGGGGTGATGGTGGCCCGGGGCGACATGGGAGTGGAGATTGACTTTACAGAGATTCCCGTGATCCAAAAAGACATGATTGCCCAGTGCGTGGCCCTTGGCAAGCCAGTCATCACCGCCACGCAGATGCTGGATTCCATGATTGAAAATCCGCGGCCAACCCGGGCCGAGATCACGGATGTGGCCAATGCCATTTATGACGGGACCTCCGCCATTATGCTCTCCGGTGAGACGGCGGCTGGCAAATATCCGGTGGAAGCGGTCAAAACCATGGATGCCATTGCCCTGCGGACGGAAAGCGACATCAACTATGCCAAGCGGATGCGGGCTGTAGCGGGAAAAAACCGCATGTCTATTGCCGCCGCAACCGCCCACGCCGCCTGCACCACGGCGATGGACATTGGTGCCGATGCCATCCTGACGGTCAGCCAGAGCGGTACCACAGCGCGCCTGGTGAGCCGGTTCCGCCCCGGTACCACGGTGGTGGCCTGCCTGCTGAACGAGCAGGTCCAGCGGCAGATGGCCCTTTACTGGGGCGTGACGCCGCTGCTGATGCCCTACGCCAGCAATACTGACGAGCTGATTGAATTCGCAGTCCAGGCGTCGGAACAGGCAGGGCTGGTGAAGCAGGGAGATCTGGTGGTGGTGACCGCCGGCGTACCGGTTGGCGTACCAGGCACCACGAATATGATTAAGGTCCATCTGGTGGGAGGAGCGCTTTTGAACGCAGTTGGTATCGGGGAGAGCAACGCCTCTGGTCCCCTGTGCGTCTGCCGCTCCCTGGAAGAGGTGCATGCCAAGTTCCGGCCCGGCGATGTACTGGTGGTTCCCTACACCTCCAATGAGATCCTGCCGCAGATTCGACAGGCAGCGGCAGTCATCAGCGAGGAATCCGGCGTCAACAGCCATGCGGCGACAGTGGGACTGACGCTGAACAAGGCGGTGATTGTGGGAGCCGGGGGAGCTACCGCGAACCTGCGGGACGGCACGCTGGTGTCTGTGGACTGCACCCGGGGTGTAGTTCAGACCATGCCCCAATAAGCGGCGAAAGGCAACCTGCCCGTGCGGCTGGTGATAAAACAGACTTGCAGTGGCGGAGGAAGTTCCGCCGCTGCTTTTCTAGTCGGTTCCAAAGGACAGGACGGCCCGTGAAACGCCGTACTTGCAGGCAGACTTTTCGTATGATACCATAAAAGACCAGGAATAGACTGGCACTTGGGGAATTTTGGGAGGGGGAGAAAGCGCTGGTGAAAAAACGTGTGTATACGGGAGCTGCCGTGCTGCTCCTTGCGCTGGTGACCGCGGTCTTGTATTCCCGCGCATTTCCCATTCAGCCAGACGGCGGCAATCTCGCGGAATATGCAAGCCAGCATCTGAACCGGGGAAGCAGCGTCCCAATGGAAAATCACATCAAGCTCTATGATTCCGTTGTCATTGGGAAGAAAAAATTTACCTTGATGGAACTCAACGGCGATTTGGGAGAAATTCGCCTGACCTGCGGCCTGAATGGACGATACCGAATTGATTCCATTGGATACGGGGGCGGTAACTTTCGGGAGGAACTTGTCCGGGACAGTGAAAAAAATTACTGTTTGATTGGCGGACGGAATACGTATTTTGGAATTGCGGAAATTGCCGTTGTACTGGATGGCAGGACGTACCGGCTGGATGTCCCTGAGGGGGAGCGCTTTTTCGTATCTGTAGAGGTGGATGCGGCAATAGAGGAGACACATGCCCTTCCGGAGGACATTTCCTTCTATGACCGGGAGGGGAAGGACATCACGGAGCAAGTGCCCTGGAACTGAACAGACACGGCTGGCAGAAATTTTGTGGATTTCTCAGCAAACCGTTTTACTGGATTTGCAGCAGAGAAAAACTGATATGAGAATTCCCCGGCCCGTCTGCCGTAGGCAGACGGGCCGGGGAATTCTATGCAGCAGATAGGATTATCGAATGAAATTCCAATACAAATACAGGCCGGCGGGAATAAGAACCTGCAGGATTAAGATGACTGGGATGCCGAACCGGAAGGACTTATGCAGTGTTTTGTGATGCCATACCTTCATGCCCAACAGTGCGCCGATACTGCCTCCCAGGGCGGAGAGCAGGAACAGCGTCTTTTCCGGCACCCGGCGGACGGCGTCGTTTTTTGTCTTCCGCTTTGCCTTCCACTTGTCCAGGCCGAAGATGAAAAACGTCACTAGGTTGATGACCAGCAGGTACATTGCCAGGGGTACCCAAGGGCTGCCGGTCATGACCACCGCCCAAAGGGTGTCGTTGGTCGCCTCCGGCAAATACAGCGCTTTCTTCTCCATATAAACCTCCACGCGCCTCCCGGCGCTAAAAAACAGGCTGGCCGGATTTTTTCCGACCAGCCCATTTTATCAAATTGCTCAGACGTTTGCAAGCTTGCTGAGTTCCACAGCGGTCTTGGCGGCCAGCCGTGCGTTGTTGTACACCAGTTGGATGTTGGAGGCCAGGGAGTCGCCGCCGGTCAGATCCTTGATCTTGGCCAACAGGAAGGGGGTGGTCTCCTTGCCGTGGATGCCCAGCTTCTTGGCCTCGGCCACAGCCTCGTCAATGGCGTTGTTGATGACGTCGGCGTCCATGGAAAATTCCTCGGGGATGGGGTTGGTCACCAGCATGCCGCCGCCAAGGCCCATGTCCTGCTTCACGAAGAAGGTCTTTGCCAGTTCCGCTGGGGTGTCGATGCGATAGTCCACCCGGAAGCCGGATTTGCGGGTGTAGAAGGCGGGCAGCTCCTCCGTGCCGTAGCCGATCACAGGCACGCCGTGGGTCTCCAGATACTCCAGCGTCAGCCCCAGGTCCAGAATGGACTTGGCGCCGGCGCAGACCACCATGACGGGGGTGTGCGCCAGTTCCTCCAAATCGGCGGAGATGTCCATAGTGGTTTCAGCGCCCCGGTGCACGCCGCCGATGCCGCCGGTGGCGAACACGGAGATGCCGGCCATGTGGGCGATGATCATCGTGGTGGTGACGGTAGTGGCGCCATCCCGGCCCTCAGCCACCAGTACGGGCAGATCCCGGCGGGAGGCCTTGGCCACCTTTGTGCCGGTCTTGCCCAGGTAGTCAATTTCCTCCGGGCTGAGGCCGGCCTTCAGTCGTCCGCCGATAATGGCAATCGTAGCAGGGGTGGCACCGTTTTCCCGAATGAGCTTCTCCACGTTCAGCGCGGTCTCCACATTCTGGGGATAGGGCATGCCGTGGGAGATGATGGTGGACTCCAGCGCTACCACGGGGCGGCCCTCAGCCAAAGCCTTCTGAACCTCAGGGGCAATATCAAGATACTTGTTCAACATAAAAAACCTCCAATATATCATCAAAAAATATTAATATAATAGCAAAATGAAGCTTCTATAACATCCGAAAGATGTATCAGGGAATGGCATTGCAACCGGAAAACAGGATCATAGTCCCGCGCGGATTCGCAGGTTTTTGGCGCTCATCACAGGGTTGATGGTTTCCGCCCCCTCCATGGCAATGGCGGAGGCCGCCAGGCCGGCTCTCGCCGTGCCCTCCAGGTTTGTGCCCTGAAGATAGGCCCAGACGATAGCCGCCATAAAGGCGTCGCCGCAGCCGGTGGTATTTACCATATCCGCCGACAGCACCGGCAGATGGAGGCGCCCGGTGTGATCCGCGGCAAATACGCCGTCTCCGCCCAGGGAGATGAATACCCGCCGCAGCCCGGTGGACAGCAGCGCATCTGCCGCCCGGTGGAGGCTCTCCTCATCGGTAATGGCCACGCCGGAGAGCAATTCCGCTTCCAGGCGGTTTGGCTTCAGGGTATGGAGCTTTCCCAGCGCTGGTTTTAATTTGACTGCCTTGGCGGTGGACACGGGATCCGCAAAGATGGGCACCCCGGCGTTGTCTGCCAGCCACTGAATGCTCTCCGGGGGAATATTGGTATCGATGACAATCACCTGACTGGCGGAGAGCAGCTTTTGCCGTGCGGCCAGCACCCGAGGCGTCAGATGGCGGTAGATTTCCATGTCGCTGACAGCCAGCGCCATGTCTCCTTGCGGGTCATTGATAAAAAGGTATGTGGAGGTGCGCCCGCCTGGAATCACCGGGGACTGGGAAATGTCGATGCCCAGTTCTCCGCAGCTGGCGGCGATTTTCTGGGCGTTCAGATCATCGCCGAACACCGTCAGCATCCGGGTATCCACCCCCAAAAGGCTCATATTGTGGGCAATATTCCGCCCCACGCCTCCAAGGCTCATCCGCACAGTGCCGGGATTGGAATCCTGCGGCACCAGATCTTCCGATGGGTGGCCGCCGATATCCATATTTACGCCGCCCACCACCGTCACATAAGGTGCAGTGCAGACAATGTAGCCCTTTCCGGCAATCAGCCCCTTTTTCATCAGGTTGGAGATATGCACTGCCACAGACGACCGGGTAATTCCTGCCTTTTCCGCCAGTTCCTGCTGGGAGATTAAGGGATTTTCCTCAATCCAGTTCAGCAATTGGCGTTCCCGTTGGGTCATAAACGGCACCTCCATTCTAAGCAAAAATTAAGATAACTAATCTAATGTTTATATTACGAGTTTTTTTAAAAATGTCAACCCCCAATTTAAAACCAGTTGTCCGCCCAAAACAGCCGAAGGTCGGAAATCTCTGGACGGGTGGGAAAAACACCCGTATACTGATAAAAAAGGAGGGAGAACTGTGAAGGTGGAAGTCGTATTGGAGCCGAACCGGAGGGATGTGCGGGTGGTCATCCATGCGCCGGCTATGACGCCGGACGTGACAGAGTTGGCGGCCCGGCTTTCGGCGGAAGGGCCTGGCCTGCTCCCCGGCTTTCGGGGGACAGAGGTGGTTCCGCTGGATCCGAATCAGATCCTCCGGTTTTACGGAGAGGAGAAGGAGATCTGCGCACAGACAGCGGAGGGAAGCTACACGGTGCGCCAGCGGCTCTATGAACTGGAAACACGGCTGGACAGGCACCAGTTCGTCCGCATCTCCCATTCGGAGATCGTAAATCTCCGGCAGGTCACAGGCCTGGATCTAAGTCTGACGGGTACCATTCGCATGACGCTGACCGGCGGCATTGTCACCTATGTTTCCCGCCGGTATGTGAAAAAAATCAAGGAGGCGCTGGGGCTGTGAAAGAATTCTACGAACCCGGGCTGCTGCGCCGGCAGCTGCTGTGGGCACTTTTCGGGGGGCTGTGCGGCATGATTCTGGTGCCGCTGTTCGTCATCTGGCTGAACAGCCTCAGTGTCATGCCGGAGTGGACGGCACCCCTCGTTGTCCGGCAGGCAGTGTTGGACGCAACTGGCTGGCCCTGGCAGGCACTGCTGGCTCTGGAAGTGGTGCTGGCCTTTGCCTTCGGCGCCACAGTGGGCGTGGCGGTACCGCCCATGGAGGGCAGCGGGCGGGCGGTGACGGTGCGGACCGCGGCCCACCTGCTGGGATCCTCTCTCCTGTTTGCGGGGTTGTGTGCCGTGTGCGGGCTGCTGCCCGCCGCTTGGCAGGGATGGCTGGTGCTGCTGGGACTGTACTGGTTTGCCTATGCCGTAGTGTGGCTGCTGCGGTATCTTGTCTGGCGGGCGGAACTGGAGCAGATCCGGGAGGGGCTGGGCCTTGCGCCGGCGAAAAAAAGCGGCGGCATGTTTCAGCTGCGGTCTCTCCGGGTTTATCTGCTGCTGGCAGCGGCAGTGGAGTTGGGGCTCCCACCCCTGCTGCGGCTGCTGGAGCGGAGCGACAGCATCCCTGTGCTCACCGGCCTGCTGTACCCCTATTTGCTGCTGCCCTTTTTCTGCGTCTGCACCGGGTGGAGCGCCGGGCGGCGCTTTGGAGTTGCCCTGCTGTACCCTGCGGCCTGCGGATTGCTGGCAGTGCCCCATGTGTTTTTGCTGTATAATTCTTCCGCACTGTTCCACGCGGGCGTGGCTGTGCTGTTTGCCCTGCTGGGCAACCTGCTGGGCGCGGCGGTGCGATGGGGAAAGGAGCGTGCCCATGAAACGGGAGATTCGTCTCTATAATGTGATTTTGCCCGTCTGGCTTTTGTGGCTGTTTCCACAGGTGTGGCTGATTGTGCTGCCGGGCAACCTGCTGGTGGACGGTCTGGTGCTGCTGCTGACGCTGCTGGCGCTGAAGCGGCGGGACAAAAAGGCCCTGGTGAAAGCCCTGATTTGGAAATTCTGGATCCGGGGCTTTGCGGCTGACTTTGTGGGAGCGGCCTGGATGTTCCTGGGGGCGCTGCTGGCAGCCTTCCTGCCCCGGGACGGCTGGTGGCAGACGGGACTGGAGTACACCATGCACAACCCCTTCGGGCATCCCGCCGCCTTTTGCTGGACGCTGACCGCAGTGATAATTGCCGCCGTGTGCATCTATCGCTTTGACCGGAAGGCGCTGAAAGAGGCGGAGGGCCTCAAGGACCGGGAGCAGCATGTGATTGCCCTGACTATGGCCATTGTCACGGCTCCCTGGACGTTTTTCATCCCTGTTTATTGACCGGTGGAAAAAATTGAAAGACAGCGGAACCAAACCGCCTCCTTTGCCGACTAAATGAGCAAAGGAGGCGGTTTGCATATGAAGGCCAGAATGCTGTTTTTGCTGCTGGGGCTTGCACTGGCGGGAGCGTTGGCCCTGACGCCCCGGGAGCGCACGGTGGATATCCGGATAGAAGCGATGGAGTATGCTTTTTCTGATGCCGGTGTGGCAGTACCGCATGTGGTTTTTATACAGGGAACGGATCGGCGGAACCTGTTGGGACGCGGTAGTTTTTCCGGGACTTTGACCATCGATGACGGCGTACCCATGAAGATTTCCTCACCGCTGCCGGGAGGGGAGCACAGCCTGACCGGAGGCGGAGCTGTTACCGGTGTCAGCGTGGCTGGAGCCTGGAACCGGGCAGTGCTCTTTTTGCAGGCTCCGCTGGATGGGAACAAAACGGGCTGCAATTGCTTTCTGGATCTGGGAAACGGCCGGGAGGCGGCGGTGAAAATTGCCTTGGCGGTTTATGACCAACGGCCGGCGTCGCCGTCCGGAATTTGAAAAAAGAGGTGGATGAGATGAAAAAGTGGACGTTATTCCTGAGCCTGTATTTCTCCCTTTGCCTGCTGGCGGCCTGTGCCGCCTCCGGCAACGGTGTCCCGGCGCCCGGCGGCACACCCGCCGGAGAGGAACAGAGCGGCGGCGAAACGACCCAGCCCGCCGCGGCTGCTGTGGTCTGCCGCATCGTGACGGCCGATGGAAGCCAGCTTCTGCTGGCGGAGGCTGAAGGCGGCAGTGGAGACGTGTATTCCCTGAACGCCGCAGGTCTGCTGCAAAGCGGGGGAGCTGCTATAGACCTGACGGAGCCGGGGGCGTATCAGTCCCTGCCCAACGGGACGCTGGAAGGCGCGCTGGTGGAGATTGCTTTTGGCGGCGACATCATGGAGACCTACCCCGCCCAGCTCGGCGGAGTCACGGCCGTCACGGTGCTGCCTGACGGCTTCGACGACCGCTGCCGCCTGTATCTGGATGTGCTGAACGACCTGTGGGAGGTGGACAGCGGCCTCAACAGCGATGGGATGACCTATGTGGGTGTGGACCTCAGTCAGACCAGCCTGTTTGCAAGTGAGCGCTCGGCGGTGGCCTGGGCCTTCGCCCAGGCCCACGGCGCAGAGCTGGTGGAGGGCACCTATGAGGAGCTGGCGGAGCAGGGCTATTTCACCGCCGAGCCTCTGGAGGGCAGCGACGCGAAGTTGTGGTACTGGGAGGACGGATGCCTGTTTTCCATCCGGGAAAAGGAGGACGCCGCCTTCAGTCTGCCCGCTATGGGGATGCCTGACGCAGAAAACGGCCTGGTGAACGCCGTTTGCTTCGACGCCCAGAAATGGCGCAGCGGCACCGGGGCGTACTATTTCGTGGACTGCACGGCGTCCCAGTCCGCCGATGGGGTATGGAGCGGGTATACGGTGGGCAGCCAGGCCATCTCGTAAATTCGCCGGGAGACAGCGTGCCAAAATCTCCCGCTCCCTCTTGTAAAGAGCGGAAAAAAGGCATATAATATCCCATTATTATGCGTCTTTCCGAAAAAACGAGAAAACGGGTGAATATTCATGAGTTACACAAAGATCGCGGCCATTTTTGCCGACAGCGAAACGCTGGCCGGGCAGACTGTCACGGTGGGCGGCTGGGTCCGCACCATCCGGGACCTGAAGGGCTTCGGCTTCATTGAGCTGAACGACGGCTCCTGCTTCAAAAACCTCCAGGTGGTGATGGAGGCGGAGTCCCTGGCCAACTATAAGGACATCGCTGCCCAGAATGTGGGCGCGGCCCTGGTGATCACCGGCACTGTGGTGCTGACGCCGGAGGCCAAGCAGCCCCTGGAGCTGAAGGCCGCGAAGGTGGAGGTTGAGGGCGTTTCCGCCCCGGACTACCCCCTGCAGAAAAAGCGCCACAGCGTGGAGTTTTTGCGGACGATCCAGCACCTGCGCCCCCGGACAAACCTGTTCTCCGCGGCCTTCCGGGTGCGGAGCGTGGCGGCCTATGCCATTCACGAGTTCTTCCAGGAGCAGGGCTTCGTCTATGTCCATACCCCCATCATCACCGCCAGCGACTGCGAGGGCGCCGGCGAGATGTTCCGGGTCACCACCCTGGATCCCAAGGATCCGCCCCTGACCGAGGATGGCCAGGTGGACTTCAGCCAGGACTTTTTCGGCAAGCCCGCGAACCTGACCGTCTCCGGCCAGCTGAACGCGGAGAACTTTGCCATGGCCTTCGGCGATGTGTATACCTTCGGCCCCACCTTCCGGGCGGAGAACTCCAATACCCAGCGCCACGCGGCGGAGTTCTGGATGATTGAGCCGGAGATGGCCTTTACGGATCTGAAGGGCGACATGGACGTGGCGGAGGCCATGATCAAGTTCGTCATCCGGGAGGTCATGCGCAAATGCCCGGACGAGCTGGCATTTTTCAACAGCTTCGTGGACAAGGGCCTGATCGAGCGGCTGGAGCATGTGGCGAATTCCGATTTTGGCCGCGTGACCTATACCGAGGCTGTGGAAATCCTGGAAAAGTGCAACGACAAGTTTGACTATAAGGTATTCTGGGGCTGCGATCTGCAGACGGAGCATGAGCGCTACCTCACCGAGCAGGTGTACAAGAAGCCCGTGTTCGTCACGGATTATCCCAAGGAGATCAAGGCGTTCTACATGCGCATGAACGACGACGGAAAGACCGTGGCGGCGGCGGACTGCCTGGTGCCGGGCATCGGCGAGATCATCGGCGGCAGCCAGCGTGAGGAGCGGCTGGATCTGCTGGAGGGCCGCATCCGGGAGCTGGGCATGAATCCGGAGGATTACTGGTGGTATCTGGATCTGCGGCGTTACGGCAGCTGCAAGCACGCGGGCTTCGGCCTGGGCTTTGAGCGGCTGGTGATGTACCTCACCGGCGTCTCCAACATCCGGGACGTGCTGCCCCACCCGAGAACCGTGGGCAACGCGGAGTTTTAATTCCTTCGAAGGGGAGCAGGCTCTCCCTTGATCTCCCCCACCTCGTCGGAACAACCTGCGCTTCACTCGCCCCGCCTGCGGACAGGGCTTGCCCCGCTCCGGCCGTTCCTCCTCTCCCCACCAAAACCTTTGGTTTTGGCGGAGGCCCCAAGTGGCCACTGGAGAGCGCCGCGGCAAACATCATTGAATCAGAAAAGGACGGCTGTTCAGCCGTCCTTTTTTGCGTGCTTTTTTAATAGATCTTCAACCGCTTCGTCCAGAAGCCGGGATTTTGGAACCCGGGTTTTCTTTGCCAAGTCATTGAGAGGCTCCACCAATTCATTTGCCAGAGAGGATGTAAATCGAGTCCTGTTTACCAACATTGGTTCAGCCATCATTATGCACCACCTTATGCTATATAGTATACATATATTTTTTTTTAAAACAACTGGTTGAAAATAGCATATAGATAGTGCATAATAGTGTAAGGAGGCGATTTTCATGAATGATACCATACGGCTGATCAGCGATTTGGCCTGGCGGATGCGGCGGGATCAGCTGCGGCGAAGCCCGGACTGGCAGGAGGCGGAAAGACAAAAGGAAACACTGTACCGGGCGTTTTGCAGCCGCCACCGCCGCAACCACGGGCTGCTTTGCGCCGTCAACGACCTGCTGGACGCCCGGGGGGCGCTGGCGGAGCTTGAAAGCGACGGCAGCTTCCTCCTGGGATTGCAGATGGGGCTGGAGCTGGGAAGCCTGCGGGTACTGAAAAAGGCAGAGTGAACGTCACTCTGCCTTTCTGGGGTAGGTCTCCATGCCCACCAGCAGACAGTTCTGCACATAGGGCACTTGGTGCTCCTCCAGCCATGCAATCAGCTCCGGGCTCTCCGCGCCGGGCTGGAGCACCACGCATTTGCAGGGCTTTTGGTTTTCCTGCAGCAGCCGCAGGCCCTCCTCCGGCCGGATGCACAGGTCGATGATGTCCACATCACCGGGCACATCGTTTAAGGACGCCAGCTCCTTCCCGATGCCATAGGCGGTATAGCCCTGCCGGGTGAGGCCGCTTTTGATTTTGGCGGCGAACTTCTCCGGGTTCTGGGTGTTGCCGGCCACTGCGAATACCTGCTGGTCCATAATTTCCTTCAGTTCCATGGAATCCCTCCCGTGTTGTATTTTGTTTTATCATAGCATACCGGCGGCGGGATGGCTATGATATAAGCAACAGACAAAGATTGTATTTGACAGATGCTGGCGGGAGACACTATGATGGAGAAAAGAGAACAAACGGAGGGGATGGAACACGATGCTTCAGCGGGAGCTGCTGTACGCCGCCATGGGTACGGGCTTTACCTGCCTTGCCACGGTGCTGGGCGCGGCGATGGTTTTTTGCTTTCGAAAGGATATGTCCCACCTGACCCAGAAGGTCTTTCTGGGCTTTGCGGCGGGGGTGATGACTGCTGCGGCGGTGTGGTCGCTGCTGATCCCCGCCATGGAGATGGCGGAAGCCGCAGGCGGGGGCATTTTATTGCCGGTGGGCGGCGGCTTTGTGCTGGGCGGCGCGTGCCTGATGCTGCTGGACGGACTGCTGCCCCATCTGCATATCGGCAGCGACCGGCCGGAAGGACTGGCCGCCCACTGGAAGCGCACCACCATGATTGTCCTGGCGGTGACGCTGCACAACATCCCGGAGGGGATGGCCGTCGGGTTGAGCTTTTCCGTGGCCGCGCAGGATCCGGCGCCCGGGGCGCTGGCGGGGGCGGTGGCCCTGGCCATCGGTATGGGGCTGCAGAACTTTCCGGAGGGAGCCGCCGTGTCCCTGCCCATGAAGGCCCAGGGCGTCGGAAGCGGAAAGGCCTTTCTCTGCGGCGCGGCCAGCGGCGTGGTGGAGCCCATCTTCGGGCTTCTGACGGTTTTGATCGCCGGCAGCGTCACCGGCATCATGCCGTGGGTATTGTCCTTTGCCGCGGGCGCGATGATCTATGTGGTGGTGGAAGAACTGATTCCGGAGGCGCAGCTGGGGGAGCACTCCCACGCGGGCACCATCAGCGTCATGACGGGCTTTCTCATCATGATGCTGCTGGACGTGGTGCTGGGATGAGGGCGGTTTCTCCGGCTTGAACAGAAATATTGCCGGGGCTGAATGCGCACGGAACTGTGCAGGGAGGGAGAACGATGGAAAAGACGCCGCATTATGAGAGCTATCTGAAGATTCTGGAGGAGGAGCTGATCCCCGCCATGGGGTGCACGGAACCCATCGCGGTGGCTCTGGCCGCCGCCAGGGCGCGGGAGGCGCTGGGCACACAGCCGGAGGCGTGCCGGGTGGAGGTCAGCGGAAATATCATCAAAAATGTAAAGGCTGTCACGGTGCCAAACACCGGCGGCCTGAAGGGCATTGAGGCCGCTGCGGCGGCGGGTATTGTGGCCGGGCGGCCGGAGCTGGAGCTGGAGGTGCTCTCCAAGGTGAGCGGGGCGGAGATTGCCCGGATGCGGGAGTTCCTGGCGGGCTGCCCGGTGGAGGTGATCCCGGCCCAGGGAGACCGGGTATTTTACATCCGGGTGACCGTACAGGCGGGAGAACACATCGCTTCCTGCGAGATTGTGGACTTCCACACCAATATCACCTGTATCCGGCGGGATGAGGCGGTGCTGTTCCGGGGCGGCGCCGTGGGCGGCCAGAAGAAGGAGACGGATCGATCCGTTCTGACGGTGGAGGAAATTGTCCGCTTTGCCGACTGCCTGGACACGCAGGACGTGGCGGAGCTGCTCCGCCGGCAGGTCGCCTATAACACCGCCATCTCCCAGGAGGGCCTGCGGGGCGGCTGGGGTGCAGAGGTGGGCAAGACCCTCCTGCAGGTTTACGGGGACCGGGTGGCAGTCCGGGCCAAGGCGGCGGCCGCCGCCGGATCCGACGCCCGGATGAGCGGCTGTGAAATGCCGGTGGTCATTGTCTCCGGCAGCGGCAACCAGGGAATGACGGCCTCCCTGCCGGTGATTGAATACGCCCGGGATATGGGCGCCGCGGAGGAGGAACTTTTTCGGGCGCTTGCGGTGGCTGACTTGGTGACTATCCGCCAGAAGAGCGTGATCGGGCGCCTTTCCGCTTTCTGCGGGGCTGTCAGTGCCGGGTGCGGCGCCGCTGCCGGCATTGCCTATCTTTACGGCGGAAGGTTTGAGGTCATCGCCCACACGATTGCCAATACCCTGGCGATATGCTCCGGTATGGTCTGCGACGGCGCAAAGCCGTCCTGCGCGGCGAAGATTGCCTCTGCCGTGGATGCCGGTCTGCTGGGATATGAGATGTACCTCCATGGCGGGCATGAGTTTGTGGACGGAGAGGGGATTATCCGCAAGGGCGTAGAGAAGACCATCGATAATATAGGCCGCTTGGCCCGTCAGGGAATGCGCCGCACGGATGAGGAGATTCTGGACATTATGGTTGGAAACTGAGAAGCGGGAGCCGTTCTCCGGCTGCGGCAAATTTAGCCGCAGCCGGAGAAGAACCCTTGTGCAAACGTACAGTTGACTTTCTGCGGCGGACATGCTATGATAACGCCTACAATGTGATAACGGCAAATGAAGTTCTTAGGGAAACGGCGAAGGCCTGCCGAAGGAGTGAAACTCTCAGGCGTCCCCTCCGGGGATAGGGACTAAGAATGGATGTGGCTCTGGAGAAGCTCAATGATGAGTACCGAAGGTGCAAGGCGCGGTGTGCCGCGCTGAATCTCTCAGGTAAAAGGACAGAGTAGAGAAACGCGGGGATGGGTACCCGTGCGTCTGTGCTTTCTTTTCCGGAGCGGCTATCATCAGCCGTTCCGTTATTTTTTCAGGAGGGAAAGAAAACATGCTTGAAACATTCAATTCATTGGAAAGCGCCCTGTATCCAGTTGTATGCAACATCAACAATTACCTGTCCAGCTATATCCTGGTCTTCCTGCTGATCGCGGTTGGCCTGTGGTATTCTATTAAGACCCAGTTTGTTCAGATACGCTGCTTTGGCGAGGGTATGCGGAAGGTCTTTGGAAACCTCTCCCTGCGGGGCGGCCGGCAGGAGAGCGGCATGAGCTCCTTCCAGGCTCTGGCTACTGCCATCGCAGCGCAGGTGGGTACCGGCAATATCGTGGGCGCCAGCGGCGCCATCCTCACCGGCGGTCCCGGTGCCATTTTCTGGATGTGGGTCATTGCCTTCTTCGGTATGGCGACCATTTATGCAGAGGCCACCCTGGCGCTGAAAACCCGTAAAGTGGACAAGGACGGTACGGTTCACGGCGGTCCTGTATACTACATCACCACTGCGTTCCAGGGCGGCTTTGGCAAATTCCTGGCAGGTTTCTTCGCGGTGGCCATTATCCTGGCCCTTGGCTTTATGGGCTGCATGGTGCAGTCCAACTCTATCGGCTCTACCTTCCAGACCGCCTTTGGAATCCCGTCTTGGATCGTGGGCGCTGTGTTGGTGGTCATCTGCGCGGTCATTTTCCTGGGCGGCGTTCAGCGGCTGGCCTCTGTCACGGAAAAGGTTGTTCCCATCATGGCAGCCATCTTCCTGTTAGGCGGCCTGGTGGTTTTGGTATGCAGAATCCAGTATATTCCCGCAACCTTTGGCATGATTTTTAAGTATGCCTTCCAGCCCCAGGCTATCATCGGAGGCGGCTTCGGCTATGCCATCAAGACTGCCGTCAGCCAAGGTGCAAAGCGCGGCCTGTTTTCCAACGAGGCCGGTATGGGCTCAACTCCCCATGCACATGCCCAGGCCAATGTGAAGGATCCCCATGATCAGGGTGTGGTGGCCATTATCGGTGTATTTATCGATACCTTCGTGGTTCTGACGCTGAATGCGCTGGTAATCATCTCCACTCTGTACACGCAGGACGGTATTCTGGCCGGCGGTTATACCGGTGCTGTTACCGAGACCATCGGTAAGGCAAACCTGGCACAGACGGCGTTCGGCACCGTATTTGGCGAGAGCCTGGGCGCCATGTTCGTGGCTGTCTGCCTGTTTTTCTTTGCATTTTCCACCATCCTGGGCTGGAATCTGTTCGGCAAAATCAACATGATCTATCTGTTTGGGAAAAAGCTGGGGGCAAAGAATGCCACGGTGATTTATACGCTGATTGCACTGGTGTTTATTTTCCTTGGCACAGTGATGTCCAACGATCTGGTGTGGGAGCTGACGGATATGTTCAACAACCTGATGGTCATTCCAAACGCCATCGCGCTGTTTGCATTGACAAGCGTTGTGACAAAGGTTGCACTGGGAAAAGAAACGCTTCGTAAATAATTTTTATGAGATTTGAACGGAGACTTTGGTTTTGAACCAAGGTCTCCGTCTTTTTCCATAAATTAGAGGGGACGGAACGGGTGCTTTCGACAAAATTGAAATTTGTTTTGACAGGTTAACATTGTACATTGTATAATATTTAACATCCAAAGTATTTGAATCCAATAAGTTTGTACCTCGGGCGGAAGCCCAAGGCGCGTTGGCCCCTGTGGTCATCGTGCCTTTTCCATGTCTGTAGCACAGATCAATTACGAAAAAGGAGAACTGTTCATGAGCAACGAACTGTCCCGGGCAAGCGAAATCATTGAAAGCTATGACTGCGACCAGTCCAACCTCATTGCGATTATGCAGGAGATCCAAGCGGCGTACAAGTATCTGAGCGAAGAGGTTTTGACTCTGATTGCAGAAAAATTGAACATCGGCACAGCAAAGGTGTACAGCGTAGCCACTTTCTATGAGAATTTTTCTCTGGAGGCAAAAGGCCGGCATGTCATCAAGGTCTGTGCGGGCACGGCTTGCCACGTGCGCAAATCTCAGCCTATTTATGATGCCATCTACGAGTATTTGGGGCTGAGTGGAAAGAAAAAAACCTCTGCAGACGGCCTGTTTACGCTGGAGACGGTGGCATGTCTCGGCGCCTGCGGCTTGTCCCCTGTCATGACCATTGACGGCGAGGTACACGCAAAAATGACCCCCGAGGCAGCGTTGGCGCTTCTGGAGGAGATTCGCGGAAAGGAGGCGGCTGAGGCATGAACCGCACCAAACTGACACGGGAGAGCTTTCACGTATTCCAGGCCAACGCGAAAAACGCCTTGAAGCAGAGCGAACAGGTAACCTCCGTTTTGATCTGCGCAGGCACTGGATGTATTGCCGGCGGATCCATGAAGATCTATGAAAATATCAAGGCAGAGTGCGAAAAACGGGGCCTTGCCGTCTACGTGGGGCTTAAACACGACACGGATGAGGAGAAGAGCCTTCATGTGAAAATGAGCGGCTGCCACGGCTTCTGCGAGATGGGTCCCCTGGTTCATATTGAGCCCATGGGTGTCATGTACATTCACGTGAAGCCGGAGGACTGCCACGAGATCATTGAGAAAACCGTTCTGGGCGGCGAGATCATTGACCGGCTGGTATACCATCTGGACGGCGTGGCCTATCCCCGGCAGGAGGATATTCCTTTTTACAAGCGCCAGCATCGGGTGGTGCTGGAGAACTGCGGCCGCAGCGACGCGGAGGATATTGAGGAGTACATTGCCAAGGGCGGCTACGAGGCGTTTGAAAAAGCACTCTTTGAGATGACGGGAGAAGAAATCTGCAAAACAGTCATCGATTCCGGACTCCGGGGCCGCGGCGGCGGCGGATTCCCCGCCGGCCGCAAATGGGAGGGCGCCCGGAAGCAGAACGCGCCCCAGAAGTATATCGTCTGCAACGGCGACGAGGGCGACCCCGGTGCGTTTATGGATCGCTCCGTCATGGAGGGCAACCCCCACAGCGTGCTGGAAGGCATGATGATTGCAGGTCTCGCCGTTGGCAGCGATTCGGGGTATATCTATGTGCGCGCGGAGTACCCACTGGCAGTCAACCGTCTGAAGACCGCCATTGCAAAAGCGGAGGCGTATGGCCTTCTGGGCGATCACATTATGGGAACGGACTTTTCCTTCCATATCCATGTCAACAAGGGCGCGGGAGCCTTTGTCTGCGGCGAGGGCAGTGCCTTGACCGCTTCCATTGAGGGAAACCGGGGCATGCCCCGCGTCAAGCCGCCGCGCACCATTGAGCACGGCCTCTGGGCAGAACCCACGGTGCTGAACAATGTGGAGACTTTTGCCAATGTTCCTCTGATTGTGCGTAATGGCGTGGACTGGTACCGCTCCATCGGTACAAAGAACAGCCCTGGCACCAAGGCATTTGCACTCACCGGCAATGTGGAGAACACTGGACTCATTGAGGTGCCTATGGGCACCACGATCCGGGAGGTGGTGTTTGACATCGGCGGCGGCATTCGAAACGGAAAGAAGTTCAAGGCCGTACAGATTGGCGGACCCTCCGGCGGCGCCACCACCGCCAGCCGGGAGCATCTGGATCTGCCCCTGGATTTCGACTCCCTGAAAAGTATTGGAGCTATGATTGGCTCCGGCGGTTTGGTAGTGATGGATGAGGATACCTGCATGGTGGAAACCGCCCGCTTCTTCATGGAGTTTACGCAGAAGGAATCCTGCGGCAAATGTGTTCCCTGCCGGGAGGGTACCAAGCGTATGCTGGAGATCTTGAACCGCATTGTGGACAACAAGGGCACGCTGGAGGACTTGGATCTGCTGGAGGAGTTGGCAGACACCATCTCCCACACGGCCCTGTGCGGCTTGGGACAGAGCGCCTGCAAGCCTGTGCAGAGCACGCTGAAGTATTTCCGGGAGGAATACCTGGCCCATGTGGTGGATCACCACTGCCCCATCTGCAATAAGGAAAAGCCCCATCCCACCATTGACGCGGACAAGTGTAAGGGCTGCGGCAAGTGCCGGAAGAACTGCCCCATGGAGGCGATCTCCGGGACAACGAAGCAGGTGCATATCATCAATTCTGAAAAATGTATTAACTGCGGCGCTTGCGTGACGAACTGCCCGTTCGGCGCGATTACCGCTGCAAAGGAGGGTTAAGCAATGGCAAAGGGAATTATGTATATCGACGGCCAGCGCGTGCCCTTCGATGGGGAAAAGAACGTCCTGGCGGTGATCCGGAAGGCGGGAATTGAGATGCCGACCTTCTGCTACTATTCGGAACTGTCTGTTTACGGCGCATGCCGGATGTGCGTGGTGGAGGATGAGAAGGGGAAGATCGACGCCTCCTGCTCCATGGAGCCCCGGGATGGCATGAAGATCCGCACCAATACTGCAAAGCTTTTGAAACACCGCCGGATGATTTTGGAGCTGATGCTCTCTTCCCACTGCAGGGACTGCACCACCTGCGAAAAGAGCGGCAACTGCCGCCTGCAGGAGCTGGCGCTGCGGTTTGGCGTGCGGCATGTCCGGTTTGAGGATACCCGCCCGGTGTATGACAAGGACGAGTCCTCTCCCGCGATTGTCCGGGACCCCAACAAGTGCATTCTCTGCGGCGACTGCATCCGTATTTGTGAAGAGATGCAGGGCATGGGAATTTTGAACTTCGCCCATCGCGGCAGTGACTTGCAGGTGATGCCGGCTTTTGACCGGAAACTGTCCCAAACCAGCTGCATCAGCTGCGGACAGTGTGCTGCTGCCTGCCCCACCGGAGCGATCACGGTGCGCAATGAAATCGGTCCTGCCTGGCGGGCACTGCATGACCCCAAAAAGCGGGTGGTGTTCCAAATCGCACCTGCCGTGCGGGTGGCTGTGGGCGAGTCCTTTGGGATGGCCCCCGGCGTCAATGCCATTGATAAGCTGGTGTCTGCCCTGAAAATGATGGGCGCAGACGAGGTATACGACACCAACTTTGGTGCGGACCTGACTGTCATGGAGGAGTCTGCAGAGTTCCTGGAGCGGCTGAAGAAGGGCGGCCCCTTCCCCATGTTCACCTCCTGCTGCCCGGCGTGGATCAAGTATCTGGAGGAGGAGAATCCAAAGTATCTGAAAAATATCTCCAGCTGCAAGTCTCCTATGGAAATGTTTGCAGCAGTGCTGAAGGACCAGTATGCCAAAAAGGATGCGGATGATGGCAAGACTACCTATCACATTGCCATTATGCCCTGTACAGCCAAGAAAATGGAGGCCCGGCGCGAAGAGTTCACGCATGACGGCAAGCCGGATGTGGATTTGGTGCTGACCACGCAAGAGGTTATCATGATGATCAAGGAATCCGGCATCCGCTTTGCAGAGCTGGAAGGAGAATCCCCGGATCTGCCCTTTGGCATGGGCACTGGTGCTGCCACGATCTTCGGCACTACTGGAGGCGTGGCGGAAGCTGTAGCCCGTCGTGTGGTGGAGGATAAATCCAAGAACACACTCCAAGCTATCCAATTCTCCGGCGTGCGGGGCAGCGAGACCATCCGTTCCGTGACACTGCCGGTTGGGGATCGGGCCCTGCGTATTGCCGTGGTCCACGGATTGGTCAATGCCCAGAAGCTGCTGCGGGACATTGAAGAGGGCAAAGAGTACTATGATCTGGTCGAAGTGATGACCTGCAAAACCGGTTGTGTTGGTGGAGCGGGCCAGCCCTACGGACTGATTCCTATCAAGCAGCAGCGCGGTGCGGGTCTGTATGAAGCCGATCGCGCCGCCCTGATTAAGCGCTCTGAGCGGAACCCCATCGTGATGGAAATGCTGGACGGTTCTCTGAAGGGCCGGACCCATGAGTTGTTGCACGTCCATTACAAAAAAGATTAACGCAAGCATTTTTGAATACTCTTTGAAAAAGCCTGATGTTTACACGTCAGGCTTTTTCTTGCTGCGTATCCACAGTGGAAACTGCACCAGACGGCTGCCAGTTTCTGACGGCCTCAAAGGGCAGAACAAAGGATGGAATCCCCTCGGTGGCGGGAGCAATGGCATACATGGAATAAAACCAGACAATTCCCTCCTCTGATAAGTAGAAGTGCCGGGGATTGAAGCGGCGGCGCAGTTCCCGACGCCAACTTTCATGATATCGGGAAACACCGGCTTTTTCCTGCCGTGTAATCTCGGCCTCTGCCTGGTGCAGTAGCTGCCGCTTCCAGCTGCTTTTGGAAGGGAAAAAGGAGGATAGCGGAACTGGATAACCAGACGACAGATCCCAAGTATCTCCCCACCGGGTCAGCAGCGCGGGTCCTGGCAGACCGGATTCCCGGGATTGGGTATATAGGCTCCAAAAACTATCATTATTGTATGTAACGCGATAAGAAAGTTCTGCTTTCAGCGAGGGAAGCGGCGCACTGGAGGCCAGAGCGGCTCTGTACTCCGCCACGGCTTGGGGAAAGAGCCAGCGATCGCAATAGCGGAGAAAGGAGCGGGCTTGCAGTTGATAGTACCGGTGGATTCTGCGGGATACCTTATCTGCCGCCGGAACTGGCTGAGGCAGTGAAACGGCGGCGGAGAGAACTGGGATTCCATCCACCGTCCATTCCCGCTCTGCCGCAAAGGGCTCTGTATGCAGCTGGGTCAGGCTTTGTCTCATGCGGTTGATGCTCCCTTCCATAGCTTTGATCTGCTTTAGCCTATGCGGAGCGGGCGGAAGAGGTGAGAGCGGGAGTAATACTTTAATGTGCGAAAAATTTTGTCAGAAAGACCCTTTACTTTCACGCAGTACAATGCTAAAATTTAAAAAGGCGGCGGTTGCCGGCAATTCGTTGGAGAAATCCCAGAAAGGGTGTTTTAAATGGTCAAGATTGGGAAGAAGGAAAAGAATGATGCGCTGTACAAGGCGATCCTGCAGCTAAAGGACGAGCAGGAGTGTTATGACTTTTTTCAGGATCTGTGCACTATTTCTGAGTTGCGATCCATGGAGCAGAGATTCGAGGTGGCGTCGTTGCTGTATGATGGCATGATTTACAATGATATTCTGGAACGAACAGGTGCGTCCAGCGCCACCATCAGCCGGGTCAACCGCTCTTTGAGTTATGGAACCGGCGCCTATGCCCAAATTTTTGAGCGGGAAAAGAACAAAGAGAAATGAGCAGCTATGATGCACTGGCTGCCAGTTACGATGCGCTGACTGTGGATGCGGCGTATTGCCGGCGGGCAGACTATTTGGAACGCCTGCTTCGCAAAGGACCTGTTCCGGTTCGGACAGTGCTGGATTTGGGCTGCGGAACCGGAACAATGGCATATTTGCTGACAGCGCGGGGATATCAAGTTATCGCAGTGGACGGATCGGAGGAGATGCTGACCCAGGCCATGGAAAAGGCTGCTTCTGCTGAGCTGGATCCACCGCTGTTTTTGCAGCAGGATATGCCGCACTTGCGACTGCTGAAGCCAGTAGATGCGGCCATTTCAACGCTGGACGCCCTGAATTACCTGACACGCACAAGGGATATCCGGGAGACCTTCCAGAGGGTATACCGCTGGCTGCGGCCCGGTGGACAGTTTATCTTTGATGTCAACACACCATACAAGTTTCGCCGGATGGACAGGCAGATCTATATGGATGAGACAGAGGACAGTTACTGTGTCTGGCGGACGTTTTTCTCTGAAAAAAGTCGGATCTGTACCTATCAGGTGGATTTGTTCCACCTGCAACCGGACGGTGCATGGGAACGGGACTTTGAGGAGCACCGGGAGCGTGCCTGGGAAGAAGCAGAGCTGCGGCAATACCTGGTGGAGGCTGGATTCACGGATATTACACTCAGCGGCGATTTACGAATGTCTCCGCCGAAGCAGGAGGAGGACCGGTGGATTTTCCGGGCATTCCGGCCTTCTGCATCATAAGAAACACACAGAGGGATAATTTACTATGAGCGATCAATTGATTCGGGCCATTACGAAGGATGGCCTTGTAAAAGCGGCGGCGGTTTCTACCCGCGGGCTGACAGAGCGTGCCCGCCAGATTCATAAAACTCTGCCGGTGGCTACTGCAGCTCTGGGCCGCACGCTGGCGGCGGCCTCCATGATGGGCAACGCCCTGAAAGAGGACGGAAGCAGCCTAACCTTGCAAATCAAGGGAGGCGGGCCGTTGGGGACGATTTTGGCGGTGTCGGATAACGAGGGGAATGTCCGTGGGACAGTGGAGAACCCGGCTGTGGAAATTCCTTTGCGGACAGACGGAAAGCTGGACGTGGGCGGCGCTGTCGGGTGTGAAGGTACACTGACGGTGATCCGGGATTTGAACATGAAAGAACCCTATATCGGGAGCGTGGGCTTACTGGGCGGTGAAATCGCTGAAGATTTGGCGGCCTATTTTGTGGAGTCCGAGCAGATTCCGACTGCCTGCGGTCTGGGTGTTCTGGTGGATAGGGATCAAAGTGTGCTGGCTGCGGGGGGCTATCTCATTCAACTGCTGCCCGGCGCAGGGGAGGACACGATTTCCAAGGTGGAAGGCAGCTTGATGGCAGCGGGACCGGTCACGGGGTTGCTGGCGAAGGACGATGATCCGGAGACACTGCTCCGGACAGCCCTTTCAGATTTTGAACTGGAGGTGCTGGAGAAACGCCCAATTGCGTACCGCTGTTACTGCAGCAGGGAACGAATGGAGCGGGCGCTTATCAGTCTTGGGCCGGAGGAACTGAAGGGGATTATTGACGAACAGGGCAAGGCAGAACTGACCTGCCGCTTCTGCGATAACGTGCAGCACTTCTCGCGTGAGGAGCTGGAGTTGCTGCTACAGAATATGCAGAAAAAATCGTGAAAAATTCGAAAATACTGTTGACAGATAGGGAGAGCTCGGGTATAATAAACTCTGCCGTCTGACAGAGCGGCAATCGGGGAGCATAGCTCAGCTGGTTAGAGCACCTGCCTTACAAGCAGGGGGTCACTGGTTCGAGTCCAGTTGTTCCCACCATTTTTGCTCAGATGTATGTCAGAGATGGCCCGGTAGTTCAGTTGGTTAGAACGCTAGCCTGTCACGCTAGAGGTCGACGGTTCGAGCCCGTTCCGGGTCGCCATCTCCCATAAAATGGAAGCATTTTATGGGAATTTGCCCAGATAGCTCAGTTGGTAGAGCAGGGGACTGAAAATCCCCGTGTCGCTGGTTCGATTCCGGCTCTGGGCACCATTTGCGGGCATAGCTCATCTGGTAGAGCGCCACCTTGCCAAGGTGGAGGTAGCGAGTTCGAGCCTCGTTGCCCGCTCCAAGCCTGATGCCCACACGAGAGTGTGGGCATCACAGCTCAAAATTTGGTGGAGTCTTTTTGAGAAGGCTGCATATAATAGTATATATTTGGTGACATAGCCAAGTGGTAAGGCAAGGGTCTGCAAAACCCTGATTCCCCGGTTCAAATCCGGGTGTCACCTCCAGAAAGAAACCCTGTAACTGCAATGGTTACAGGGCTTTTCTTTTGCCTGTTTTGAGCCGTTTACCCCTTCGTTTACCCCTTACAGGATTTTATACCCCATTTCAGGAGCCGGAAACGCTCTTGATAAATGCCTCCATGCGGTTGGCGCTGGCCTGCTTCATTTGGTCGGTAACGTGTCCGTAAACGTCAAGAGTAAAGGCGGCTGTGGCGTGTCCAAGATTGCCTTGCACGGTCTTAATATCGTCCCCGGAGCGGATAGCGGCCACGGCGTAACTGTGCCGGAGATCGTGGAACCGTGCGTCAGGCCGTCCAATGGTCGCAGCGGCCTTTTTAAAGGCTCTGTACAGTGTCGGCTTTGTCAGGTGGTTCCCAAGTGCGTCCGTAAATACAAGGTCGCTACGATGCCATAACTTGCCAGCAAGGAGCCGTTGCTTTGCCTGTGTGACTTTGTGCTGCTTCAACTGCGCCATGACGAAGGGGGCGGCGGTAATCGTGCGGGCTTTGCTGTTTTTGGTTGGAACAAGCTGATATGCCACCATGCCGCTTTCCTGGTGAAGCTGCATTTGCTTATTGACGGTTAGGATGCCGTTTTCAAAGTCCACGCAATCCCATGTGAGACCCATTACTTCACCTTCACGCATTCCCGTGAATAGTGTTACGATGAAAATATCCTCGTAATCATTGCCACGGATAGCCTTTAGAAATTCTGCAATCTGCGTTTCATCCAATGGCTTGATTTCCTGCTTTTTCGCCTTTGGCAGCTTGCAGAAATCGCCGTCAGCGGGATTGAGAGGGATATAACGATTTATGACAGCTTGCCGGAGAGCGCCATGCAGAACGCCGTGGACATTCTTCACCGTTTTTGCAGAGAGCGGAGCGCCCTCATAAACTGTCTTTCCGTCCTTTTTTACGGTGTTCCCGTCTTTGTCTTTCTTCGGAACCTTCTTCCCGCTTTTCAACAGGGTATTGAAATATTTCTGTACGGTGTGCGTGTCCAGTTCGTCCAGCTTCACAGCAGCAAGATAAGGCTTGATGTGTAGGCGTATATCGTCCTTATAAATTTTGACCGTGCGAGGCTTTACGCCCTCCAGATAGGTGACTGCCCAGATGTCCAGCCATTCACCCAGCGTCATTTTGCAAGGCTCAATATATGCCTTGTTATCAACGGCGGCAACGGCCTGGGCCAGCTTTTGCCGGACTTCCTTTTGCGTTTTGGCGTAGACTGATTTTCTGATAGGTTTTCCTGTTCCTGGATCGTGGCCCACAACAAAGCGGGCTTCCCATGTGCCGTCTGACCTCTGCCGGATGCTCCCGGCTCCAGCCGCTGCACGGCTATTCTTTGTTCGTGCCATAGTTGATTTTCCTCCTAATTTTGTGTATTATGGAGGAGCAGTAGGCCGTTCAAGTTTACTGCCCCTTATACCGCTCTTTGGTGTTCCAGCACCAGAGGGCGGTTTTTTAACTTTTTATCTTTTCAAAGTATTCTTCTATTTTTTCTTCAGTGATTTTATTTGCGCATGATTCAACCCATCTCATAACGCTTTTTTCAATTTCCCATGCACTATAACTTTCTGAAATGGGACGGCGGTTTTTCAAGTATTTTTGACGTTCATCCTCTGTTTCAATTTTAATCCGATGCGAAATTCCGATTTTTTCATAATTGATTGGCAAAGGTGCTTTTTCAATAAACGAGTCTCTGATATTCATACTTATATAGTTTCCTATTGACCTTAAAAACTCGAAGAAAAATCTTGAGGAAAGGAAATCATTCCATATTGGAATATAAAACTGCCATAATCCGCCGTTTCGTATTTGCCCATTTCGAAGGCAATTGGCGTTTTCTTTTAATCGTCCCCATAATTCAGATTGCATTTTTGCAGCATCTTCGCTCATACAGAGATCGGATGCTGTGATTCCATTAACTTTAGAGTCTTTATACTCTGATAGGCCAAGCAGCCAATCAGCTGAAACGCTGCATTTCTCTGCAATTGTTTTTACGCCTAGCGCATCCGGGATTCTCTTTCCTGCTGCATAAAATCCAACGGTTGCCCTGGACATTCCCAGCTTATCAGCAAATTCTTGCAACGTCATATCGCCCATCAGATCGAGAAACGCCGCCCGGAACTCCGGGAATCGTGGCGCTTCTTCTTTTTTTGCTCTGCTCATATCCATTCCCTCCAAAATAATCTGCATTTGTAAACATAAGCAGATAGTTTTCTCTATCTGTGGATTTTTCTCTTTTTGTTTGCTATAATCTGATTGTAATCTAACAAAGCGAGACTGTCAAGAGAAAGGAGAATGAAATATGAGCGAGAAAGAACTGCATGAGGAAGCCGTAAAAATGCGGCGGGAGTATCAGCGAGAGTGGCGGGCGAAAAACAGAGACAAGGTCGCCGCAAACAACCGCCGCTATTGGGAGCGAAAAGCGCTTGCGAGAAAGGCGGCGGAGAAAGAAAATGGGTGACAATTTGGAAAAGTTGGCATTTACGGTTACAGGATTTGCAAAGGCAATGAATGTCTCTCGACCTACGGTTTACAAATGGATGAAAATTCCCGGATTTCCGGCTCTGAGAATTGGAGGCTGCACAAGGATTCCTGTAAAGGCGGCTGAACACTGGGTGAACAAGCAAGCGGGGGTGATTGACAATGAATGATAGAAAAGAAAATGCCCGCCCTGCTGGTGGCACAGCAGGACAGGCGGCGGAGAACAATGCAGGGTGCAAAATTCCCCAGGACGATTATACAACGGGCACAGGCCCCATTTCAAGGCTTCTATCTCACGGCAGGGAAAACGCGATTCCCCTCCGACACCTTACCGCCATGACCAAACTTGACGGGCGTGCAGTGCGCGCCATGATCGCGGCGGAGCGGTTGGCCGGAGTGCCCATCCTGGCTGATAATTCAACGGGTTATTATTTGCCAGGTGATGATGCTGAAAAGGTGCAGTTTATCCGCAGCATGAAGCACAGGGCGAAGGAAATCGAGCGCGCGGCGGAGGCCATAGAAAAAGCGAAAGGGTGATTTTGTGTCAATCGACTTCAAAGAATTTAAAAGAATAGATTGCCGCGAAGTTGCCCGCCGTCTCGGAATGGAAGTTGACAGGAGCGGGAAAACAAGGTGCTTTCACTCTCCTGGCGATGCAAACCCCAGCTTGCAAATTTATCCTGATGGCTTTAAGTGTTTTCGTGACGGAGCAAGCGGAGATCAGCTTGACCTTGTGTCGCAGTATCTCGGTATATCAAAAAGCGATGCGGCGGAATGGATAGGGAGAGAATTTAACGTGCAGCAGCCGCCAAGTCGAAAGAATGATTACGGGAAATTAGAGCGGGAGCATATCTACCCAGGCGGAACGATTAAAAAATGCATGTACCGCCGCGCTGACAAGTCAAAATACGGCGAATGGTATCACTTGGAAAACGGAAAATGGTTAAAGGGACGTGGCGAAGGCATACCACCGCTGTATCCGTCTTCTGATAATTTGGCTTCACACATTTTTTTGACTGAAGGAGAAAAGGACGTTGATACATGGCGGCGGCTTGGAAAGTCTGCTGTTAGCCTTCCTAACGGAAGTAACAGTAAATGGTATCAAGAATATATGCCAGCGTTCGAGGGAAAGAGCGTATACATCATTGAAGATCATGACACACCCGGCAAGAAATACGCCCAGAGGATGGCCGCCACACTAAAACCCATTGCATCCGCCGTCAAAGTGCTTGATTTATCAAATGCGTGGAAAGAAATCCCGGAAAAGGGTGATACCACAGATTTGATTGAGGCTATGGGCGATGAAGCCGGATTGATGGCAATCCTCAAACTCGCACAGGAAACGCCGGAATGGGAGCCAGTGGAAGATTTGGCGGCTGGAAGAACAGTGAAAGCGGCGGCGGATTTCGGAGAAGACAACACAAGTTTTCTATGGTATCCGTATCTTCCTATCGGTGATTACTCTGTTATGATGGCAGACGGCGGAACCGGGAAAACCGTGCTTTGCTGCAAAATTGCCGCCGATGTTAGCACAGGCAGACGGCTTCCAGGGGATGAATTTGGCGGCAAAAGTGAAAACGTTCTGATTATTTCAGCAGAGGATAGCGGAGAGCAGCTAAAACGGCGTCTGAAGCTATCCGGCGCAGATTTGAATAGGGTTTTTATTATTGACCGCTCTGATTCCATCGGCATGAATTTTTCTGATGGGTATTCTGAATTTGAGAGCACCGTGAAAAGCTGCAAGCCTGCACTCGTAATCGTTGACCCGTGGCATGGATTTCTTGGAGAAAACATTGACATTAACCGTGTAAATGCTATTCGCCCGGTGTTCCAGAAGCTGGCAAATTTGGCAAAAACATGTGATTGCGCAATGATTTTGATTTCTCATGTGAACAAGCGTGCACAGGGAGAAAATGTCAACAATGCAGCCACAGGATCAAGTGATTTTATAAATGCAGCTCGTTCCGCTGTCCGTGTTATTTTCGATGAAATGGATGAAGACTGTAGAATCATGGTACATACGAAAACCAACTATGCGGCCTACGGTCAATCTATCCGCTATCGAATTGTTGACGGTGGCGTAGAGTGGGCCGGTTTTTCCGATATTACAAGGCAGACGCTTGAAGCAGCAGCGCGGCGGAAGTCAACACCCTGGGAGATCATGCAGAAAACAGAGGAGCAGGAGACCGTCAACAATGCTTTGGTGGTTGCTCTGGAGCAGTCCGCAAATCAATTCGTTGCATCGCGGTATTCTTACGATGAATTCAAGAAAGATCATGGTGATTTGATTTTTGGAGGATTGCAGCCGAAACGGGCGCTTGATTCTGTGAAGGAAAGGCTTTCCGATGATGGGTATTTCTTAAAGACCGGGATACAGGTAAAGAAGAACGGCTCAAAGGGAAATGGATTCATGGTGCAGCGAATTGATACCACCGTTGCAGAGCAATCAATGATTTGAGCGGTACACAAAAATAATGAAGCGGTACATGGTTTTTGTTAGGATATGTTTTTATGTACTTTATGTACTTCGTATCCGAAGCGTACCAAAGTACATGAAGTACATGAAATTATGCTCAAGCAAAACAACGGCGAAAATCATGTACCGCAGAAAGGAAAAACATGGAGAACAAACAACATTCAAGATATGGAACCGGGGCGGATTGCCCTTTGCTTATGATGGCGAACTACGAATACCCTGAATGCCGTGGTGCTAATTGTGCGTGGTGGAGTGGGAATTGTTGCTCCGTTCAATCTATCTCAATGAATACGGGTGACATCGAGAGTGTGGCGGATGCCTTGTATGAGCGGTAAAAGATCACAGAGAAAAGGCCGCGCCGGAGAGCTGGAGCTGTCCCGTATTCTCCAGGGCTACGGATACCCGGTTGAACCGGGGCAGGCTGTAAGCTATGGGGCCACGCCGGACTTGACCGGCCTCCCCGGAATACATATCGAGTGTAAGAGGGCGCAGCAGCAAAGCCTTTATGGGTGGTTGGAACAGGCCCGCCGCGATGCTGATAAATTCCACGATGGCCTCCCGGCAGTATTCTGGAGGAAGAACCGCTGCCCGTGGTTAGTTGTGATGGATTTGCGGGACTGGATGAAGATGTACCAGTGGGGTGAGTTAGGCTCACATCACCGATGAAAAGGGTCGTAATCTGATTCCGTCCCATCACTGCAGGTGCCTAACGAAACGTTATACCCCCACTCCAACACGTGCAAAAATGACCGCGTTCGTTTACTGGTGACGGACTATTTTGTCCGAAACTGCGCGGCGGATGCAACCCGCTCTTTTTTGAGCAAGTTGCTATCTGGGACAAGGGGTCTGTAAATTACCGTCCCCTTGCCGCATTACTGCTTCATCCGGGGTGTCGTAAAACACGACGTGCCTATTCGGAAAAACAGCCGAAAAGGGGGGTCGGTCAAATCGACATCCCCTGGAGGAGACCAGAATGTAAATTTACCCGAAATCGCCAAATCGGAGATTTCCGAGGCCCTAAAAAGAGAGGTTGTGAACCGTGATTGAACCACGGAGGAACGAAGGAAAATCTACGCCCATTCAATACGCTTTCGCCGGAGGAACACCGGGAGCTGTCCCGCCGCGGCGGTATCGCCAGCGGAGAGCGTCGGAGGTATCTGGCTGATCTGCGGCTTTCTATGGTGGAGACTCTGGCCGGGGCCGATCTGGCGCGGGAGACCAGGGAGGAATACCGCGCGGCTATCAAGCGGTATGTGAATGAGGAGCGGAAGAAGGCGGCACGGCTGAAAATGCCAAAAGAAAAGAGCTGACACGATTCCGAGCCTCATTTCTGAGACTATGGCGGACACGACCAGCTCCATGCCTATTATATACCACATTTTCTGGATGGATTCAAGCGTTTTGCCGATTTGAGGAAAGTGGCACAAAAAGAGAGTCGACACACCGTCTCGCCCTTCAAAGAAGGGGTCTTGGACAGCGACCGGCTCTCTGATTATGACATACCATAAATCACAATAAAATGCAAGTAACAAAAATAATTGTAGGCCATGACATGAAAAAAGGAGCCTACCGCCATCACACCCCATTTAAGAGGATCGCAGACGACAACGATGTGCTCCAGTAATTATTATATACCACGAATTCCTTGAAAATGCAAGAAAGTGTGAACATAAAAAAAGAACCACCTCCGCCGCGTGAGGTGATTCCCTTTCTGTAATGTGCTATTGTCAAACACATTCTATCACGGGGAGGGTGCTATTGCAATGACAACGGACGAGATCGCGGCGGCGGTACAGGCCGGGGAAGCTGACATTCTTGAATTATGGCGGGCTGTTGAGCGTTTTGTGTGGAAGATGGCAAGGAGAAAAATCGCGTCCCTTGATGGTAAACGCGGAGTAGATGTTTTTGACCTTGCTCAGGTCGGGTTTGTTTCAATGCTGGAAGCGCTTAACAGATTCGATGCTGCAAAGGGCGGCTCATTTATCGGGCAGCTTTCTATGTCATTGAAAACAGGCTTTGCAGAGGCCACAGGATGCCGCACAGCACGCGCATTCAACGAGCCTTTAGATAACTCGATTAGCCTTGAAACACCGCTCACAGACGAGGAAGACGGCGATGTTCTGGGAGATTTGATAATAGACCCGGCGGAGGAATTGGCATTTGATGATGTGGCGGCGGCAGACATGGCGCAGCGGCTTCATGAAGCGCTTGAAACTGCCCTTGAGACGCTTCCAGAGCTGCAGAAAACAGCCATTGTGAAAAGATATTACATGGATGAAAAAGCCGACAGTAAGGCCCTTAACGCTGCCTTGCGGGCGCTCCGGCATCCGAGCATATCAAAAGGGTTACGGGGGTTTTTATGATATGATTCATCTTTTCGATGGGAGATTATGGTATTGCTGCCCGCATTGCGGCAAGAAGTTTTTCCCTGTTTCGCCCGATGCTGCTTGTCATGGCATTTTTGTCACCTGCAAACAATGTAAAAGGGTTTTTGAAGTTAAAATTTCTTGCAATAAGCGGCAAAAAGGTGTTGATTTCGGGGTAGAAAAGTGATATAATAAAAAATATTGTTGTGTGCCTGTGAGCCTATCGAATCGGATTTCCATTCCGATTTTGGTAGGCTCATTTTATTTTATGACGTGGAAACACGCAGAAAGGAAGCAAAAATGTATTTTGTAAACACTCTCAGAACCACCACTTTAAAGCACTTGGGAGACCTTGCAGAGGTTGACGAGGTACTGGAAGCCTGTAACCGCGAGAAGCATTGCTATTCCGATGAATATTTCAAGGCGAGAATTGCGCCATTGAAAAGCAAGCGTTCCGACATCGTGGACGCCGGAAAGAAAGCTGTTAAGTATCTTCTTGAGCAGTATCGGGATGACGTTATTGCCCGATACACGCCGAACGGAGACGAACTCACGCCGGACGCCGCTGTTTTGACTTCTGGCATGAAGCTGGACAAGACCGATCTTGAGCGCATTTTCGACAAACACCCGGGAAACGTGACTATGCAGCGGCTTGTAAGCGAATACGCCAGACAGCACGGCGTAAATGATTTTTCCCGCGCGTTTTTCTCTGAGCAGGATCGTATTACTGCGGCTGAAAGGCTTGCCCTTTACGCAGAGGGCGCCCTTGATGACCCCTGGAGAGCATCGTTTATTACGGATGACAAATATTTTGACAAAATCCAGACGGACGCCATCCGTGGAGAATGATATGGAGGGATATGCAACGTGAGGTGATATGCAGGTCAACACCCCAGGGAAAGCCTGGGCGCGATATGGCAGGGCTACCAACCCAGCCGCCAAAGCCCCGGTATAAAGCAGCTTACCGGGCCACCGTCCGAGGTACTGTGCCGGTGATTTGCGAGAAGTGCCAAACTCATGTCGTTCTCATAACATAGAAAGGGGAGCCGCCCGACGGGGTAGCTCCCTTTTCGCATATAATCGCTCTGTGAGCGTGTTTTGTTTGCGCGAAAATACAAAAAATGAGCCGCCCCCCCACCAAAACGGGCGGAGGTTCGGCTCACGTTCCGGGAACAAGTTCCCTCGTTAATAGTATATGCAAAAATGCCAAAATAGTCAAGCGATTCTTGAAAGAAGTCCGCAGTGTGGCGATGGTGCATCTGGTTGGTATATCAACAAATGCCGCTCTTTCCGGCGGCGGCTCTCTGGCCTTGCAGAAAACCATATTTAAAGGCCATCAGCATGCGTTCCATCACATCATCAGAAGATTTGTGAATGGCCAGCGCCGTATTCCAGTCCATTTGATAGATATACGGCACATCGACAGATTCAACGGCCTGCAACGGATTCTCATTGCTCATACCGCCGCCTCCTTCTTGCCGTCCTTAACGCCCTGCTTATAAGCGCGGTTTGCGATGGAAACAATTGCAAGCGCAATCTCGACCATATTGTCATCTCCGCCATTTTTGCGGACAATCTTGAGGAAAACATCTTGATCAATCGGGAATTTCAACTTGCTCACTCCTTTGTAATCTCATCCACCAACAGGCGGACGGCCCTCTCGCACCGTGCTTCAGAGCACAGGGCGTTTTCGTAGATGGTGTATGATCCATCCTTGTTAATGGCCGCCACGGCCGGGATGGTATCATAAGGGAAAGGAATTCGTTCAATTATATATTCCATGTGTTTCAACTCTCTCTGTACATTTTCTAGGGGCCGTGGTACAATGTAAGCACCCGGCCCCCCTGTGGCCTGGTTAGATGGTCTCTTGTGCTTTGCTTTGGTCGGCGTGAGCACAAGGGGCCTTTCTTTTTGGCTGCTCGATGAAGTCCACCAGCCGGAACAGCAGCCCAGTGAGATAAATCGCTCCGGCGATGGATGTTATCATCCCCATCATGCCACGCAGAAACGGCGGGTGGTGGTTTCCTTCGTGAACCGCTCCGCCACATCCGGCAGGGCCTTTTTAAGGGCCGTGGTGTCGATTCTGGAGGAGGTGACGGCCTTCCATGTGATTTTATACTCCCCGGCCTGGATGCTCTCAGAATCGCCCATAGCGGCCTTTATGGCGTCCTTGATGGTCTCGGCTTCCGCCTGTGCTTCCTCGATCAGGGCTTGGAGCTGGCGCAGCTCCCGGGCTTTCGCTTCGATTTCGTTGATACTCATTTCATTTGCTCCTTTCGTATTTTGGAAGTGCGGCGGCGGTACAGGTACTTTCCGGAACGTCACCGGCCCTCACTTGGCAGGCCCGCCGCGCTTCTTTTGGACTTGAGAGATTGTAGATGGAATATCCGATTCGTCCTCGGCCCGTCCGTCGCAGCTCTCTTGTCCCTTGCTGTGATTATATATTACATCAAATTTCGGTGTAATTCAATTGGCATATTACACATATTTTCAGTGTAAATACTATGCAATATTACACTTGCATTTCGTGTATTATTGACGTATAATGTGTACAGTGGAAAAGAGGGCGAATACGAAAAGGCCCCTCCACAACAGGAAAGGGGGCGCTTTTATGCCTGTAAAGTATAAAATTGATGTTCTACCAGCACTAAAAGAAGCGGGATATAATACCACGCGGCTACGGAAAGAAAAGCTACTTGCTGAATCGACAATCCAGCAGCTCCGCAAAGGTGATTTAGTATCCTGGGCCAATATATCCCGTATTTGCTCTATGCTTAACTGCCAGCCTGGGGACTTGTTGGAGTACGTCCAGGACGATGTAGTTGTTAATGAGTGAGAGTATGAGCTCAGATGTGTTGTGGGACAGATTTTCTGGATGTCTCGCAGAATATGTCGATAACTATTTACTTAAAACTCGCGGCGGCGGAAAATTCGGCATTAAGCCATCCTATGAGGTTGACTATGAAATATCGAACCCAGACAGCCTTTTCGATGACACATCGTTTGATGGCTATTGGGTGCATAAGGTTGCAAGATGCAGAAACATCAACGACCTTGAGCCTGGATTAAAAGAACTGGCTATCCAGTTTTTGCCTAAATTCTTTACGCAGTTCCCAGAATATAGAACTGAGGAATGCTTGAATGTGAAGAGCGATGGAAATTAACATTACTGATAACAGCGAACGGGACAACGAAAAAGCCGGGGAGTAGCATCCCCGGCAAATTTTTTGAGTTTGTTGCACACAAACGTGCAATTCTTGGCCGTTTGCAACTATAAGTGCATACTATTTTTGAGACTGCTAAGATTTACAAATTTGCAAAAACAAGAAAAAAACATTGACGGATGAT
Source organism: Oscillibacter sp. PC13 (assembly GCF_900115635.1). Taxonomy (GTDB): domain Bacteria; phylum Bacillota; class Clostridia; order Oscillospirales; family Oscillospiraceae; genus Oscillibacter. Next base: position 65,130 of record NZ_FOXE01000001.1, on the reverse strand, counting down.
GCATTCCATGCATATAATCACATTGAGAAAGATTTTCCTTGACTTTTTCAGCCTTTTCTATTATACTATGCAATTCCGCGCGAGGTGGTCCATACAATATTGTGATGCAAAGCGCATGAGTTATTGTAATGACGGAAAACATATAAATACATTTATAGTAAAAAAGTGCAAATTTTAATAGGTGGTGAGAGAAATGGCCACAGTATTTGATGTCGCAAAATATATTTTAGAGTCTATGGGTAGCATTAGCACATGGAAATTACAGAAATTATGCTACTATTCACAAGCATGGTCCCTTGCGTGGACAGAACACCCACTTTTCCAAGAAAGAATAGAGGCGTGGGCAAACGGTCCAGTATGTCCGGCACTTTTTCGAGAGCATAGAGGCCAGTTTATGGTTTCCGCTAAAGATATTACTTTGGGAGGTGTCAAAAACTTAAATAGTGATCAGAAAGATACTATTGACAAAGTTTTAGCACACTACGGTGACTGGGAACCTTATGAACTAAGAGAACAAACTCATAGTGAAGATCCCTGGAGACTTGCGAGAGGAGATACGCCGGCCGGCGCACCATGCTCCAATGAAATCACACAGGAAAGCATGGGCGAATACTACGGGAACCTATAAGGTATGAGCAAGCGTAAGCACGAAAAAACAGTAGTTGGTTCGAGAACTAGTCGAGGGAAAAAAGAAGTTTCCGGAAGGAAATATAGCACGGACAACAGTAAGGTTATCTGGTGTTTTGACAACTTGGATACTGCCGGAGCGTTTGCATTTGATTTGGCTAGAATCGACTTTAATCATAGGGAAGTTCTCCAAAAAATTATTTCATATAGCAATATGACATGGAGTGAAGTGAAAAGGCAAACTCATGACAACGGAAAGTCAAAGCACCATTTTTTGGATATTGAATCGCTAAGTAGCGATGCGACATGTCGTATTCGTGCAAAGCGTTTAGAAGAACGTTCTGACTCAATCTTCTCGTTCGCATTACAGAATAAGCTCCGAATAATAGGATATAGAGAAGATGAGAAATTTCATGCAGTGTGGTTCGACCCTCAACACGAGTTTTGTCCAAGCCACAAAGGCTGATGTGTTTTTTCTGAATAACAAAAGATGTCTGGGGAAGGCAGCAAGTCTTCCCCAGATTTTTTGTTGGTTAAGATGTGGATAGTTGTGGTGCGTTTAGAAATTTACCCCATCTTTTACCCCTTACAGCTTTTTCAACATTTTACGGCATTTTACGTATAAGCCCTGTAAGCATTGAAAATACAGGCTTCCTCTAATTGCCCTTTACTGCATTTTACACGCCTGGTTCAATTCAAATCCGGGTGTCACCTCCAAAAAGAAACACCAGCCATTTGGCTGGTGTTTCTTTTTGGATTCCTGGGAATTTTAAAATGCTCGGGGTCGGCAAAGCTGCCCCTGCGCAATTCTCCACTGCACTCCGAATTTACGCCGCACTCGCGGCGCGGCCCAGAAGGGCCGTTTGAGGGTCTGGCAGCGGCATCTAAAGTGTTCAGACAAGACAAGTGAATGAAGTCCGTTTTTCAAACATTTTTGTTGAAAAACGGACTTCTTTTTTTCGGAAAGCCTTGTGGGATCAGGGCTTTCCGATTTTCCTTTTTACGGAGCGTTTCATCGAAACTTCAAAAACGCCGAACGATTATTTTTATGAACAGCCGCTATTTGAAAACAGCTTTTCTATAAAACGGCTTGATAGGCATCTTCAAAAGCCTGCGGTGTCTGATATTTCAGCGTTTGGTGCGGCCTGACTTCGTTGTAAAACTGAATATATTGCTCCACACTTATACGGAAGTTCTGTTCTGAGGTGTATTCCTGGCGATACGCCTCTTCGTTTTTGAATGAGGCGAAGAATGCCTCGGCAATCGCGTTATCATGTGGCCGGGCCGTAGCTGAAAAGGACTGCTTCATGCCATGCTTTTGAAGCAGCTGTGTAAGAGCGGCGGAAGTATATTGCTTTCCGCGGTCACTGTGAAAGGTCAGGCTTTTCGGCCTGCCGCGCTCCTGATAGGCGTTCTGAAAAGTAGTTGTGACCAGATTGGTGCTGGCATTGCGGGAAACGCGGTAGCCTACAATTTTGCGGGAGTAAAGGTCAAGAATAGTGCAGAGATAAACCCAATAAGGATTGACCTTGAAATATGTAATGTCACTGACCCAGATCTGATTCGGGTGCTCTGCGGAAAATTGCCGTTCCAATAAGTTCTGCTTTACATACTGCTGCCGCTTCTTCAATTGCTTCTTTGCGTCTGGACGGATGCTGTGCAGGTCCAGTTCCTTCATAATGGCCGAGATACGTTTTGCGCTGACACGGATGCCGCTTCCGGCTAAGATGGCGCGAATTTTCTCAGAGCCAAACCGTTGCCCGTTATTATCGAAAATCTGCTGCACCTTCAGCATGAGCTGCGCCTGTTCCGCTTTACGGCTGCTTCGATCCACACGCCGGAAGATATGGTTGTAAAAGATGCCGCGGGCAACATCCAGAGCCTCGCATAGCTCATAGACACTGTACTGATTATCCAGTTGATGATAGATGCTTTCCAAGGTCGTAAGCTTTTCCAGCAAAGGAATTTCCGTCAGGTATCCTGAAAGGCGGATAATTTCAAGTATATGTTCCGGCTTTTGCAGCCGCCGGGAAATCGCATCGAATTCTTTTGGCGTATATGTGCGTTGTGGAGTTTGGAGCGAGCAGTATAGTTTGCGCCAGTGGTAGATAGTGCTTTGCGAGATGTGTAGTTCTTGACTTAGGCATTTGATTTCTTCGCCTTTTTCGTAACGCTGGATGACTGTTTGTATAAATATTTTTGGGTATTGTATAGGCATAACCGAACCTCTGTGTGTAATACGGTTATTTTAACTGAAGTTCCTGTATTCTTGTTATATTGCGGGACATTTGATATAATAAATTCTACAGAATTCAAAACAGAAATGATCCGTTCATAGGTGTGATGGGAGCTTTCCATATGGAAAAGAAGTATCAAGTATTTGTCAGTTCGACTTATGACGATTTAAAAGAAGAGCGTTTGGCTGCAATTAATATTCTTTTAGATAACGGTTGTATTTCAGTTGGAATGGAACAATTTCCTGCTTCTGGTCTTGGCATAATGGAATACATTGAAAAATCCCTCATTGACTGCGACTACTACATTCTGATTTTGGCAGGGCGGTACGGAAGTTTAGATTCAGATGGCATTGGCTTTACAGAAAAAGAGTTTATCTGTGCTCAAGAACATTCCATCCCAATATTAGTTTTTTGCCATAATAACATAGACTTACTGCCAGTTTCAAAATGTGAAGGAACAGATGCCGGAAGGCAGAAGCTTAGAGAGTTTAGAAATAGGGCCCTGAAGAACACTATGGCAAAAATGTATTCATCGGTTGATGACTTAAAGACTAAAATTGCTACATCTATCAACAGAGCGAAAACTGACATCCCGAGAGAAGGGTGGATACGTGCTTCGTGGGCAACCACGCATAGAACAGAGTCTAACACTCTCCAATCTCCTGATGTATACCAATTCGAACCGCCTGGGACTTTTGTATCCGTAAGGATGCAGCACACAGAGCAACCATTGTTCTTAGAAGATGACTCCAATTTCAAAATAGCAATCTCTTCAGGAGAAAACTATGAAATTAAGGCGTTGACCAGTGAGGGAAAAACGACAAGTATTGGCCTAATCCCCGATATACCGTTTTTTCCAAGCCAACTCATTCCCGGTCAATACTCACTTCACCATTCAAAACTAAATATCAATAGTAATGGTGGGATTATCTGGAGAGATAAAAACAGGTGTGGTCATTTTTATGGATACCTAGGGATTTTAACATGCTCGGGCGAAATGAATTCGCCCTGCACCGAGGCTTTGCCTAGGCAAAACGCTCGTACAGCGCAAAAGCACCGCCCCACTGTGTGGGGTCCCGGTTCCGGCTGGCATCTATACTGTTTGGACAAGGCAGCTCGGAAATTCCTCGTTTCAAACGAATCCCCGCCTGCGGCGAGGCTTCTTAGTCGGGCAGGGACTTTCTTTGCCTTCGCGACAAACCCGCTCCGCCGGGCTTTGCTGCGGGTTGGGACAGGAGACGCGAAAGACGGAATTTAAAATGACCTGAAAGTCCAGATGAAAAGACACACCATTCGGTGTGCTTTTTTGTTTTAGAACCGCATGGCGTGGAACAGCTTTTCACTTTACTGTTCGAAAGCGCGGATGAGGTGCAGCAAATATGGCCTTGCACCGTATTTTGCCAAGCGTTTTTCACATACTATTACAAAATATATTGTGGAGGTTGTGCTATGACCAATGCAGATACGGTGAAATTACTGCAGGAATGTGACGCTGGATCAAAGATGGCGGTATCTGCCATCGATGAGGTGCTTGACAAGACACAGGATTCAAAGTTAAACGAGCTTCTAACCGAGAGTAAGCAGCACCATACAAAGCTGGGCAATGAAATCCATTCGCTGCTGGAACAGCATGGCAGTGATGACAAAGACCCAAATCCCATGGCAAAGGGCATGTCTTGGCTGAAAACCAACTGGAAGATGGGCGTGGATGAAAGTGACGCTACCATTGCAGATCTGATGACTGACGGCTGTAATATGGGTGTAAAATCTCTTAACAAATATCTGAACCAGTATCCGGCAGCAGACGAGAAGTCAAAGAATATTTGCAAGCAGCTAATTGCCATTGAGGAACAGCTGGGCGAGAGTTTAAAAAATTACTTGTAAGTAATATTGCGATAGTCAGATACAAGACTGCCCGGAACGAAAGCCTGCCGTGGATGCAAATGGGCGGTGATTTGCTGTGTATTGGCTGTAAATGCGGACAAATAGAGAAAGCCTTCGGGACTATCAGTCCCGAAGGCTTTCTTTGTACTTATACATCATACTTTTTGGAATGTGACAATACCGATAATCCTCGGGAAAACGTTCAAGTCTATCTTGATGTTCATCGGTGCTCTTTACATAATTTCTAAGAGGAAGTACTTCTACTACAATTTTTGAGCAATCCTCTCTATTTGAAATATAGTTTTTTGCCTCTTCCAAATGCAGCTGGTTTTCGCTGTATACACCAGTCCGATATTTTTTACCAACGTCCATTCCTTGCTTGTTTAAACTGTATGGGTCAATTATTTCCAAGAAATATTGCATTAGCTGATCCACAGAGACTTTCCTGGGGTCAAATACAGCTTTTACACATCGTATTCGCCGCCTAAAGTGCTTGATGTTCCATTCGCACGCCCAGCTTCTGTTGGCACAACTCCGCTTAAAGTTTTTATAAATTCTTGAACGCCCCACAGACATCCACCTGCGAAGTATATTGTTTCCGCAGCGTTTTTTCTCCCGTGCGCTTCGATATAAACCATTATGTCACCAATTAAAAACACAATTCAAGGAAAGCGGCCGGAAATGGAAGCACCTTCATTTTATGTAAGTTCTGGTAATTGCTGTACGTGTCTTGAAAGCTGCTGGAGAATGCCGTATATTGTTAATAAACCCTAAAATTAGTGTGTAAGGCGGGGAATGCAATGATGTGTGAAAAAGAGAAAAGCAGGCTGCCGTGGTTATCGGCTACAATAGGCGGTACGTATTTATTGTGGATTGCGTATTACATAGCGGGGAGCGGCGGCATAGTATGGCCCGGAATATCGGTTTTTGTGATAGTTCCGCACCTTCTTTGCACAGTGCTTGCGGTGGCATGCACCGTTGTCGGAATATTGAATCAGCAAAGCAGAGCCAGCTTATATGGGATAATCTCATATGGAATGGCTGCTGTATTGTTCCCGCCGTTCCATGTGTTTCTGATTCTGCCAGCTGTCTTTATGGCTGTGTGGCATTTTAAAAGAACGCCCGAGTTGGCGGAATAAGCAAGAGAACGTCCGGGAAACCGGACGTTTTTCCGCTCTCTTACAGCTTTTGAGGGAGTCACTGAAAATAAATGGAGATTGCATCATAGGGTATTTTAGAGCCCGCGCCTAATTCCAATTCGGAGCTCCGCTCCAAATAAAAGAACCAGTCGGAAGACTGGTTCTTTTATTTGGGCTTTTGCAGTGGACCTGCCTTGCCGCTTTTTATGGGAGCCTGCTCCTGGGGGATATTTTGCGCTGCTCCAAGCTGGAGCGTGACTTCGCGCGGCCGCCGAATGGCAGCGTCCAAACTTGCCGCCGAGCTGGATGCGCGCGCACCGGCAGCGGGAAAGCTTCTTGCCATCTATGCTTTTTCGGCGGCATCTACACAGGGCTTTACAAAAAAATATACGGTTTTACACAGACTTTACATTCCGGTGGTGACGGATTTTACGTTGGACTGTTTATACTAGGACCATGCACAAAGCAACAGACATATGAATGAAAGGACTTTTGAAAGATGAAAAAAATATTTGCGACTCTGCTTGCCCTGACCATGGTCATGGCAATGCTGGCCGGCTGCGGCAGCAACAATGCCGCCGGCGATGCCAACGCCGACAATTCCAACAACACCCAGACGCAGGAGCCTGTGGAAACTACACTGAGCGGCAGTGTTTCCACAAACGGTTCCACCTCTATGGAAAAAGTGATCGGCGTCCTGTCCGAGCAGTTTATGACGGACAACAGCAGTGTGACCGTTACCTATGACGCAACCGGATCTGGTACGGGCATTGAGGCCGCCAAGAACGGCACCTGCGATATCGGCCTGTCCTCCCGTGCACTGAAGGACGAGGAAGTAGCCGGCGGCCTGGTGGGAACGACTGTGGCCCTGGACGGCATTGCCGTGATTGTCAACGCCGACAGCAAGGTAGCCGACCTGACTGTGGAGCAGATTGCACAGATTTTCACCGGTGCGGTGACCGATTGGAGCGAGGTTGGCGGCGATGCCAGTGCCATCTCCTGCGTTGGCCGTGAGGCCGGTTCCGGCACCCGGGACGGTTTTGAGTCCATCACCGGTACCAAGGACGCCTGCGTGCTGGCACAGGAACTGACTTCCACCGGCGCAGTCATCGAGGCCGTCAAGGGCAACGCCAATGCCATCGGCTATGCTTCCCTGTCCTCTGTTGAGGGCCAGGATGGCATCAAGGCCCTGACGGTGGGCGGCGTGGCCTGCACCGAAGACACCGTTCTGGACGGCAGCTATGCCATTCAGCGTCCCTTTGTCCTGGTGACCAAGGACGGCGCGGCGCTCAGTGAGCAGGCCCAGGCATTCTTCGACTTCGCCACCTCCACCGCTGCCAACGACCTGATCAAGGCTGCCGGCGCTGTGCCCGTTGCGAAATAAGCCGCGGATTTCTAACCCTCTCCGGGATAGCCTCCACCCCACCATCGGGTGGAGGCTGTTCCCGCAAACAGAAGGAGTTTGACTGCAATATGGAAATGGAACGTAAACTAACCCGCGGCTTTTTTGCTGCCGGCACTCAGTCGAAGCACGGACGGGCATCCGCATCCCGAAAGACGGAGCGGAAACCTTCCCCCGCGCCAAAGAGCAAAAAGGGGGGGAGAGAGGCTTTGGAACTGGCCGTGCACATATTATTTTTACTGTGCGGAATTGTGGCAGTGGGCTTTGTTCTGTTTATCAGCCTGTATCTAATTGTCTCCGGCCTGCCGGCTATCCGGAAGATCGGCCTGGTGGATTTTCTGCTGGGACAGACCTGGGCCCCGACCGCCACTACAGTGGAGCCCTCTTATGGAATTCTGCCGTTTATTATGACCTCTGTTTACGGTACGGCGGGAGCGGTGGTGATTGGCGTGCCTATTGGATTGATGACCGCTATTTTCCTGGCAAAGGTCGCACCGCCCAAAATCGCAAAGGCAATCCGCATGGCAGTGGAGCTGCTGGCGGGCATTCCCTCTGTGGTGTACGGCCTGGTGGGTATGATTGTGCTGGTGCCCCTGATTCAAAAAACCTTTGACCTCAGCTCGGGCGCGTGCCTGCTGGCGGCCATTGTGGTGCTGGCCATTATGATTCTGCCGTCCATCATCAATGTCTCCGAGACGGCGCTCCGGGCGGTACCGCAGGAGTACGAGGAGGCGTCCCTGGCCTTGGGCGCCACGGAAATTGAGACCGATTTCCGTGTGATTTTGCCTGCCGCCCGCAGCGGCGTGGCGACGGCCATTGTTCTGGGTGTGGGACGCGCCATCGGCGAGGCCATGGCCATCATCATGGTGGCGGGCAACGTGGCCAACATGCCGGGCCTGTTCACTTCCGTCCGCTTTCTGACCACCGCCATCGCGTCAGAGATGTCGTATGCGGCATATGGAAGCCTGCAGCGTCAGGCGCTGTACTCCATCGGTTTGGTGCTATTCTTGTTCATCATGCTGATCAATGTGCTGCTGAATGTGTTTGTCAAAAACAAAAAGGAGGACTGAGCTATGGAACAACACCTCACTCCAGGCCGCCGGCTCTATGATCGCGGCCTGCGGGCCCTGCTGTGGCTGTGTGCCGGTCTTACCTGTGCGCTGCTGGTGTTTTTGATCGGATATATTTTCTACCGGGGGCTGGGCAATATCAACTGGCAGCTGCTGACGACACAGACCAGTTATATCAAGGATACCATCGGCATCCTGCCGAACATTCTCAATACACTCTATATCATCCTGGTCGCCATGGTCATTGTTCTGCCGCTGGGCGTGGGAGCTGCTATCTATTTGACGGAATATGCGGAAAACCACCGGGTGGTAGAGATCATCGAATTTGCCACAGAGACGCTGACGGGAATCCCCTCTATTATCTTCGGCCTGGTGGGCATGCTGTTTTTCGTCCAGAAGATGGGGCTGGCGCCCGGCATTCTGGCGGGCGGATTGACCCTGGTGATTATGATTCTGCCGACCATTGTCCGTACCACGCAGGAGAGCTTGAAGACGGTTCCTCAATCCTACCGGGAGGGGGCCTTGGGCCTGGGCGCCGGTAAATGGCACATGATTCGCACGGTGGTTCTGCCCAACGCAGTGGATGGCATTGTTACCGGTTGCATTCTGGCGGTGGGGCGTATTGTGGGCGAGAGCGCGGCGCTGCTGTTCACCGCCGGCTTCGGTCTGATTTTGAATGACTTCTTTACCGCCCTTCAGTCCTCCTCCGCAACACTGACGGTTGCCCTGTACGTCTACGCCAACGAGCGGGGCGAAACGGGCGTGGCCTTTGCCATTGCGGCAATTCTGATGGTGCTGACCTTCCTGATCAATCTTTCCGCCAATGTGGTGGGAAGAAAACTGAAAAAGTAATGGGAGCTGTAACGATGGCAACGATTTTACAAGCTGAAGATCTGGATTTGTGGTACGGACAAAACCATGCCCTCCACTCCATCAATATCGATCTGCCGGAGCATGAGATCACGGCCTTTATCGGCCCCTCCGGCTGCGGCAAATCCACATTTCTGCGGACACTAAACCGCATGAACGACTTGATCCCCTCTGTCCGCATTACCGGGCGGGTGGCTTATCGGGATCAGGACATTTACGACTCCACCATCGATCCCACATGGCTGCGCAAGCAGGTGGGCATGGTGTTTCAGAAGCCCAATCCCTTCCCCATGAGCATTTATGACAATGTGGCCTATGGCCCGAGAACCCACGGCATTCGATCCAAACTGAAGCTGGATGAGATTGTGGAGAATTCTCTCCGCTCCGCAGCCATTTGGGATGAGGTGAAGGACCGCCTGAAAAAGAGCGCCCTGGGCCTTTCCGGCGGCCAGCAACAGCGGCTGTGCATTGCGCGAGCCCTGGCAGTGGAGCCGGAGGTGCTGCTGATGGACGAGTCCACCAGCGCGCTGGATCCCATTTCCACATCGAAAATCGAAGATCTTGCGGCAGAGCTGAAAAGCAAGTATACTGTGATCATGGTGACCCATAACATGCAGCAGGCTGCCCGCATCTCCGACAATACTGCGTTTTTCCTGCTGGGCGAGCTGGTGGAGTTCGGCAAGACCGAGCAGCTGTTTTCCAACCCCACGGATAAACGAACGGAAGACTACATCACCGGCCGGTTTGGATAAGGGGGCAAAGAGCATGCGGAATAAATTTGATGAGCAGCTGGAACGGCTGCATGTAGAACTGATCCAGATGGGCGCCCTGTGCGAGGACGCCATTTCCGCGGCGGCGGAGGCCCTGCTGAAGGGCGACGAGGTTTTGGCAAAAGCCGCTGAGGAGGCGGAACGGGAGATTGATCAAAAAGAGCGTGAGGTGGAAAACCTGTGCCTGAAGCTCCTGCTGCAGCAGCAGCCGGTGGCCAAGGACCTGCGGGAGATTTCGTCGGCGCTGAAGATGATATCGGATCTGGAGCGCATCGGCGATCAGGCCGCAGACATCGCAGAACTGACCCGCTTTGTCAAAATGCCCATGGGAAACGGGCGGCTGCATATTGAGGATATGGCCAAGGCGGTGATCCACATGGTAACCGACAGCGTGGATTCCTTCGTCAAGCGGGATCTGACGCTGGCCAGGGACGTCTGCAGGGCGGATGACCAGGTGGACGCACTGTTTGATCAGGTGAAGCAGGAGCTGATTACACTGATTGCCTCCGACCCGGCTTCCGGCGAGTTGAGCATGGACCTTCTCATGGTGGCCAAGTATCTGGAGCGCATCGGTGACCACGCCACCAACGTGGCGGAGTGGGTGGAATATTCCCTGACGGGAAATCACCCGTCAAATAACTAAAAGAGGGACGCTGTCCCTCACACGGAAAGAGAGGGACGAGAACGATGCTGACCTATGAGGATGTCAGGAACAACGGGGCCATTCGGACCTACATCCAGCGGGCAGATGAATCCCTGATTGCGCTGGGCTATACGGAGCATAGCTTTGCCCATGTGTCCATGGTGGCGGAAAACGCCGGGTATATTCTATCCACGCTGGGCTATCCGGAGCGGACGGTGGAGCTGGCGAAGATTGCGGCGTTTCTCCACGATATCGGCAATCTGGTGAACCGGGTGGATCACTCTCAGTCCGGCGCCGTGATGGCGTTCCGGATTTTAGACAACCTGAACTGCGATCCGGAGGAGATTGCCACCATCATCACCGCCATCGGAAACCATGATGAGGGAACCGGCCAGCCGGTCAATGCCGTGTCTGCGGCACTGATTCTGGCGGATAAGTCCGATGTGCGCCGCAGCCGGGTCCGGAATCAGGACCTGAGCAGTTTCGACATCCATGACCGGGTGAATTACTCCGTGAAGAAGTCCCAGCTGAAGATCAATGAGGAACACACCCTTATTAAGCTGAAGCTGTTTGTGGACACAAAATACGGATCGGTCATGGACTATTTTGAGATTTTTATGCAGCGGATGATTCTCTGCCGGAAAGCCGCAGAGAAGCTGGGGCTGCAGTTTAAGCTGATGATCAACGAGCAGCAGCTTATTTAAAGGGGACTGCGGATCCCGGACACCTGCCGGGATCTCCTGCGGCGCTTTATTTCAGACATAGGAGGGATGACTGTGATTTATTTGCTGGAAGATGACGACAGCATCCGGGACTTTGTAATTTATACCCTGAACAGCCAGGGAATGGAGGCGCGGGGGTTTGCCCTGCCGTCGGCGTTTTGGGAGGCCATTGGAGAGGCGGTTCCCTCACTGGTCCTGCTGGACATTATGCTGCCGGAAGAAGACGGTCTGAGCGTGCTGAAAAAACTGCGGGCATCCGCCCGGACGGCCAAACTGCCGGTGATTATGCTGACGGCCAAGGGGACAGAGTACGACAAGGTCCTGGGGCTGGACGGCGGCGCCGATGATTATGTGGCCAAGCCTTTCGGCATGATGGAACTGCTCTCCCGCATTCGGGCCCTGCTGCGGCGGACGGAGGCGGAGAGCGGAGAGTATCGCTGCGGAATTCTGAGCGTGGATCCCGGACGGCACTTGGTACGGGTGCAGGGAGCAGAAGTAACGCTGACGCAGAAGGAGTTTGAGGTACTGTGCCTGCTGCTGAAGCACCGGGGACAGGTGCTTTCACGGGAGCAGTTGATTGAGAATGTATGGGGCTATGCCTTTACCGGCGAGAGCCGCACAGTGGACGTCCATGTGCGTACTCTGCGGCAGAAGCTGGGAGATGCCGGTGCTTACATTGAAACTGTCCGCGGTTACGGCTATAAGATTAAGACGGAAAGCTGACAGGAGGGAATGGAATACAGATGACAAAGCGTATTTTTCGATCAATCCTGGCAGTCTCTCTGACGGTTCTGCTGGCCAGCCTGATTCTGATTGTAGGTGTGCTTCACGGATACTTTCAGGAGCGGGTCAAGGTGGAGCTGGAGAGCCGCACGGCCTATATTGCCCACGGCATTGAAAATGAGGGAATGGATTATCTCACCTCCGGACTGCCGGCGGACTGCCGGATTACGCTGGTGGATCGGGACGGCGCTGTGATCTATGACAACTGGGAAGATGCTTCCAAAATGGAAAATCACGCCCAGCGGGAGGAAATTCACGAGGCCATGATGCTGGGAAAGGGCCATGCAGCCCGCTATTCGGAGACACTGGCCCAGAAGACGCTCTACTACGCACTGCGGCTTGAAGATGGGTCAGTGCTGCGGGTGTCGGATACCCAGTATTCCGTCTGGCTGCTGGTGCTGCAGGCGCTGCAGCCGGTGGCCCTGGTGCTGCTGCTGGCCTTTGTGCTGGCAATGGCTCTGGCCGCCAGAGTCTCCAAGCAGCTGGTAATGCCCATTAATGCCATTGACCTGAATGATCCGGAGGGCGTGGAGGGCTATGAGGAGCTGACGCCGCTGCTGTCCAAGATTCGTAGCCAGAACCGTCAGATTCAGCGGCAGGTGATGGACTTGAAACGGCGGCAGGAGGAGTTTGCCGCCATTACAGAAAATATGAATGAGGGTTTTTTGGTGATTGACCAAGAGACCCGGGTGCTTTCCTACAACTCTTCCGCACTGAAATTGCTCCACGGGGAACGCCCTGCGGAAGAGGGGGAGAGCGTCTTTTCCCTGAACCGGGAGGCGGGGTTCCGCCGCGCCGTGGAAGAAGCGCTGTCCGGACGCCGCAGCGAGCAGTTGCTGGAAAAGGACGACGAGTGCCGCCAGATTATGGCCAACCCCGTGGAACAGAACGGCACTGTGGCCGGTGCGGTGCTGGTGGTTCTGGATGTGACGGAGAAGGAGCAGCGGGAAAGCCTGCGGCGGGAGTTTACGGCCAATGTCTCCCATGAGCTGAAAACACCGCTGACCTCCATTTTGGGGACGGCGGAAATCATGCAGAACGGCCTGGTAAAACCGGAGGACATCCCCCACTTTGCGGGAAATATCCACCGGGAGGCGGGACGCCTTATCGGCCTTGTGAACGATATCATTAAGCTCTCCCGTCTGGATGAGGGCGGGGCAGCCGGCTCTTGGGAAACGGTAGAGCTGTACGGCCTCTCCGGTCGAATTCTGGAGCAGCTGGCACCCGCTGCGGAGAAAAAACAGGTCACGATGGAGCTGAAGGGCGAGTCCGCCGCAGCCAAGGGTGTGCCCCAGATTATGGAGGAGATTCTTTACAATCTCTGCGACAATGCCGTGGCCTATAACCGGGAGGGGGGGCGCGTCACCGTCACAGTGGAAAGTACGCCGGACGGAAGCCGCGTTACCGTGTCGGACACCGGGATTGGAATTCCCCAGGAGATGCAGGGCCGGGTATTTGAACGGTTTTACCGGGCGGATAAGAGCCATTCTGCCGGCGGAACCGGATTGGGTCTCTCCATTGTGAAGCACGGCGTGGCCTATCTGGGGGCCAGGCTGGAGTTAAAGAGTCAGCCTGGAAAGGGCAGCACCTTTACCGTGACCTTTCCACCGGTGAGAGCGTAATGAAAAAGCACCGCCTTAGCGGTGCTTTTTACATGAGGGTGCGCTGTCCGGCGGCTGTTTTAAAGGAGTGAAAGTTTGCGGTTTTCAGGCGGATATTGCAAGCGCTTCCGTACATACTAAGGGATATACGGAGGTGGCGCATGGAACAACTATCGACCAATTACAGGGAAAATGTCCGGTGGTTTGATGATACGCTGGGAGTGGACCGCAGCTGCGATTTGGTCTCCCGTGACTTTCTCATTGGCGGCAGAAGGGGACGCATCTGGGTCATTGATGGCTACGGCCGGGATGCGATTCTGGAACGAATGGGAGCATTCTGGCTTTCGCTGAAGCCAGAAGAGGTGAAAAGCCTTACAGAAATGCAGGCATTTGCTGACCGGTTTATTACGTTCTCTGAAACCAACGTCAGTTTTCATAAAGATGACATTGTCACAAACGTCTTGCTGGGCAAGACCCTTTTTTTGATGGAGGGACTCCAGGGGGCGGCGCTGATAGACGCCAAGGACTATCCAAGCCGCAGCGTGGGGGAGCCCCCGGATGGCAAGGTTCTCCGCGGCTCCCACGACGGCTTTATCGAGGCGGTTGTACCTAATATGGCACTGCTGCGCCGCCGCATTCGGGATCCGCATCTGACGATGGAGGCACACAAGGTTGGGACACGATCCCATACTGATGCAGTGCTGTGCTATCTGAATGATAAGGTGGACGAATCCCTGCTGGCGGAAATTCGGGGGAAGCTGGAAAAGATTCAGGTGAAGTCCCTCACCATGGCACAGGAGAGCGTAGCAGAGGCGATCCGGCCCAAGCAGTGGTATAACCCTTTTCCAAAAGTTCGGTACACAGAACGGCCGGATACAGCGGCTGCCTGCATTATGGAGGGCAGCATTATCCTGCTGGTGGACAACTCCCCGTCTGTGATGATCCTGCCCACCTCCTTTTTCGATTTCACGCAGGAGGCCAATGAATTTTACTTTCCTCCGCTGATCGGATCCTATCTGCGGCTGCTGCGGGTGATTGTGTTTCTCATCTCCCTGCTGATTACACCGCTGTGGTACCTGATGGTCAGCGAGCCTGGCCGCCTGCCGGGTTGGCTGTATTTCCTGTCCTCACCGGAACCGGCGTCATTGGATCTTCTCTGGCAGCTTTTGGTGGTGGAGTTTCTAATCGATGTGCTGAAGCTGGCCTCTCTCAACACACCGGATTCGCTGTCTAATTCCTTCTCCATGCTGGGCGCCTTAATTCTGGGCGATTTTGCCGTGCAGGCAGGTTGGCTGGGGCCTGAGGTTCTGGTGTATATGGCATTTGTGTCTGTGGCGGGATTTGCACAGCCCAGCTATGAACTGGGATATGCGTTCAAACTGCTGCGGGTTGCGCTGCTGCTGCTGACGGCGGTTTTTGACATTTGGGGCTTTCTCTTTGGCGTAGCCGGAATCTTAGTTCTGCTGGCAACCACCAAGCCCGTTGTCGGGAAAGGCTACCTTTATCCGCTGATTCCGTTTAACGGGACGGCTCTGCGCCGGCTGCTCCTGCGGGAGCCTATCAGCCGCGATAATACCTGAAACAGACAGTTAGGCGGTGCAGCAACAGCTGCACCGCCTAAAGCTTTGCCGGTTTATCGGTTTGTCTCCTTGACATCGGTGCGATTTAATAGATAGTCCACACTGACATCGTAAAAGTCAGCCAGAGCACACAGAACAGATGGTGGTATCATTCGCTGCCCGCTCTCGTAGTAGGCATAGGTGCGCTGAGGGACATTGATGGCTTCCCCAACACATTTTTGGGACAGATCCGCATCCTCCCGTAAGCTACGAATGCGTTGATATTGATTCAATCTCATCACCCATACCAGTATATGTTAGAACAATTTGTTCTATTAATATTTTGAATATATTGTTCTAAACTAAACCCATATGATGGCAGAGGATGATAAAGATGACGCAGCATATCACAGAAGCAGAACTGCGGCAGATACTGGAGACGCTGTCAAGCTTGTTCGATAAAATCCAGGTAGTGGACGGCGATTTCGAGGAGAATATTTGTGCACTTGATGGGAGCTTCCGGATATACTCACATCCGCTCTTATTGAAAACGCCCGTTGGGAGCCGTCAAATAAAACTGGGGTTCACACTTCAATCTCCGCTGATAGATGGCTTGCAGGAAGCATTATACCGGGATGATCTAACAGGCGTGTATAACCGCAGATATTTAAACGATCTCCGCTTTTTGAAAAAGGGAGAGGACATTCCGCGACGCATGGGAATGATCCTGATGGACTTGCGGCGGTTCAAGAAAATTAATGACACTTTGGGACATATTGCAGGGGACGAAATTCTGATGCAGGTGGCAGCGAAACTTGACGCCTGTCTGGTGGGCGAGGAGGCTGTGATCCGCTTCGGCGGCGACGAGTTTGTGGTATTGGAGCCAGGCTGCAGTGAGAAGCACATTCAACAGCGGATGGAACAATTCCGCCAAGCAGTGGAACAGATTGCGCCCGCAGACTTTGGCTATGCCTGGACCGATACATTTCGGGGAGATCAACACTTGCTGCTGCAGCTGATAGACATTGCCGACCGGAGAATGTATGCCGAAAAGGCCACTATGGAGGACTAAAAGAGACTGGGACTGCGTATGGACGCAGTCCCAGTCTTTTTATTCCTCGATGCTGATAGCGCTTACCGGACAGCCGTCCCGGGCCTCCTGTGCGGTGGCCAGCAGGCCATCCGGAATCTCTCCGCCGTGGGCAAGCCCATCGTCTCCCATCTGAAAAACCTCTGGGCAAGTACCAGTGCACAGGCCGCAGCCGATGCAGTTTTCATTAACTGTTGCGTTCATATTGCATTCTCCTTATTCAGTCCAGAATATTTCCATCCCGGCCCAGCGTCACCACCTGCCAGGGGATGAACTTGCCGCTTTGCTGCAGAGCGGTTTCCACAGCACGCTGAATACCGCCGCAGCAGGGGACCTCCATACGAACCACGGTGACTTCCCGGATATCATTCCGGCGGAGAATCTCCGTCAGCTTTTCTGCATAGTCACCTTCGTCCAGCTTGGGGCATCCAATGAGGGTAATGCGGTTCCGCATGAATCGCTCATGAAAATCAGATCGGGCGTATGCCGTACAGTCTGCTGCGATCAGCAGCTTGGCACCATTAAAATAGGGAGCCTCCACTGGCAGCAGCTTTATTTGTACAGGCCATTGCGTGAGCTGCGATACAGAGGATGTTGGGCCTGTTTGCGTCGCCGGTACAGCGCCAGAAGCTGTGCGCTGCAGTACTTGACTGCGGCTGCCGGGACATCCGCCAGAGGGCGGCATCTGTACTGGGGCGCTGCTTTTCAGCGCAGCAGCCTTCTTGGCCAGCACGGCGGCTTCGTCATATTCTGCGGCCTCCCGCTCAATAAAGCGAATGGCTCCGGTGGGGCAAGTGGGCAGACAGTCACCCAGCCCGTCGCAGTAGTCGTCCCGCAACAGTGTGGCCTTACCGCCGACCATTCCAATGGCGCCCTCGTGGCAGGCAGCTGCACAGGCTCCGCAGCCGTTGCATATTTCCTGATCAATCTCAATAATCCGTCTTACCATTCTAGTATGTCTCCTTTTTCCTGATTCAATCACCAGCCTGTCTCCTGGTGCGAGGTTCTTGCTTTCTGTTATGGATTATCCTATAATATTTCTCAATTGTATGTTGTTTTTACAACGAATGAATCAATTATTATAAAATTTCATCTGTCATAACATAAATCCTGCCATAGGGGAAAATTGAAGTGGCAGAGTTTCCATTCATTAACATAAAGAACCTGGTATTTCCGGATCACCACAGCGAGTAGCTCTTTCTGACAGCAGAGCAGCGCCAAAAAGGCCGCGTAGCCCCTGCTGTGGGAGGCTTCTGAAAAGAGCACCTCGCCTGTACCGACAGTTGGGACCGGAAGAATAGGAGGTACATATTATGCGGATTCGGGTACCGGATTATTATGAGAAGTTTCACTGCTTGGCGAGAGAATGCCCCCATACCTGCTGTGAAAAGTGGGAGGTAGTGATTGATGCGGAGACGGCACATCGTTATTTGGAGACATCTGGCTCTCTGGGGGAAAGGCTGCGCGCGGCGCTTCGGCGTGATGAGGATGGGGTGTTCTGCTTTTCCCTGGACGGCGGACGGTGCCCCTTTTTGGAGGAAAGTGGCCTCTGCGAGATTCACTGTCAGCTAGGAGAAGCGGCCACCAGCATCACCTGCCGGGAGCATCCCCGCTTTATCGAGGAGTATGGACCATTCCGGGAGATTACGCTGTCAGCATCCTGCCCGGCGGCCAACAGCCTGCTTCTGGAAACGGAAAAACCGCTGACTTTTCTGGAGTGGGATACAGCGGAACCGGAAGAACCGGGAGACGATTGGCTACCGTTTTTGCTGCCGCTGCGAAATCGGATGCTGGCTGTTTTGCAGGATCGCAGCAAACCGCTGCGTGTGCGTTTGAGAAGTTTTTTGACATTGGCAGAGAATGCACAGGTTCTTCTGGATGCGGACATACCGGAAGAACTGCCGCGGATGGCGGTGGAGTGGTGCTTCGGTACAAAGGCAGAGGGCGCAGCGGTGCTTTCGGGCGGGTTAGAATTTTTGGGCACATTAGAGGAGCTAGATCCGGACTGGAAGGATCTGCTGAAACAGGCGGAGACAGCGGATCCGGTTCCAGTTTCTGAAAATCTGCTGGATCGGATTGCTGTGTATGTGGCATTCCGTTACCTGCTGAAAACGGTGAATGATGGGGACTTGCTGTCTCGGGCGGAACTATGTGTATTTGCTGTGCTGGTGATAGAGCGCTTGGCTGCAGTGTGCGGCCTGGCGGAGGCGCTTCGCCGGTTCAGCTGCGAGATTGAGCACAGCAATGAGAATCTGCATGCGTTGCAGGCGGCCTTCCGGCGAGGGAAACTGGAAAAACATGAGCAACTCTTCCAGTGACTGGATTTTTATAGATGGCCTTTTGTGCGATTTGCTTTTCCAAGTGAAAAATGTTTGTCGAAAGTGTAAAATGTGCACAATCCATATTGACTTTTTTAAAAATGTATTGTACATTATAGACACAGGAAAGGAGTGAGTCCCATGGGCTAGGTTAGCTCAAGAGATTCCCGAGAACCTGACTCCAGCGCCGTTCGGAACCGAAAAACTTCCCAAAACAGTATAACTCTGGAAAGACCCAAAAACGAAACACCCTCACTATGATGAGCCACACGAGAACACTTTGGAAGGGACCAGAGCAGATATCTGCGTGTACCGATGTTTTATGGATTGGCAAAACCTGAGTTTCAACGTTCCCCTGATTTCCCCAGCGTCCGAACGGTAATCGAAGGAAAGCAAGAGGTAAGAGGTATTGGAAAATCCGACCCACGTGTAGCCCCCCATTCGTCGATGGAGCGAATGGGGGGTTGTGCTTTTTGTGGCGAAATGATACATTGCGGATGCTCCGGATCTGGGGAGAAAACGTAAAAAGCTCGACAGGGAAAGAATAAACGAATAAAACGCGCCTGGATAAAAATCCAGGCGCGTTTTTGAATCAGTGATTACTGATGGTCTACAGAGGACATATAGCAAATCAGTTCTACCATCTTGTTGGAGTAGCCGCACTCGTTGACTTGGCCTTATCGGCAAAAATCCCCATCAAGCGCTTGAAAATACGCTGTTTTCGGTATGATAACCTTACAATTTTTGCTTGAGTTTATTATCAGGGTACTCGATAGATTTCACCCTGTTTTCTAATGTTTATTATATGCCGTTTTTATAGAGTCCGCAATAGTTTTTCCAATTTCTTTTCCAAATTATCCCGTAGCAATCCAATAACTTCCACGCCTTTATTGCAACGCGCTAAATTCTTTTTCAATTCATCGTAAACAAGCATTTCAACTTCTAAATTGTTGTAAATAAAGCCTATTTCTTCGTTGAATGCCTGCACATAATCTGAGTATAAGTCCTCTGGCTTTTTATAATTGTAGGGACGGTTCTCTATAGCATGAGGTTTAGATTTTGGGTGAACAAGTTTGTTTCTCTTATCAAGCAGGCCTTTTAGTATTCCAAAATCTTCTCCACTGGTTGGATAGGGATTTCTTAATTCTACATTGCAGATATTCTTGATTTTATCAATTGTACTGGCCCTGTGCTTCTTATCTGTTTCTGATTCATAGCGGCATCGAAACACGTCATCACCCAAAACTACTGAGCCAAATAAGTTAACATAGCTTTCAACTGCGAGCGCTTGAAATATGACAGCGCAGATGGCGGCCTGTTCCATAGCTATTGAAGCAGATGGGGCACCACTTTTAGCATTCTCTTGGTGCTGATGATACTGAAAGTAGAATGATTTTGCCATAGCGGCATACTGTTCACAAAGAGGCAGGCAGCAGTTCATATTATCATCCCTAAGTTGAGTATAAGTACAGTGGTGTTATTTTGTCATCTGTACAAGCTTATAAAAACTGGTTCTTTTGGTATTCGTCAGTTCCATGGCAGTCTTTGCTGTTATCCTCCCTGCTTTCCAAGAGTTGTATACTTCGCTCCAATTTGCAGGAAAGGTAAGGGCAGGGCGTCCCAACTTTTTCCCTTTCTGCTTTGCGGCTTCGATTCCTTCCGCCTGACGCTGCCGAATGTTGGCCCGTTCCTGTTCCGCAATCGTCCCCAGCACTTCAATGAGGATGTTGTTGACCATTTCAAATACCCACTCTTGACCTTCCGGCAGTTCCGTCATCGTCGTCGGAAGGTCAATTACTTTCAGACGAATGCCATTATCCTTGAAAAATTGCAGTTCGTTTTTGATATCGCGCTTATTGCGGCTCAAGCGGTCAAGGGACTTTATAACAAGAGTATCGCCGCGCCGCAGCATGGCATTTTTCAGGGCTGCGTAACCCACTCGATTTAAGTCCTTGCCGCTTTCCTTATCAGTGATAATTTCCCGTTCCTGTGCTCCCAGAGACTTAAACGCGGCTATTTGGCGGTCAAGATTTTGTTCCTTGCTGGATACTCTGGCGTAGTAGTAAGTGCGGCTGTCCATGCTATTTCCTCCCGTTTGCTTTATCTTCTTGCATTATACCAAGCATGTCTGTAAAAGTCAATTAATTTACGAATATGTTCGTAAATAATATTTTAACTTTTGCGGGCAAACATATTTGGCTGCTTTTTAGAGTTCGGCAAGGTACACCTTTACGAATAGTCTTGTAGCCACTTATATCCAACTAACATTGTACTTTCCTATTGGAATACGATATCTAATCATTAAATTACGCCCTAGAATCGCTTGCAATCCGTTACGAGGGTACTTATACCTCTCGGGGTTCAAAACGATTCTAGGGCGTAAATTATAATTAAAAACAGGGCAAAATCTAAAAAGTAATTGAAATAGCTAATGTATTGAACGCATATAACAGCATAGCCTGCCGTCATGGTTCAAACAAATGGAGTAGAATATCAGTCAAAATAACCATCTGCTTTTGGACACCAATGAAATGTCGTAACATAAGTATCACTATATGTAAGCTTTGTACTCGGAAGGTCCACGCCAAATCCATGCAAATAGTATTCATCTGAGTCATTGTAATTGGTCCAAGAATCCCATGCCCACCCAAAAAGGCCTTCTTTTATGTATTTATACTTATACTCTCTCCAAGTGTATCCACCACTTAGTTTTGCATCTGGAAAGGCCTGTGTGGCAATTTGATAGACATCTACTTGAACGCTTTTTAGGATATCCCTGCTTTTAGTAATATCATTTTCAGAATATGTAATAAGGTTTTCAGCGGTATCGACAGCTCTGCAAGCATTTCCATTCGCCGTTATATTGTAATCATACAGGCAGTCTTTTCTATCATTTTTTGTTACAGTAAAACTGATTGCTTGGTGTCCTATTGGCAAAGCTATCCCATTTGCGTACCTTTTATTAAGGTATTCTTGCAAATCATAAGCTGTCTTGATATTAAGCAGTTGAGAGTCAGGCTTCATTTCTGGAATAGTAATTGTATCGTGCCTTACTCCATCCCAATTTAAGGCGTTATAAACCATCCACGCCGCTTGTTCTCTAGATATCATGGTATCCGCTTTGAAATCCATATTAATCGAAAAGATTCCAGCTGCAATGGCATCTTCACGAACATTGTTTTTCCAAGAGTTTCCGATATATCTATTAGACTCACTTGAATAACCAATCGCATTTAGCAACATCTTGGCAAACGCTTCAGCAGTAAGTGGTTCGATAGGACGGAATGTTCCATCAGAATATCCATTAATATATTTGTTATATGAGCAATAAGCAATGTACCCGGCAAAAACATGGTTTTCAGGAACATCTGGATATGGTGCCCCATCTGCTACCAATGCAGAAGCCGTATTTGCCCCCAACTCAATAATGGATATTATTTTTGCAGCCGCTCCACGGTTCAGGATGTACTGAGGTCTAAAAGTGTTATCGTTATATCCTGAAAGAATGCCCTTTTCGGTAACGTAAGTAACAGCTTCAACATACTGTGGATTGATGTCGCCAAAGTCATTAAATGATGTGGCATCTGCGGCTTCAGCTTCCGTAACAACCGTGGACACTATCAGAACAAAAGCTAAAATCAATGACAGTTTTCTTTTCATTTTACTTCCTCCCTTAAATCGTATTCAGCGCATTGTAAGCTGCTAATACATCTTTGATTGCGGCCTTATCTGAGCTTTTTATCGTCAAATCATAGTGATAATTGTCGCCCTGAAAACGTACAATTGTTTCTTGCGAGTCAGCTATGTTCTCTAGCATTTGAATATCCGCTGTGCTGGGCGCAATATCTACCCATTCCCATACCTCAGTGTCGTTATCTCTATTTACATCATAATAACTAAAGGTCTTATAATATTTTTGAGCATCAACTACTACTGTCAAATGGTCAAAAAATATCCAGCTATTTCCAGTGTAGTGAAATCTTAAGCGTAACCAGACATACGAGTCCTTTTTCCCTATATAAGGTAATACATAGCTTCTTGAATCAGCATAGTAAGGCTCATTAGGCGAATGATACCAGGTAATCCCTTCAACTTTGTCCGTAATTACTTTCATTTTTGCAATTGCTTTTTTAGCCGCTTTTTCTCTCTCTAACCTTTCTTGTTCTTGTTTCTGTTCTTTTAGCGTTTCCAACGTTTTAACTGCATTATTAAGGGTCTCAGCATTTGAAACCTGGCTTTTTTCGACTACGCTTAGTCTATTAAATAGTGTCTGTGCATTAGAAATGCTCATTTCCGAGTCAAGAGTAACCGTACCGATTGCAGAGATATTCTTAACTACATTTTCTACCTTTAGCACGCTTAAAGTTTCTTCTGATTTGACTAAATCCTCATAGTTGTTAATATACTTTTTAGCCCTATCCGTACATTTGTTATAAGCCTTTCTGACAGATTGAATCTTTTTTTCCGAATCTAAAGTAACATTATCTTTTATTTCATTAATGGATTCTATAATGTGATTCGCATCGTCACGATCAACTAAGTCATCGTAAGTTGTTCTCGCTTTTTCAAGTTCTTCAAGATACTCCAGTTGCTTATAATCTTTATCTCCCAACGCATTGACTGCTTTTTCCGCCTGAGTGATATCTTGTTCACTATCCAATGTGACTTCGCCAATGGCTAATATCATATCATCGGCAGCAGTTGCTTCTTTGCTTTTGCAGGAGCATAGCGCGACACATAGAATCAGAGCTATCAGTATGGGCAAACTTCTTTTCATGGCGTTTTCCTCCCCTAAATAATGTGGCCTCTTTCAGTCAAATTATATCTCATTTAAATATTATTTTCAATACGAAACACAGCTATTATACCATTCAAGTAAATACTAAAATAATAGTAAGGGTGGTGATAGTTGTGGATGTGAATCACCGTATCCAGCAATTACTCGAGGAACGAAACTGGACGGAATACAAGTTAGCAAAAGAATCAGGCCTTTCTCAATCAACTATCGCAAATCTCTTTAGGCGAAATACTACCCCTTCAATCTCCACTCTTGAACTTGTTTGTAAAGGCTTTGGAATATCTCTAAGTCAATTCTTTTCTGAAGGCAATATGGTAGAACTCTCCAACGAGCAAATGGAATTTTTTTCTAACTGGGTTTCATTAACCGCCAATGAGAAAGCAATCATTGCCGACCTTGTGAAAGCCTTAAAAAAATAAAGAAATCCCGCAGAGAAGGAAATGATCTCTGCGGGATTTTTTTCAATTAAATTTATGACTGCAATAGTCTTGTCAGGCGGTAATTATTACCCTTCTGCTTTCCACTTGCTTCAATCAGTTGATACCCAAATTTATTAAGGAAACGATTATACTGTTTGACGGGGTATGGAATTCCAAGCATTGTATAATCGTATTGCCAAGTCGACAGGGCAGAATTGAGGTCAGATATAAATTTATCTTTCTCTTCACGTGAAATAATTTTTTCCCAATATGCACTAGTCTCTATAAATCCCCGCACTCTTTCCCCCAATTCATCCATTTGCCCCTGCTGTTTCGTTACTATTAATCTCCCAAGGGTGACATCAGAATACGGAAACCATCGATTAAAGTCCAACTGTCCTTTATATACGGTCTCGCCTGAATCATTGTCCATTCCAAGCAAATAATCCCACTGGGCAATGCATCTCCGCAGATACTCAGCATCCTCCGCAGCCTGTTCCATGCCATGTTTGCGGCCACTATAGAAACAAAACTTATTTTGGAAGTAGCTATAGCGAATACTAGGAAATCTCCTTTCTATAAATTTTATTGTTTCGGAAGGATTGTTGAAGGAGTAGGCATCCCAAAGTTCGTTTACACCATTCACGCAATAGCGGTCAATCAACATTTCTAAGTCCGATGTTTGTGGTGCGTGTTGTTCCGCATCATATAGAATTGCAAAAATATCTAGGCCCTTCCGAACACGTCCTGCCATTTGAATTAACGCTGACCTTTCACAACTTTCTGAGAACATGAGATTTATGTCATTGTCTTTAATGTTGACTCCTTCTTTATTTTGACTTGTAGTTAAGAATATTTTGATTTCTTGAGGAAGTTTTTCTTCATTAAGCAGATGTTGGCGTATAAACTCTTTTCTTTCCAATAAGGAGTTTGGAAATTTGCGTCTTTCCATTCCAGAATATGCTATGCCAATACTATCCTCTTCCACTCCCAACTTAATTAACGAATCAACCAGCGTTTCCATACGCGTGATACTATTGGCAAAATAAATAATTCGACTTCCTTCTTTTAACTCATCTGCAATATTTTCAGCAATCCATTCAGAGGGCCATAAATAAACATCTTTGGGGTCGACATGATTACAAACATCATACAAATCTAGATAGTGAAAACTAGGCCCATTTCGAGTTTTATCCGAAAAAGCCCATTCTATTGGCTCAGGAGTCCCCGTCATGAAAATTATTTTGCATCGTTCATCATGTACCTGAACCCATTTCAAAAAATCTTTAACATGAAACGGAGAATCTGTGAACGTTGCATCTGTAGTTAATGAATGTGCTTCATCTAGAACTATTAAGTCAAAATATTTCCATATATGAGTCTTTTCATCGCTTTCATCGTATTTTTCTTTAACAAAATGCTCGAGTCCTGCATTTGTCACAACAACAAGGTTTTGCTTTTTCGAACCAATTCCTTCTTGGCCTAAAGCATCTAAATCTATCCAACGTTTTCCACTCATCTTTTTTGCCTGTGCTTGTGCTGTTACCTTGCGAGATGTAATAAATAGAATACTCTTTCCCTCGCTTGCAAGTTTTTCGACCCAATAATTTTTTCCAGACCCTACGCCTGAATAGATTTCAATAATCTGATATGGCTCAATGTCATTTTCATAATTGATAACATCAGATAAATACTTTGTTTCCATAGTAACGTACCCTCTTCTTCGAAACCTTTATGCGGGGGGATTTCAACTAATACAATAGAGAAAAATCGAAACTCCCCCACCGCTTGGATATGCCATATTAAATATACCACAAGTCAAAAATGTGGTGCAAGATTTTACAAGAAGAGCATTTATAAGCAGTAATATTTAGCATTTGCAAGCCATCGAATGAAGCATTTATGCCGCGAAAGTCATCTTGACATGAACGGGCTGTGTGTTAGGCTCTGACGCCAGGCAGCCCAATAGGCCGCATGGCCGTAGTGGGGTGGCGGCGGCTGCCTAAAAACACACGGCCCAAAGCGTCATGTCAAGATGAACCGTGGAATAAATGCGGAATGGTGCTTATATAGTCCTTTACATATTTTTATATATCAATTATACAATACTTTCCCGGGGATGCAAGTTGCTTAAATTCAATTTAACTTGCAAATAGAACTGTTTTTATAGAAAAGAGATTGTTTTCCAGATATAAATTACAGTAGATTCCTATAGAATATTATGAATTTACAGGATGCTGCCTTGCTTCACATATTACGCGGCCCTCCGGCGTTTGTGCTACATAAGGTCGCTTTATCTGCCCAAGGTTCCTGCTCCAATATTACCGCCCACCTATGGCAAAAGGCAGGGCTTGCGCCTTGCCCGTTGTCTATTCAGATGTTCATAAGGGGACTCGTGTGCTGTGCTTGATGTAGCACTTCTTCATCTCTCATGCCGTTCAAATACGTTTGGGTAATAGAGATATTTTCATGCCCCAGCAAGCGGGACAGGGAGTAAATATCCAAGCCTGCCTTTAGTTGGAACTGTGCATAGGTGTGACGGAAAGTATGAGCGGATACCCGCACATCTGGTGAAATATTACAAGCCGCTCCTGCATCTTTTATGACTCTATCTACCATGGAACTATTCAATGGTTTACCATTCCGACTTAGGAAAATGTTATTTGGTACAATTTGATATGCAAAATAAGACTTCCGTACAGTCAGGAATTTCAGTAACCATTTGCTCAACGTAGGAGATTTGGGTACAACGCGTTCTTTGTTGCCTTTGCCGCGAATTAAAATATAATCATACTTTAACTGTTCCTCGGTCAGTCCTATCAACTCACTCATACGAATACCTGTATCGATCAAAAGCAACAACATGACTCGATTTCGCAGCTGCAAATATGTGTAGCCTTGGTAGTAGTTAGATAACCTTTTGAGTTCCGCTTCCGAGAATGTGCGGATAAGGACTTTAGGCTTCTTCATATTGGGGATTTTCTCTGTCACCAGGGTATCGGTGTATCCTTCTGCATAGGCATATTTGAAGAACACCTTGAACGCTTTCAGTAGGTCATTGATATAGTTCACTTTATGTGAAAGCTTCATTTTCACAAGAAAAGCTTTGATATACTCAGGCTTGACATCTTCACTATGGGTTACTTGATATTCGGCAGCAAGGTAATTCAGCAGATATTCGATTTGTTTACGATAATTTTTCGTGGTTTTGGGAGATAGGTTCCGGCTTTGGCAATGGAATACGAATTCATCTTTTACTGTGTTTAATAGCATAAAAAAACACTCCTTTTCCGGCTATACAATACCGAAAAGG
The DNA here is from genome assembly GCF_900115635.1 of Oscillibacter sp. PC13. Lineage (GTDB taxonomy): Bacteria > Bacillota > Clostridia > Oscillospirales > Oscillospiraceae > Oscillibacter. The sequence continues at coordinate 37,885 of NZ_FOXE01000001.1, read as the reverse complement.
GAGTGTTTTCATTGCTTGTGGGGAATTCACCTGATGGAACAACGAAAAAATTCGCTATTCCACTTGGCACAGTCTTTTCCATCCACGCACTTTTCTTGAGTAAAGAAGCAGCAAGAAAAAGTTGCGAAACAGATGACTTTTCCCGTATTTACTGATGGTCTACAGAAGACATATAGCGAATCAGCTCTACCATCTTGTTGGAGTAGCCGCACTCGTTGTCGTACCAGGAGACGACCTTCACAAACGTATCAGTCAGGGCAATGCCTGCGTCCTTGTCGAAGATGGAAGTGCGGGAATCACCAATGAAGTCGGAGGAGACCACGGGATCTTCGGTATAGCCCAAAATGCCCTTCAGCTCGCCTTCGGAGGCGGCCTTCATAGCGGCGCAGATATCCGCATAGGTAGCGGGCTTTTCCAGATTCACCGTCAGATCCACCACGGAGACGTCCAGTGTGGGAACGCGCATACTCATGCCGGTCAGCTTGCCGTTCAACTCGGGAATCACCTTGCCCACGGCCTTGGCAGCACCGGTAGAGGAGGGAATGATGTTTGCGGTGGCCGCCCTGCCGCCACGCCAGTCCTTCATGGAGGCGCCGTCCAGCAGCTTCTGAGTAGGGGTCACAGAGTGGACGGTGGTCATCAGGCCGTCTTTAATGCCAAAGTTTTCATGCAGCACCTTGGCAATGGGAGCCAGGCAGTTGGTGGTGCAGGAGGCGTTGGAGACAAAGGTCATATCGGAGGTGTACTTTTTATTGTTGACACCCATGACGAACATGGGTGTATCATCCTTGGAGGGAGCGCCCATAATGACGTGCTTGGCGCCTGCGTCAATATGGCCCTGGCACTTTTCCTTGGTCAGATGCTGGCCAGTGCACTCGCAGATATACTCTGCGCCTACTTCACCCCAAGGAATATCCCCGACCTCTTTTTCAGCGAAGACGGCAATTTTCCTACCGTCCACAATCAGGAACCCCTCTTCATAGGCAATGTCACCCTGGAACCTGCCGTGGACACTGTCATACCGCAGCATATATGCCATATAGTCGGGTGTCATAAATGGGTCGTTCAGTCCCACGACCTCAATATCGTCATGGGTCAAAGCGGCGCGGAAGACAAGACGGCCGATCCGGCCAAAGCCATTGATGCCGATCTTGGTTTTCATAGTTGAAAAACTCCTTTCAAATAGGCGGCACGCTGGAATGGCACCGCGCGGAAACATTTGCGTAATCGTTTTGCCGATTGTTTTACATATATATTATCATAAGGAATCTCGAGTGGCAATAGTCAATTCAGATAACATTTTTCTTTACAAATTGTGAACAATTAATAAGAAATTATCGGAAAAGTAAAAAAAATCACGAGGGGTGCTGAAAAAGTCCTTGACGGGGCAGGAATGCTGTCATATACTGAAGAAGACTAATTGATTACGTAAAAAAATTGCAAATTGCGCAAGAGGGCGATTATATGAAAGTAACCATTAGCGATGTGGCGAAACTGGCAGGAGTCTCCACTGCAACCGTTTCGCATACCATTAATAATACGCGGTACGTTTCCAGTGAGACAAAGGAAAAGGTGTACAACGCGATTGCGGAGCTGGGATATACACCGGATGCGTCTGCCCGCAGCTTTCGCACGGGAAAAAAGAAAACCGTTGGTTTTATTGTGCCCGATATTGCAAATAAATTCTTTGCGACGATGATCGAATCTGTGGAAAATTATCTCTCCATCCATGGGTACCACCTGATCATTGCCAACACGAAAGAGGATATGGAGCGGGAGGAGACAAATCTCCGCCTGCTGTCTGCGGGACTGGTGGACGGACTGCTGATTGCCAGTACCATGGATGATTTCCAGCGGCTGGACAGCCTGATTCCGGCGGGATTCCCGGTGGTGCTGGTGGATCGCACTTTTGATACGAAAAAGTATTCCTCCGTCTGCGTTTCCAATTTCCAGCCTATCTATCGCAGCGTGTGCCGTCTTGCAGGCAAGGGGGATCAGCGCATTGGAATTATCGGCGGCCTGCCCCGCCTGTCTACCACAAAGGAGCGGATCTCTGCCTATCAGCAGGCAATTGCTGATTGCGGCCTGCCGGAGGATCCGGATCTGATTCGATACGGCGACTCTATGGAAAACAGCGCCCAGGCCTGCCTGGAGGGTCTGCTGGAACAAAAGTGTGACGCCGTGATTGTCTGCCAGGGGCTGATGGCTTCGGAGACGATGATTTACCTCCACCAGAAAGGCATTCAAGTTTCCCGGGATATGGACTTGGTGAGCTTTGTGGATTATGATTCCAACCTGTACCAGCTGTATGCCGGCCAGATGGACTCAATCGTCCAGCCAGTAGAGGAACTTGGAATTGCCGCAGGGGAGCAGATCCTCGGCCGCATTGAGTCCCCGGATGCCCCAGCGTTTGAAAAGGTGCTTACTTCGGCCTATAAGCCATACAATGTGCCCCAGTCCTGGGTGCACTCCGACCGCTGAATAAACGCCCCGGAGCTAAGTCGCTCCGGGGCGTTGTTTTACCTGTTGACAAAGGGGGCCTATTGTTGTAGACTTCAAATGCGAGGTCGATAAAAATAGACCAAGGAGGACACGCAATGGAGACCTATCATCTCTCAAACAGCGAATATCGGTTTATGCAGATAGTGTGGCGGGCGGCACCGGTGGGTTCCGGCCGTCTGGTGGAGCTGTGTGCCCGGGAGCTGGGCTGGAAGAAGTCCACCACCTACACCGTTTTGAAAAAGATGTGCGAAAAAGGACTGCTGCAAAATGAAAACAGCACCGTCACCGTGCTGGCGCCGCAGGAGACGGTGACGGCAGAGGCGGCGGGAACCTTTGTGGAGCAGACCTTCGGCGGGTCCCTGCCCGGGTTCCTTGCCGCCTTTATGAGCGGGCGGAAACTGACGGAGGCGGAGGCGGAGGATTTGAAGCGTCTGATCGACGCCCACAGGGGGGGATGAGCATGGAGCTTTTGACCAATGTGTTCTTCCGGCTGCTGTCCATGTCGGTGGCGGCGCTGCCGGTGATGGCGGTAGTGCTGCTGGCCCGGCAGCTTTTGCGGCGCTCACCCAGGAAATACAGCTATGCGCTGTGGTTTGTGGTGTGGTTCCGCCTGGTGTGCCCGCCGGGACTGCTGACCCGGGTCAGATGGAGTCTCTTTAATTTGAGTCCGCTGGAGCCGGTTGGACGGCTTGCCGAGGACTTGAACAGAGGGATGCCCCAGGCATTCGTCCCGGATCCGGGACCGGTGCTGGGGATCTATCCGGGAGCGGAGAGCGGCAGCGCTGTGGTGGTGCAGGCGGGCCTTTCCCCCGGGGAGGCGGCGCTGACGGCTGCCGTGGCGGAGACGGCCATGCGGATTGCGGTGGTGGTCTGGCTGGCAGGGCTTGCGGTGCTGCTGGTTTATGGAGCGGTGGCCTATGTCCGCCTGAGGCGGAGTGTGGCCGCCGCCGTGTGGGCGGGAGGCGAAGTATGGGAGTGCGACGGAATCCCAACGCCCTTTGTGCTGGGAATCCACCGGCCCCGCATCTACATCCCCTTTGGCCTGAACGCCCATGGGCGAACCTACATCCTGGCCCATGAGCGGTTTCACATCCGCCGCCGCGACCACTGGGCAAAACTGCTGTGCCTGCTGATTCTGGCGGTGTATTGGTGGAACCCGGCGGTGTGGCTTGCCTGGACGCTGTTTTGCCGGGACATGGAGATGCGCTGCGATGAGGCGGTTCTCACGGAACTGGGGGACCAGGCCAAGACCGGGTACAGCGAGTCCCTGCTGGCCTTTGCCCTGGACCGCCGGGTGCCCATGGCCCTGGCCTTTGGAGAGCACGATGCCGGGCGGCGGGTGAAAAATGTCCTGAACTGGAAGCGGGAGCGGCCCCGGATGGCGGTGCTGGCGCTGATGCTGGTGGCGACGGTGGCCACCGTGTGCTGCAACAACGGGACGGAGCAGCCGGACAGCTGGGTCCGGCTGGAGAGCCGGAACGACCAGGCGGGCGAGACCTCTGTGGAGATTTCGTACCGCGTCAGAGAACCGGCCATGGCGTGGGCCATATACGAGGATGTGTATCAGGGCGGCGTGCGAATCTCCAGCCGGCCGGTGCTGCTGGACGGTTTTACGGATGCGGGCGGTGTTTCCGCCAGAGAGGGCGGCCTGTCGCTTACGGTGAACCCGGCGCCTGCCAACGGCGGCTGGGCGGAGCTGGCATTCCGCGCCAATCTGGGGGAGGGCGTGACGGCAACCTACAACCTTCCGCTGCCGGAGCTGGACTTTTCGTCGGAGCGGGTGGTCTCCGGATTGAAGGATGGGGAACGTCAGGAATTGACGGAAAGGATAGATGCGGAGCTGCTCACGGTGCTGCTTTTTACGGAGCAGGCACCGGACACGGGGGCGAATACCCCGGAGAGCGCCGCCGCAGCGGTGCAGTACCGGCTTGTGCTCTCCAACACAGGGGAGGGGTCCTTTGCGGTGATGGATGAAGCCCAGACCCTCTTTGACCTGCGGATGGATTATATCGGGGACGCTCCTGCGGCGGGACGGCTGCTGGAGGCGCTGGATGTAGGGAGCCTGGGGGCCTACACCATGGAGCTGTTCACCTCGGCGGCTCCCTATACCCTGCAGGTGAACTTCCGGGATGAACCGGCGGACATCGACCCCACCAGTCCCGCCATCGACGGCCCCATGACCTGGAAGGCGGAGGTGCTGCTGGCCCTTATCGGCAATCTGGAGCAGGTGAACTGGTCCTATCCCACCCGGGAGGACGGACAGAAAACACTGCTGACCATGTATTATCCAAGGAGTCAGGCGGACGCCCATGCCCAGGCCCTGGGTTATGACGACATCAAGGAACTGGGGCAGACGGCGGCGGGGCTCCGGGAGCTGCTAGCATATTGGAACTACAACGGAATGCAGGTGGAAGCGGTCAGCCATACGGCGTCCCAGATGTATCTGCTGGCACAGGAGAGAACTGCAGATACCCTGGCGGAAGACCTGCTGTGCTGGGATTTGTGGGGGGACCCGGCACTGGACGGAAACTACGAATTTGAGATGGAAACAGACGGCACGGCCCGGTTCTCCATCTCGGAAGGGATGTGGAACGAGGAGGACCGGGGGTGGGATGAAACCACCAACGCAGTAGGGCTGGACGTGCGGAATGCCCTGATTCTGATGGCCCTTTGGCCGGAGATTGATGCGGTGCAGTGGCGGGGCGGCTCCTGGCTTTCTGAGGTGAGCGAAGCGGGGGCGGACGACTGGCTGGCGCGGCAGAGGGCGCCCATGCCCTCCATCCGGGACTACGGCGCCTCGGCGGAGACGGTGCAGCTGCTTTTGAATCTGCTGGCAGAGGCGGACGGCGGAGCCGTACCCGCCACGGAGGAGTATGCCTTTCAGAATATTCTGGGCGTTGACGGCGTTCGCTGGACAAAGACGGACACAAACGGCTTTTCCATCCGCACCTATTACGCCCTGGGGGCAGACGGCAGCCGCACACCGATTGCGGAGAGCTTCGGCTGGGGCGGGGCGGAGGATTATTCCGTGGACTTGGACGGCGACGGCGTGGAAGAGCTGGTGTGCAACGTCACCTACGGCGGAGACGGCGCCCGGCGGGCCTACGTCTATCAGCGAAGAGCGGACGGAATTTATCTGGGAGACCTTTCAACCGGCGGCCTGCCGGACTTTCTGGATTGGGGCGTGAACGCCAGCTGGTCGGAGTACGACCCGGAGGGGCGGGTTTTCCGCCTCCACTACTGTGTGGATACCGACGGCAACGGCGAAGCGGAAGAGGAATACGCGCTGGCGGAGTATGGTTTGGCGGAAGCTGCCGGGGCGCTGGCCTGGAATCGCTGGGAACCCTGAAAAGACGGAGGCGGCCACATGGCCGCCTCTGCTTTTTGTGAAATCCAGGCCTTGACAAACGGGGCCGGAGCCGCCATGATGAAAGAAAATTCTCAAGGAAAAGGAGTACTTTTTCATGACATATGACTTTGACCAGATTGTGGACCGCTCCCGCAACCACTCCGCCAAGTATGACGAGCGGGTGAAGAAGTTCGGCACCGACGATGTGATTCCCCTGTGGATTGCGGATATGGACTTTAAAACCGCCCAGCCCGTCATCGACGCGCTGAAGGCCCGGGCGGAGGAGGGCATCTGGGGCTATACCGCCCGGCCGGACAGCTATTTTGCCGCCATCCGGGCCTGGCAGAAAAAACGCAACAACTGGGAGATTGATCCGTCCCTCATGAGCTTTTCCCTGGGGGTGGTGCAGACGATTTCCGCCATGGTGAAGCTGTTTACGCCGGAGGGCGGCAGTGTCCTGATTCAGACGCCGGTGTACTCCGAGTTTTACGATATGGCCGAGGCCTGGAACCGGAACGTGCTGGAAAACCGGTTTGTGGAGCGGGACGGCCGCTGGACGGTGGACTGGGCGGACTTTGAGGAGAAGCTGCAAAGCGCCGATTTGTTCCTGCTGTGCAGCCCCCACAATCCCCTGGGCCTGGTCTGGACGCCGGAGGAGCTTGCACGGATGGCGGAGCTTTGCAGAAAGTACCATGTGGTGCTGTTCTCCGATGAGATTCACTCCGACCTGATTTTCCACGGGAAAAAACACACGCCTGTGGCTGCGCTGTCCCCGGAGATTGCAAGGTATGTGGTCACCGGGATCTCCGGCACCAAGACCTTCAACCTGGCGGGACTTCAGGCCAGCGCCGTGGTCTTCCCCAACCGGCATATGAAGGAGGTTTTTGACCGATACTGGATGAATATGGACATCCACCGGAACAACGCCTTCTCCCTGACCGCCATGGAGGCGGCCTTCACCGGCGGGGAGGAGTGGCTGGAGCAGCTGCTGCCCTATCTCTCCGCCAACTTTGAGTATGTGGTAAACTATTGCAAAACCCGTATTCCTAAAATTAAGACCTATGCGCCGGATGCCACCTATCTCATGTGGCTGGACTGCCGGGAGCTGGGGCTTTCCAACCAGGCGCTCCACGATTTCATGATTGAAAAGGCGAAGCTTGGCCTCAACGACGGGGCGTCCTTCGGCCGGAGCCTCTCCGGCTTTATGCGGCTGAACGCCGCGTGTCCCCGGTCTGTTTTGGAGCAGGCAATGGGGCAGCTGGAGGCGGCGGTGAACGGGCTGTAAGTGCCGCAGACGGAATTTGGAAATGAACGGGCCTTTTCCGACCACTGAAGTAAAAACAAGGATCCTGCCGGGTGGTCAGGCAGAGAACATTGAATAGAAACGAGAGCGGCCGAAGCTTCCGGCCGCTCTCGACCATTTTTACATACAAGCGGCCGGGTGACCTGCCGTCAGACAGGGCTGTATGGGAAAAGACCATTTGAAATGGGAAAAGGGAAAACCATGACTTGCGTTCAAGGACGCTTCTCTATATAATAGATGATAAAATTTTAAAAAATAAAAACAGTCAGACGTTTTGCAAACTTGGAGGAATTTTGCCATGAACACCCGGATGGAACACGACACTATGGGGGAGATTGCCGTCCCGGCAGAGCATTACTGGGGCGCGCAGACCCAGCGGAGTCTGGAGAATTTCAAAATTGGCGGCGAGCGCCAGCCAAAGGAGATCATTACGGCTTTCGCCTATTTGAAAGAGGCCTGCGCCGGGGCCAACGCGGACTGCGGGAAGCTGACGGCGGAGCAGGCGGCGGCCATTGCGGCGGTCTGCGCTGAAATCCGGGCAGGGAAATGGAATGAGGAGTTTCCCTTGGTGGTTTGGCAGACCGGCAGCGGTACCCAGACCAACATGAATGTCAATGAGGTGATTGCCCATCTGGCAGCGGACCGTGGTGTGAAGCTCCATCCAAATGACCATGTGAATGCCTCCCAGTCCAGCAACGACACCTTTCCCTCTGCCCTGCACATCGCAGCGGCGCTGGCGGTGACGGGGCAGGTGCTGCCGGCGGCGGAGCGTCTGGAGACGGCCTTTGCCAAACTGGAGGCGGCCTACCCGGATCTCATCCGCATCGGCCGCACCCACCTGCAGGATGCCACGCCCCTGAAATTTGCCCAGGAGGTCTCCGGCTGGCGGGAGCTGGTGGCGGCGCCCTGCCGGATGCTGCGGGCAGCCCTGCCGGAGCTGTGCAGGCTGGCCATCGGCGGCACCGCTGTGGGCACCGGGCTCAATGCCCCGAAAGAATACGACGAGATGGTGTGCGGTCGGCTCCGGGAGATGACCGGCGTGGCCTTTACCCCGGACGCCAACAAGTTTCACGCACTTACCAGCAAGGACGCCCTGGTGTTTGCCCACGGGGCGCTGAAGGCCTTGGCGGCAAACCTGATGAAGATTGCAAACGACATCCGCTGGGAGGCCAGCGGCCCCCGCTGCGGCATGGGGGAGCTTCACATCCCGGAGAACGAGCCCGGCAGCAGCATCATGCCCGGCAAGGTGAATCCCACCCAGTGCGAGGCCGTCACCATGGCGGCGGTACAAGTGATGGGCAACGACGCGGCCATCGGGATTGCGGCCTCTCAGGGCAATTTCCAGCTGAACGTGTTTTTACCGGTGTCCGCGTATAATTTCCAGCAGTCCGCCCGGCTGCTGGCGGACGTGTGCGATTCCTTCCGGGTGCACTGTGTGGAGGGAATTACCCCAAATGTGGAGAGGATGGCATACAATCTCCAAAACTCGTTGATGCTGGTGACCTGCCTGACGCCAAAGATTGGATATGAGGCGGCGGCCAAGTGCGCGAAGAAGGCGCTGGCGGAGGGAACAACGTTGAAAGAGGCAGTGCTGGCACTGGGCCTTCTGACGGCAGAGGCCTTTGACGAAGCGGTGCGGCCGGAGAAGATGGTGTAAGCGGCGGAACGGAAAGGATACATACATGAAATTAGAAAAACGTGATTTTTACTGGGCAATTCCCTATGCGGTGCCGTTTATATTTTTGGCCATGTGGCTGGACTGGTGCTGGCCGGCGTTTCGCTGGGCGGGTCCCATCCTGATGGTGGCGCCGGTATGCGGCCTGGCCTGGCAGTGCGGTCGCACCGGAAAGACAGTTGCCTTTTGGGTTGGCAATTTTCTGAATTTTTATGTCAATCAGATGTGCATTTTCATGGCGGGCAGACAGCTCCCTGAAGAGGCCGCCGCTCAGTGGAATGGCAACTTTGCCCCGGCCACGGTGGAGGAGACATTTTTAAAATGGCTTGTGAGCTTGCTGCTGGTGCAGATTACCATTTTTCTGTTCATGCGCCGTTTCCGGAAAAAATGACGATCCGGTAGAATGCGTTTTCTTGATAAGATACTGGGGGCTGCCGCGTATACAGCGCGGCAGCCCCCTCCTTTGCAGGTAGAAAATATACGGAAAGAAAAAATTTTGACCATGTGTCCGGCCGTTCTGAAACGTAGCGGAGAACTGGAGCGGCAGCTGCTGGGAAGCGGAGGAGCCCGCCGTCACCTACTTGATGTATGAAATGCGAATATATGCAATGGATTGTGGATCAATCAATCGGGCGGAAGAGACAGCGAATGGTCTGCGCCGAAAAATGGGGCAATGGTTTGAGAAAAACTCAAAAGGCAGCATGAAATGCAGTGAAAATATGCAAAATTAACCAATTGTAAATTAAATTGTTGTGCAAGATTGTGCTTGAATAAATATTCATAGTAGGCGTATAATTCAACCATCATCAAACAAGACATATGGAGGCACCCATCATGAAGGATAAAAAAGATATTAAAAAAATTGTACTGGCCTATTCCGGCGGCTTGGATACGTCCATCATCATCCCTTGGCTGAAGGAGAACTATAACAATCCGGAGATCATCGCCGTGGCTGGTGATGTGGGCCAGAATGACGAGCTGGACGGCCTGGAGGAGAAAGCGCTGAAGACCGGTGCCAGCAAGCTGTACATTGCGGATTTGACCGACGAGATGGTGGATGACGTGATTATCCCCTCTTTGAAGATGGGCGCCAGCTATGAGCAGTATCTGCTGGGCACGGCCTTTGCAAGACCGATTATTGCCAAAAAGCTGGTGGAGATTGCGAAAGCCGAGGGGGCGGATGCCATTGCCCACGGCTGCACCGGCAAGGGAAATGACCAAGTGCGTTTTGAACTGACCATTAAGCGCTTTGCTCCGGAGATGACGATCATCGCCCCCTGGAGAGAGTGGTCCATTAAGGGACGTGACGAGGAGATTGACTATGCAGAGGCCCACAACGTACCCCTGAAGATCTCCAGAGAGACCAACTATTCCAAGGACAAGAACCTGTGGCATCTGAGCCATGAGGGCCTGGATTTGGAGGATCCCGCCAATGAGCCCCAGTATGAGAAGCCGGGCTTCCTGGAAATGGGCGTTTCCCCCATCTCTGCCCCCGATGCACCCACCTATGTGACGCTGGACTTTGAAAAGGGCGTACCTGTTGCTGTTGATGGCGAGAAGATGAAAGCCAGCGACATCATCCGCAAGCTGAATAAGCTGGGCGGTGAGAACGGCATCGGCCTGTTGGACATTGTGGAAAACCGGCTGGTGGGGATGAAGGATCGCGGCGTGTATGAGACACCGGGCGGCACGATTCTGTATAAGGCGCATCAGTGCCTGGAGATGATCACCATCGACAAGGATACTGCCCACATGAAGAGCAAACTGGCAGTGGATTTTGCTGATCTGATTTACAACGGCAAGTGGTTTACCCCCCTGCGGGAGGCCCTCAGTGCCTTTGCGGACAAGACCCAGGAGCATGTGACCGGCAGCGTGAAGCTGAAGCTGTACAAGGGCAATATGATCACAGCCTCCATCACCTCTCCCTGCAGCCTGTACTCCGAAAATCTGGTAACCTTTAACGAAAGCGACTATAACCAGGGCGACGCCACCGGCTTTATCAACCTGTGGGGCCTGCCGGATACCGTGCTGGCACTGCGGGAGCAGGGAAAGCTGTAAGACATTTGCGGGGAAGTGAACGTTTCCCTCTTGAAAAGAAAAACGTGGATGCGGGACGGAGAGCAGCTCTTCGCCCCGCGTCTGCGGTGAAAGGAACAGTTATGAAATTATGGTCCGGGCGGTTCGGCAAGGAGACCGACGCCCTTGTAAACGATTTCAACGCCTCCATCCAGTTCGATCAAAGGCTGTACAAGGAGGATATCACCGGCTCCCTGGCCCACGCAAAGATGCTGGCAGAGTGCGGCGTCATCTCCCGGGAGGATGCGGCCTCCATCACCCAAGGGCTTGCGGACATTCTGGCGGACATAGAGGCGGGAAAAATTGAATTCACCGCCGACAACGAGGACATCCACATGAATGTGGAGGCTCTGCTGACATCCCGCATTGGAGATGCCGGCAAGCGCCTTCACACTGCCCGCAGCCGCAACGACCAGGTGGCGCTGGATTTTCGGATGTACGTCCGGGAGCAGATTCCCGTCATCATCGGGCAGCTTTTGGAGCTGGAGACGGTTTTGTGCCGCCAGGCAAGGAAGTATCAAGAGACTGTCATGCCTGGCTATACCCATCTACAGCGGGCCCAGCCCATCTCCTTCGCCCAGCACCTGATGGCCTACGGCGCGATGCTGGCCCGGGATGTGACAAGGCTGGAGGACTGCAAAAAGCGATTGAACGAGTGTCCCCTGGGCAGCGGCGCTCTGGCGGGGACCACCTATCCCATTGACCGCTGGCAGACGGCAAAGCTCTTGGGCTTTGATGCGCCTACCTCCAACTCTTTGGACGGGGTCTCCGACCGGGACTACGCACTGGAGCTGATGGGTGCGCTGTCCATTTTGATGATGCACCTCTCCCGGTTTTCCGAGGAGGTCATCCTCTGGTGCAGCTGGGAGTTCAAGTTCATTGAGCTGGACGATGCATACGCCACTGGCTCGAGCATCATGCCCCAGAAGAAAAACCCCGACGTGGCTGAGCTGGTCCGCGGCAAGACCGGGCGGGTGTATGGCGATTTGATGAGCCTTTTGACCACCATGAAGGGGCTCCCCCTGGCCTATAACAAGGACATGCAGGAGGACAAGGAGCCGGTGTTTGACGCCATCGATACCGTAGAGATGTGCGTGCCTGTCTTTGCCGCCATGCTGGACACCATGCGCGTGCGCCAGGACAACATGCGCAAGGCCGCGGGCCACGGCTTCATCAACGCCACCGACTGTGCCGATTACCTCACAAAAAAGGGAATGCCCTTCCGGGATGCTTACACGGCCGTGGGCCATCTGGTAGCTGCCTGCACAAAGACAGGAAAGACACTGGAGGAGCTGACGCTGCAGGAACTGCAGGAGATTTCCCCTTTGTTTGGGGAGGATGTGTACGAAGCATTGAGCCTGGAGACCTGCATGGGCCAGCGGAAGAGCTACGGCGGGCCGGCGGTCAGCGAGACCACCCGGCAGATTCAGGAGATTGAGGGCTTTGTGAAAGCCCGTACGAAATGAAAGGGAGATGTTCCCAGTGAAACCAAGGGTCTATATTGACGGAAAGGACGGTACGACCGGCCTCCAGATTTACGAGCGGCTTGGCGGACGCAGCGACATTGAGCTGCTGCTGATTGATGAGGCAAAGCGAAAGGATCCGGCGGAGCGGAAAAAGCTCATGGATGCGGCGGATATCGTGTTTCTCTGCCTGCCGGATGCGGCGGCTGCCGAGGCGGTGGAGCTGGTGGAAAATCCAAACACCCGCATCATCGACGCCTCTACCGCCCACCGGACCGCCTCAGGCTGGGTCTACGGCTTCCCGGAGCTGGGCCCGGAGCAGAAGGCGGCGATCCAAACGTCCAGGCGCGTGGCGAATCCGGGCTGTCACGCCACGGGCTTCCTGTCCACGGCGGCGCCCTTGGTGAAGCTGGGCATCCTGCCAAGGGATTATCCTGTGGCGGTCTACTCTCTCACCGGTTACTCCGGCGGCGGCAAAAAAATGATTGCCCAATATGGGGATACAGATCGGGGGACGGAATTTGACGCTCCCCGGATTTATGGACTAAGCCTTCGGCACAAGCACCTGCCGGAGATGCAGAAGATTGCCGGACTGGAGTTTGCACCCGTGTTCAACCCGGTGGTGGATGATTACTACAAGGGAATGGCAACCACCATCCTGCTCCAGAACCGGCTGCTCCACGGCCAGCCTTCCGCAGAGGAGATCTGCGGGGCACTGGCGGAATTCTACCAGGGACAGACCTTTGTAAAGGTGGTGCCATTTGGGACCAATGACAGCTTACTTTCAGCCAATAAAATGGCAGGAAAGGACACTTTAGAAATCAATGTCTGCGGGAATCAGGAGCAGACGATGGTGACGGCGCTGTTTGACAATCTGGGCAAGGGGGCCTCCGGTGCCGCCGTTCAGAACATGAATCTGATGCTGGGGTTCAAAGAAACCGCCGGACTGACACTCTGATGGAGGGGGAACCTGATATGAAGTTTATCGAAGGCGGCGTTTGTGCTGCACAGGGCTTTCGGGCTGCGGGCATTCATGTGGGTGTAAAAACCCACGCAGCCTGGAAAAAGGATCTGGCGTTGATTGTATCAGACGTGGACTGCGCAGCGGCTGCGGTATTTACGAAAAACGCGGTAAAGGCCGCGCCGATCCATATCAACAAAATTCATTTGGCAGATGGAAAGGCCCGGGCGGTGATTGCCAACAGCGGCAATGCCAATGCCTGCGCACCCAACGGGGAAGAGAATGCGGAGAAGATGTGTGCCGCGGCTGCCCGGGCAATTGGCTGCGCACCCGGCGATGTAGTGGTGGCATCCACCGGCGTCATCGGCCAGACCATCAACATCCAGGTCATTGAGGAGGGCGTGCCGGCGCTGTATGGTGAACTGGCCCATTCGGCGGAGGCCAGCGACGCGGCGGCCCACGCCATCATGACTACGGACACGGTGAAAAAGGAAGTGGCGGTGGAGACTTCCATCGGCGGTAAAACGGTCCGCATGGGCGGTATTGCCAAGGGCTCCGGTATGATCCATCCCAATATGGGTACCATGCTCTGCTTCCTGACCACAGATTGCGCGATTTCTTCAGAGATGATCAAAACTGCCCTGCTGGAAACCGTCCAGATCAGCTTCAACCGCATCAGCGTAGACGGGGACACTTCCACCAACGACACCTGCTGCGTACTGGCCAATGGGCTGGCGGGCAATACGCCCATCACAGCCAAGGGACCGGAGTATGCGGCGTTCCTGGAGGCACTGCAGGCCCTGTGCATGGAGCTTGCCAGGAAGATGGTCTCCGACGGTGAGGGCGCCAAGCATTTGATTACCTGCACAGTTGACGGCGCGGAGAACGAGAAGAGTGCAGAGACGATTGCAAAGTCCGTAATTTCCTCCACGCTGACCAAGGCCGCCATTTTCGGCGCTGACGCCAACTGGGGACGTGTACTGTGCGCTATGGGGTATTCCGGCGAGAGCTTTGACCCGGACAAAGTAGATGTCCGCTTTGCCAGCGCCGCGGGTGAGATTGCCGTGTGTGAGAAGGGCCGCGGCCTGCCCTTTGACGAGGATCTTGCCAAGAAAATCCTGACGGAGCATGATGTGGAGATTCGGATTGCCATGGGCGAGGGGGATGGCCGCTGCACCTGCTGGGGCTGTGACATCACCTATGATTACATTAAAATCAACGGGGATTACCGTACATAACCTGCTTTCCCTGCAGGCGGCGCATGCCAGGTATCCGACCATAAGAAAGAAGGAATGACCCATGTCCTCCCACGCACAGCAGGCCCAGACACTGGTGGAGGCCCTGCCTTATATTCAAAAGTTTACCGGAAAGACCATTGTGGTCAAATACGGCGGCAACGCCATGATCTCAGAAGAGCTGCGGAAAGCCGTGATGAGCGATATCATTCTGCTCAGTCTGGTTGGCATCCGGGTGGTGGTGGTCCACGGCGGCGGGCCGGAGATTTCCGCCATGCTGAAAAAGCTTGGACACACGTCCAGATTTGTGGACGGCCTGCGCTATACGGATGAGGAGACCATGGATGTGGTGCAGTCCATTCTCTGCGGCAAGGTCAACAAAAACCTGGTGGCACAGCTGAACCGCCTGGGCGGCCAGGCCATCGGCCTGTGTGGTATGGACGGCTCTCTGTTTCAGGCAGAGCAGCTGGACGAAAAGTATGGACTGGTGGGAAGGATTACCGGTGTGAATCCGGAACCGGTGGAAAACGCCCTGATGACCGGATATATTCCGGTGGTTTCCACAGTAGCCCAGGGGATAGATGCCGACATCTCGTACAACATCAATGCAGATACAGCCGCCGCAAAGCTGGCGGAGGCGCTGGATGCGGAAAAGCTGATTTTGCTGACAGATATCCGGGGCCTTCTGCGGGATCCCCACGATGAGGAGACGCTGATTCACGTGGTTCATACCTATGAGGTACCGGGCCTCATTGCAAACGGCGTCATTTCCGGAGGGATGATTCCGAAGATGGAATGCTGCGTGGACGCCATTGCCGGCGGTGTGGAGCGGGTCCATATTCTGGACGGCCGTATCCCGCACTCAATCTTGATTGAGCTGCTGAGCGACAAAGGAATTGGCACCATGCTGAAAAAGGAGCAGGAGTGAACCACAGTGCCTGCTTCCGGTTAAATCATGTACGAAATGAACGTTTGAAGGGGATGACCTTTTTATGAATTCTGAGGAAATGAAAACACTGACAGGACAATTCATTATGGGCACTTACGGCCGTTTTCCCGTGGCCATTGACCACGGAGAGGGTGCCCGGCTCTATGACCCGGAGGGAAACGAATACATCGACTTTACCAGCGGCATTGGTGTTACCTGCCTGGGTTATGGCAATGATGGCTGGGTGCAGAGCATCACACAGCAGGCAAAGAAGCTGGGGCATGTGTCCAACCTGTTTTATACAGAGCCGGCTGCCCGGCTGGCGGAAAAGCTGTGCCGGCGCACCGGCATGAGCAATGTCTTTTTTGCCAACGGCGGCGGCGAGGCCAACGAGGGAATGATTAAGCTGGCCCGGAAGTACAGCTTTGACAAGTACGGCCAGGGCCGTGCCACGATCATTACCCTGAACAATTCCTTCCACGGGCGGACCATCACCACCCTGACCGCCACCGGCCAGGAGGTGTTTCACAATTACTTCTTCCCCTTCACCGAGGGATTCCGCTATGCGGACGCCAACAGCCTGGAATCCCTGGAGGCCGCCGCAGGAGACGATGTGTGTGCCGTGATGGTGGAATTGGTCCAGGGAGAGGGCGGCGTTCTTCCGCTGGATAAGGACTATGTGCAGGCGGTCGCCAAGCTGTGTGCGGAGCGGGATTGGCTTCTGCTGGTGGATGAGGTTCAAACCGGCGTGGGCCGGACAGGCAGCCTCTTCGCCTTCCAGCAGTATGGGATCCTCCCCGATGTGGCCTCTTTTGCCAAGGGGATTGCTGGCGGACTTCCCATGAGCGGCATCATGGCCAATGAAAAATGCCGGAATGTGCTGGGGCCGGGCACCCATGCCACTACCTTCGGCGCCAATCCCGTCTGCGCTGCTGCGGGCCTCTATGTACAGGAAGTGATGGACGACGCCTTTTTGGAAGATGTGCAGGCAAAGGGCACCTATCTCCGCAACCAGATTGAGGCGCTGGAACTGCCGTGCTTTGGAGAGACCCGCGGCATGGGACTCATGATTGGTATTTCCGTCAAGGAAGGCTGGAGCAATAAGGAACTTGCAAACAAGCTGATTGCAAACCGCCTGCTGGTGCTGACGGCGGGACCCGGCATGCGGCTGCTGCCGCCGCTGGTGGTCACCAAGGCCGAGATGGATGCGGGTGTTGCCATTATGAAAAAGACCCTCTCCGCCTGACGGGGAGACACAGGCTGGATGCAACCTGTACGGTTCCTATTACCATAACAATAACCATATCCTTTACTTTTACCTTTACCTTTACACACGTTCACCTTGCACGGTTTTGTGCAGCAGGGACCGTGTGGCCAATTCTGACGATTGTGAGGACACAATATGGAACATCACACCCATTTTCTGAAGCTTCTGGACTTTACTCCCGCCGAAATTCAGGAATTCCTGGACACCGCCGCTGATTTGAAGGCCAAGAAGAAGGCCGGCGTTCCCCACCGATATCTGGAGGGAAAGAATGTGGCATTGATCTTTGAGAAGACCTCTACCCGCACCCGCTGTGCCTTTGAGGTGGCTGCGCAGGATCTGGGGATGGGCAGCACCTACCTCGGCCCCACCGGATCTCAGATCGGCGTCAAGGAGTCTATTGCCGACACCGCACGGGTATTGGGCAGAATGTTTGATGGGATTGAATATCGCGGCTTCGGCCAGGCTTTGGTGGAAGAGCTTGCAAAGTATGCCGGGGTGCCGGTGTTCAACGGCCTGACCAATGAGTTCCATCCCACGCAGATTCTGGCGGACTTTCTGACCATCCAGGAGCACTTCGGAGAACTGAAGGGCGTTAAGCTGGTATATTTGGGGGATGCCCGATATAACATGGGCAATTCCTTAATGGTGGGCTGTGCGAAAATGGGGATGCACTTTGTAGCTTGTGCGCCGAAAGCATACTTCCCGGATCAGGAATTGATTGACCAGTGCCAGGCCATTGCCCGGGAGACGGGAGCCGTACTGGAATTTATTGAGGATCCCATGGCGGCTACGGCCCATGCGGATGTCCTGTACACCGATGTCTGGGTGTCCATGGGTGAGCCTGTAGAGGTCTGGGCTGAGCGGATTGCCGCCTTGGCTCCCTATCAGGTGACAAAGGCTCTGATGGACAATGCCGGCCCCCAGTGCCGCTTCATGCACTGCCTGCCGGCCTTCCATGACCACAAGACCAAGGTTGGTAAGGAAATGGGCGAAAAGTTCGGCCGTGATGCTATGGAGGTTACTGACGAAGTGTTTGAGAGCGAACAGTCCATTGTCTTTGATGAGGCAGAAAACCGCATGCATACCATTAAGGCAGTGATGTATCTGCTGATGAAATGAAAAGAAGAAGGCCCCTTCCGGCTTATCCGGAAGGGGCCTTCTTAATAAAATTTCTGTCGGATTGGATTCTTTACGGAGCTGTCACAGGAGCGCGCACACAAATCGTTTTGGACTTCGTGCTTTTTGCCTGATACAGGGCCCGGTCTGCCTCGCGCACAAGATCCGTAACCTTTCCGCAGCCGGAGAAACCACCGATGCTGACAGACGGGCGAAGAGCAGGATACTCTTTCAAAACGATGGAGGAGACCCGGCTCCGGATTTCCTCCAGCTTTCCGGCAAAGCCATCGTGGGGGATATTCTGAAACAGCAGCAAAAATTCATCGCCGCCGTAGCGGATGACCAGGTCAGACCCGCGTACACAGGAAAAGACAGCGCGAATGATTGCCTGCAGTGCCAAGTCTCCGGCATGATGGCCGTAAGTATCATTGATCTGTTTAAAATTATCGGCATCCATCATCGCGACGGAATAGGAACCATATAGTTCCCTGACCTGCTCCTCGTAATACTGCCGGTTATAAGCGCCAGTCAATGCATCACTGTACAGCTTTTTGTTGTAACCGGAGATCAACTGGGCCAACTTGCCTTTTCCGTCGGCGTCAAACAGAGCATCCTCCGTCAGCTTGGAAACAGCCTCCAGGACATAGGGGACACCGTCAATTTCCACATATTTAGCAATCGCCAAAAAAATGTGTCCATCCAGAAATTCAAATTTGGAAACCCGTCCCTTGGTGGACAGGGCTTTTGCCGAGATGCAGTTTTCACAGCGGGTTTCCTTGCCCCATACAGCATAGCAGCGGTGCGGTTCTTCAGCGATTCCACCTGTCTGGCAGGGGACAAACTGCGTATTGGAAACAGCATCTACCAACCGGGCGATGTCGGCAAACGTGCTCAAATAATTCATCAGCAGATAAGCTTGGCTTGCCTGAAGACGATACGTCCCTTTGGCCAGGAGGAGATTTTCGCTCTGAGATTCCTGCAGGACGGAGTCTGCAAAAGCAGGAATGGGGTGGTCTTCGTCATAAATCAAAATGGTCGCTCCTCTCAGCACAAAGACTCTGCTATTGTATGGCCAACCATATGCGTTAACTTTAAGAAATATATTATATCATATCCCATTCCAGAAGAAAAGTCCAGTTGTTAGAAGATGACGCATGGGACAGCAAGAGGCCGTTTTTGCACCGGGAATTCCGTGATGAAAGAAGGGGGTTTTATTTTTTGAGGCGGCATGATATCATGCGGATAGAACTGCTCCTGCCGCAGGCACAGGGTGATAGGCGCCAAAACAGTGTGAGTGAGCAGGTTCGTTCTATTACGGGTCTATTTTACAATATATCCATTAAAAAAGGCGTTATATTGTCCCATTTTGCGGATCGCTGACTTTTGAACAGACAGGGCAGAAGGCTGCACTGTCGGGCTTCGGCCGCCAAGGAAGGGAACGAGAACCCATCATGTCCTGCGGACGCATGGCCCTGCATAAACTGAGAACAAATACCAAATACAGAAAAGAGGATGGAGAATGGAACGTTCCGCCGGCATTTTGTTGCCGATATTTTCCCTGCCGTCGCCTTATGGCATTGGATCGCTGGGGCGGGAGGCGCGGGTTTTTGCGGACTTTCTGCACGCCGCGGGACAGCGGTGGTGGCAGATTCTTCCGGTGGGGCCAACGGGTGCGGGGAATTCTCCCTATACCAGCGTGTCTACCTTTGCCGGAAACCCGCTTTTGATCGATCTGGAATTGCTGGAGGAAGAAGGGCTGCTGGACCATGCGGATTTAAAGGCCGCTGTGGTTCCGGCGGGGGATCAGATTGACTATGCCGCGCTGCGAAAAAGCCGTACCCTGCTTCTACGAAAAGCTTTTTTCAGGGGATACAGCCGGAACACGGCTGCAGTACAGCGCTTCATAGAACAGAATGTGTGGGTGAAGGAATATGCGCTGTATATGGCGTCAAAGGAAAATTTCGGGAATCGCGCCTGGCCGGACTGGCCGGATGAGGCCCTCCGCCGCCATGTTCCGGAAGCGGTAAAGCGATACCGGAGGGAGCTTCGGGAGGCGGTGGCATTCCATACCTATGTGCAGTACCTGTTTTTCACGCAGTGGGCGGCACTGAAACGTGACGTGAACCACCGGGGAATCCGGCTGATTGGAGACCTGCCCATCTATGTTTCCCTGGACTCCTCCGATACATGGAGCGAGCGGAGGGAGTTTTTGCTGGACTCCGATGGCAAACCAGCCAAAGTGGCGGGGGTGCCGCCGGACTATTTCTCAGAGGAGGGACAGCTCTGGGGCAACCCTTTGTATGACTGGAAGGCGCAGCAAGCAGATGGTTTTGGCTGGTGGATCCGCCGGGTGGAGGGAGCCTCACGCTTGTTTGATGCCATCCGCATCGATCACTTCCGGGCCTTTGAGCATTATTGGGCGGTTCCTTCCAGTGCGAAGAGCGCGAAAGAAGGCAATTGGGAACAGGGGCCGGGAATGGCGCTGCTGGGCGTACTGACCGGCTGGTTTCCACAGATTACCTATATCGCCGAAGATCTGGGGCTTCTGACAGATGCAGTACATCAGCTGCGGGACGAAGCGGGGCTTCCGGGGATGAAGGTGTTGGAGTTTGCCTTTTCAGGACCGGATAATGCGTATCTGCCGCATCATTATACGCCCCACTGCATCTGCTACACCGGGACGCATGATAATGACACCCTGCTTGGCTGGTATGACCATGCGGCGCCGGAGGAGCGGGCGTTTGCAGAACAGTATTTGGGGGTGAGCGGCAGGGAGGCAGTGCGGCGGGGCCTGCTGCGCCTGGGGCAGGGCAGTGTGGCGGAGCTGTTTGTGGCACAAATGCAGGACTATCTGGCGTTGGGATGCCAGGCGCGAATCAATGTGCCCGGCGTAGCGGGGGGCAACTGGCGCTGGAATATGCTTCCGGGACAGCTTACAGAGGACTTGGCGGGAGAAATCCGGGAGATGACAGCCTGCTATGGCCGCTGCAGCCCGACAGACACCCGCTATGATGGATGACACAAAGAGGACCTGCGCAATCAATCTGCGCAGGTCCTTTTTAAGATACAAGGAAGCTACAGCTCTCGATTGATGTAGTCTACAAATCGGTATGTATACCCATTTTCCTCCACTGGCTCGCTGACATGCTCCACCGTCCAGCCCGGCAGCTTGTCCAGATTCGGAAAAAACGCATCCGGATTTTCCGCGGCGGCATCTACTTTTGTGAGGTAAACCCGTTTGCAGCGCTCCAGAAGGGCGGTGTAGATACTGGCACCGCCGATCACCCATACGGAATCGGAGAGAAGTGCTTCCGTGGCTTGCAGGGCATCCTCCGGCGTGGACACTGCTTCGGCCCCCTCCCGCCGAAAAGCGGGATCCCGGGTGATCACGATGTTCCGCCGTTTTGGCAGCGGCTTTCCTCCGGGGAAGGAATCCAAAGTCTTGCGGCCCAGAATGACAGTGCCGCTTGTTGTCAGAGAGCGGAACCGCTTCATGTCCGTGGGCAGAGAGAACAACAGGCCATTATCCCTGCCAATCGCCCAGTTTTGGTCGACCACTACAATCGCATTCATGGCAAAGACTCCTTACACCGCAATGGGAATCTTATCCTGGAAAGGGGCCGGGGTATAGCCGTCCAGAGAAAAACTGTCACGGGTAAAGCTGTAAAAATCCGTGACGGAGGGATCCACAGAGAACTTTGGCGCGGGGGAAGGCGTCTGCTCCAGAATTTTTTCAATAATGGGTACGTGTCGGTCATAGATATGGGCGTCGGCAATGACGTGAACAAGCTCGCCCGGCACCAGGCCGCTGACCTGGGCAAACATGTGGACCAGCACCGCGTACTGCACCACGTTCCAGTTGTTGGCCGCCAGCATGTCCTGGCTCCGCTGGTTCAAAATGGCGTTAAGGACATTGCCGGAGACATTGAACGTCATGGAGTATGCGCATGGATACAGATTCATCTCCGAGAGATCCGAAAAATTATAAATATTGGTGAGAATGCGCCGGCTGGCCGGATGATGCTTCAAATCATACAGCACCCGGTCCACCTGGTCCATGTCTCCCTCCGGATAGTGGTGCTTGACACCCAGCTGATAGCCATAGGCCTTGCCGATGGATCCGTTGGCATCCGCCCACTGATCCCAGATGTGGCCGTTCAAGTCATGGATATTATTGGACTTCTTCTGCCAAATCCACAGAAGTTCGTCCACCGCGGTCTTCCAATAGGTACGGCGAAGCGTCAGAATGGGAAATTCTTCCTGTAGATCATAGCGGTTGATGATACCGAACTTTTTTATGGTGTGCGCGGGAGATCCATCCTCCCAGCGGGGACGGACGGATTGATCGGTATCCCAGACACCGTGATCCAGGATTTCCCGGCAGTTTTGCAGAAAGAGCATATCAGCGCGACTCATGGCAGGGCCCCCTCATATTCGAATTTTTCAAATAAATAGTATAACAAATAACGGCAGTAAAGGCAATCTGGAAATTGCTTCTCCATCGGCATGATTTGGGCACAAAAGAAATGCAAGCCTCTTTGCGGCTTTGTGCGAAATCCCGGTTGAGAAATCATAAAAAGTGCGATAAGATAAATTATTTAAACGAGTAAGACGGGAGGTGCGGGTGTGCTGGATCAAAGTGAAGCCGGTAAACGGGGCTACCTGAAGGAGAATTTTCGCCTGTTCCATCTGAAGGACAGCCGTGCACAAAAGCTGGATTACCACTATCATGAATTTGACAAGCTGATTCTGCTGCTGCGGGGCAAAGTCACGTATGTGGTGGAGGGTGTTACCTATTTCCTGCAGCCTTGGGATTTGCTCTTGGTACAGCACAATTTGATTCACCGGCCTATCATTGACCCAACAGAGCCCTATGAACGGGTTGTGATCTGGCTGGGGCGGGAGTGGCTGACAAGCCGCAGTGATCCGGGTGAGGAACTGAGCACCTGCTTTTCAACTGCCAGTGCACGGGGGTTTCACCTGCTGCGGTTCGGCGCAGAGCAGCGGCTGCAGTATATGGGGATTCTCCAGCGGCTGGAGGAGGCGCTGCACTCCGGAGAGTTTGGCGCACCCCGCATGGCGGATACGCTGTGCCAGCAGCTGCTGATTCAGGTAAACCGGGACATTCTGCAGGATCGTACAGCTCAGGAGGAGACAGACAGCTACCGGCTGGATCCCAAAATGGAGGAAATCCTGCGCTACATTGGAGAACATCTGCAGGAGGAACTGACGGTGGATGTCCTGGCGGGGAAATTTTATTTGAGCCGGTACTACCTGATGCACCGCTTCAAGGAGGTCACCGGCTTTACGATTCACCGCTACATCAGCCAGAAGCGCCTGCTGCTGGCCGGGGAGCTGATCCGCAGCGGCATGCCGGTGATGAAGGCTGCGGAGGAGGCGGGATTTGCAGAGTACTCCACGTTCCTGCGGACATTTCAGAATACATTCCATATGAGCCCGCGGGAGTTCCGGTGATACGGAAAGACGGAAGAGAAAGGGAGAAAGCATTACGATATGGAGACAAAGCAACTGACCGTGGAATTCAGCAGGGAGGATTTGCGCCGCTTGATGATTCCGCTGGTAATTGAACAGCTGCTGGCGATTACCGTCGGTTTGGCAGATTCGCTGATGGTGGCCCAAGTGGGGGCTGCGGCAATTTCCGCTGTGTCCCTGGTAGATACGGTGAATGTCTTGCTGATGAATGCGTTTGCGGCGCTGGCAACCGGCGGCGCTGTCATTGCGGGCCAGTATCTGGGCCGCCGGGAAATGGAGAAGGCAGGCCGCTCCGGACAGCAGATTCTGCTGTTTATGGGAGAGGTGTCTTTGCTGGTGACCGTTCTGCTGTACCTGTGGAAAGACTTTATTCTTGGGGTGGTTTTTGGACAGGTGGAAGCGGACGTGGCTGCCTACGCCAACACGTATTATGTAATTGTGGAGGCATCCACGCCATTTCTGGCCATTTACAGCGCGGGGGCGGCACTGTTCCGTGTTATGGGGAACTCAGGAATTTCCATGTGGGTATCCGCCCTGATGAATGTGGTCAATGTGGTTGGAAACGGGATTTTGATTTTTGGCCTCCACCGAGGCGTGGAGGGCGTGGCGATTCCAACGCTGGTGTCCCGGGTTATTGCAGCAGCGGCGATGGTGATTTTGCTGCGGAGACCGAATTTGACCATTCGGATCCGGCAATTCACATTCCATCACGATCGCTATATGGTGAAAAATATTTTGCGGTTCGGCATTCCAAACGGCCTTGAGAGCAGTATGTTCCAGTTGGGGAAAATCCTGCTTCTGTCCACAGTATCGGTGCTGGGGACGAATTCCATCGCCGCGAACGCCATCGGCAATACCATTGCTGGCTTTCAGTGTGTTCCCGGCCTGGCACTGGGCCTGGCGATGGTGACGGTCGTTTCCCGGTGCGTAGGGGCAGGAGACTATGAAAAGGCCCGGTATTATGCAAAAAAGCTGCTGAAGAGCACCTACATTTATATGACGGGTATTATTTTGCTGAGTTTCGCGGCACTGCCCTGGATTTTAAAACTATATAACGTGTCTGAGGAGGCCACGGAGTATGCCCGGCAGATTATCTGGCTTCATGGCCTCTTCGGCATTGTGATTTGGCCGATGGCCTTCACGCTTCCTCAGGCTCTCCGGGCCGCTGGAGATGCCCGTTACACCATGATTGGCTCCACGATCTCCATGTGGACGCTGCGGGTGGGGCTGGGAATTCTGCTGGGCCGGTATTTGGGCTTTGGTGTTCTGGGCATTTGGATTTCCATGTTTTTCGACTGGATTCTCCGGGCGGCCCTATTTATCCCCAGATTTCTTGGGCACCGGTGGGAGACCATGGGCCTTTCCGAATAAAGCGATCAAAAAAGAGAGCCGAATGGCTCTCTTTTTATGATACCGAAGAAATGGGTTCCGCGGCAAGTTCTAAAATGGCCCGCATTTCCTCAGGCCCGATTTTGACGAAACCACCGAACGGAAAGCCATCGGCCTTTTCTCCGCGATGGGCTACCATGGCGGGAATATCTGAAACGGCGGCGCCGATTTCCCCGAGTGTGGTGGGCATTCCAAGAGAGCGGAAGAAGGCAGTCATGCGGCGAATCCCCTCAAGGGCGGTGTCCTCCGGATGGGAAAAGTCCATCTCACAGTGAAAAACTCGGACCGCAAACTGAGCGAAGCGCAGGGGATTATGAGGCAGCACATACCGCATCCAAGCGGGTAGGATTACGGCCAAGCCTGCGCCGTGGGCACAGTCGTAAAAGGCGGAGAGCTCGTGTTCAATCTGGTGGCTGGCCCAATCCTGAACGCGGCCAGTGCCGCAGAGATTGTTGTGGGCCAGCATACCGGCCCACATCAAATCCGCCCGGGCGGCATAGCAGTCCGGAGCGGCCAGTGCCTTAGGGGCAGCGTCCAGAATGGTTTGGAACAGCGCCTCACACAGCCGGTCTGTCAGTGCGACATCCGGCGTGTTGGTAAAATATCGCTCACAGACATGGGCAAACATGTCCACGGCGCCGCTGGCGGTTTGATAGGGAGGCAGAGAGCAGGTAAACCGGGGATTCATCACCGCGAATTTGGGACGGACAATATCCTGCTTCTGCATAGACCACTTTTTATTGCCGTCCTCCAGTGTGATGACGCAGCTATTCGATCCTTCGCTGCCAGCCGCAGAAATGGTCAGCACCACGCCGACCGGAATGGTATCTGTGATGGTAGGAGCCGTTCCGGTGAAGTAATCCCAGAAGTCCCCATCATACACCCCGCCCACGCCGATGGCCTTGGCAGTGTCGATGACACTGCCGCCGCCCAGAGCCAGCAGGAAATCTGCACCCTCCTTCCGAACCAGATCAATACCTTCATAGACCTTGCCGCTGCGGGGATTGGCCTGGATACCGGACAACTCCAGCCAGGGAAGGCCTGCATTCTTCAGAGAGGATATCACGGCGTCATAGGCACCGTTGCGCTTTACAGAACCGCCGCCGTAGATCAAAAGCACTTTTGTGCCGCCGAACCGACGGACCAGTTCACCGGTACGGTTCTCTTCTCCGTCACCAAAGGCGAACAGAGTGGGAGAGTAAAATGTAAATGCGTTCATGCAGAAACCTCGTTTCTATTCACTCAATCACTGAAATCAATATCCGCGGCTGCGGTCTACCAATCCTGCCAGGGGGCGGCCCGCTGCATAGTTTTCCAGATCGGCACAAAAGGCGTCCACATTGGCGTCGCAGGTGTAGCCCAGCGTCATGTTCCCGGAGACATGAGGTGTTAAAATCAGGTTTTTGGTTTCCCATAGAGGATGATCCTGAGGCAGCGGCTCCGGCACCATTACGTCCAGAGCGGCTCCAGCCAGAGCGCCGCTGTTCAGCGCATCCGCCAGGGCCTCCTGGTCAATGGCTGTACCGCGGCCCACATTAACGAGATAGGCGTCCGAAGGCAGGCGGGCAATGCGTGCCCGGCTCAGAATGCCAACCGTTTCTGGTGTACTTGGCAGGGCCATCACCAGATTTTTTGTCCGGGGCAAAACGTCATCCAGTGCGCTGATGGGGAGCACCTCATCCCAAACGGGATTGGAGGAGTACCCGCTGCGGCAAAGGCCGGTGACTTTAGCAGCGCCCAGTCCCTTCAGGCTGCTGGCCACGTGACTGCCGATGTCGCCGGTGCCAAGAATGGTGAACGTATTGTCCCGGATGGAGCGGATGGGGGAAAGGGGATCTGAGGGGGACCAGCTGCGGCCGGCCATTATCTTCTCATACTCCGGCATCCGGCGCAGCATCATCAGCAGTACCATCACCACATGCTCCGCAATTGTGGCGCCGTAGACGTTGGAATTGGTCAGCATGCAGTCAGGGGTGGGGAAGAGGCTGACATCCCTGCAATAGGGATCTACTCCGGCGGAGGAGCAGCAGTACCACCGCAGCGCAGCAGGAGAGGCTTTCAGCAGGCGGGGCGAATTGGAATACAGGATTTCGCACGTCTGAACCCAGTCCCGGGCCGCTTCAAACTGGCCCTTGACAAAAAAACGAACCTGAAATCCTGCACGGGCAGCGGCCTTTTGAATTTTTTCCCGGTGGGCCTCCGTAAGAAAATTGAGATAGACACAAATGTTTCGGCTCATAGACAGGAACCTCCTTTAAAAAATGAACAGATTTGTTCCGCAGCCCGCATTCCGTCCGCAGCGGCAGACAAAATACCGCCGGCATATCCGGCCCCCTCACCGCAGGGATAAAGGCCGCGAACAGACGATTGGCCGTCTGCATCCCGCGGGATGCGGACCGGAGAGGAACTGCGGCTCTCTACAGCTGTCAGCAGGGCGTCCGGACTGTCGTATCCCTGGAGCTTCCGCCCCAGTATGGGCAAAGCCTCTGCAAGGCTATCTGCCACAAACGGAGGCAGGCACTGGTGCAGATCCGCCCAAGCGACAGCTGGCCGGTAGCTGGGATGGACGCTGCCCGGCCCGGTGGAGGGCCGGCCGGCCAGAAAGTCCTCCACCCGCTGGCAGGGGGCGGCATATCCGCCGCCGCCAAGAGAAAAGGCCGCCTCCTCCAGACGGCGCTGGAAGGCGATGCCCGCCAGTGGATTCCGGTCGCCGCCAAAATCCTCCGGTGTCACATTTACCAGCAGGGCACCATTGATATTCTCCTTGTCCCGGGCAAATTCGCTCATGCCGTTGGTTACGACCCGGCCGGCCTCGGAAGCGGCGGCAACCACCTCTCCGCCGGGGCAGACACAGAAGGAGAAGGCAGATCGGCCGCCAGGCAGATGGCAGGACAGCTTATAAGACGCCGCGGGAAGACCGAGGTGCCCGGCATACTGCTTGTACTGGGCGGCGTCGATTTCTTTTTGCCGGTGTTCAATCCGGACACCTACGGCAAAGGGCTTGGCTTCCATGGTGACAGTTCTTTCGTGCAGCATGGCAAAGGTGTCCCGGGCAGAGTGGCCGGGACACAGTACCATTCGGCGGCAGGGAATGGAATAAGTGCCCCGGGGGCCTGTCACGGTGATCCCGGCAAGACACCCCTCTTGAATATTCAAATCCGTCAACTGGCTTTCAAAGCGGATATCCGTACTCAGCTCCAGCAGCCTTTTCCGCAGGTTGACCAGAGCGATGTGCAGCATATCGGTGCCCACATGGGGCTTTGCATCCATCAGAATGTCCTCCGGTGCGCCGCAGGACACCAGCGTTTCCAGAATCCAGCGGTGGCGGACATCTTTTGTGCCGGTATTCAGCTTCCCGTCAGAAAAGGCCCCGGCGCCGCCCTCGCCGAACTGGACGTTGCTGGACGGATCCAGCACGCCGGTTCGCCAGAAGGATTCCACATCGGCCTTCCGTGCCTCCACACTCCGGCCGCGCTCCAGCAGAATGGGTCGAAGGCCTGACTGTGCCAGGATAAGTGCGGCAAACAGGCCTGCCGGCCCGGCTCCCACCACCACTGGTGGAATTTCCGGCGCAGGCAGGAGGGCCGGCGGCGTATAGCCGGGTTTTGCCTCCGAAAGGGAGACTTTTTTGCTGTGACAGCGCTTCAGAACAGCACGTTCCTCTTTGACAGAGGCCTCCACCGTGTATACCCGGAAGACACCGTCCCGGGCATCTACACTGCGGCGGAGAATTCGAAAAGAGAGAAGCTCCTTTTCCCGAATCTTCAGAATGCGGGCGGCTTCAGCGGCGAGAGCGGACATATCGGCCTCGGGTGAAAGCTTGATGTTTTCAATTCTTAACAACTTATTCAAAGTTCCTTTCAGACGCTTTTAAGATAAGAATACTATACTTCAGCCAAAGGTTCAAGGAGAGGACCTTGAAAAGAAGACGAATTTCTCCGGCCGGCAAAATTAAAAATTCCGGCACACAATCGTCACACTTCCGACATAAATAACCTGTATCATTTGTTCTAACAAACGGATGAACGGGATACATAATAGGAGGAATCAATTATGTATAACGATGAGAACAACCTGTATCACTACACCTACCGGAAAGATGGCAGTGAGACTACGGAAAAAGCCGATGCCCGCGCCACTGTGGATGCTCAAATCAATGCCTATCAGGCGCAGGGCGGATACCATCAGCCTGTGCAGGAGATGAAGCCAGTGAAAAAGAATCGAGTTGGCCTGAAAATTACGGCCTTGGCCCTGTGCTGTGCACTGCTTGGCGGCGCTGTGGGCGGTGGGATCGTTTGGGGGGCCAGCCGCAGTGGAAACGAGGCCACTGTCAATATGAGCGGCCGCCCGGCTACCAGCGTATCCATCAATCAAGTGGATGGAAAGACTCTGATGACAGACGCGGAGGTTTACGCCGCCAATGTCAACAGCGTGGTGTCTATCAACACCACCGGAACCTCCGGCACAAATATTTTTGGGCAGCCGGTGCAGACGGCATCTGCCGGTTCCGGATTTATCCTGACAACCGATGGCTTTATCGTCACCAACCACCATGTGATTGACGGGGCCAACGCAGTGAAGGTAACGCTGTATAACGGCGACACCTATGACGCAACGATTATCGGCGGCGACGAGGACTATGACATTGCGGTGATCAAGGTAAATGCCGCAGACCTGCAGCCAGTGACGCTTGGAAAGAGTGACACCTTAAATGTAGGCGACCATGTGCTGGCCATTGGCAATCCGCTGGGGGAACTGACCTTCTCCATGAGCGGCGGCATGGTTTCCAGTGTGAACCGGGCTATCAACGTGGACGGCACGCCCTTTAACATGATCCAGACGGACACCTCCATCAATCCCGGAAACTCCGGCGGCCCGCTGTTTAACCAGTACGGCGAGGTGGTTGGTATTGTCTCTGCCAAGTACTCCAGCTATTCGAACGAATCCGTGGAGGGGCTGGGTTTTGCAATCCCCATAAATGACGTGCTGGCCATGATCCAGGACATTATGACCAACGGCTATGTGACCAATAAGCCCTATCTCGGCATCACCGGCGGCTCTATGAGCGAACAGATGGCGGCACAATACCGCTATGATATTACGGAAGGTGTTTTCGTCTACTCCGTTGAGGAGGGAAGCGCTGCGGATAAGGCAGGCCTCCGGATGGGAGATGTGATCACCAAGGTAGGAGACACCGAAATTACGACCATGGAAGATCTGACGGCTGTTAAGAAACAGTATGCAGCCGGCGACACCACGACCTTTGCCGTTGACCGGCAGGGGGAGCCGATCACGGTGGAAGTGACATGGGATTCCCTCCCGGCTGAACAGCAGACCTCTGCGCAGGAAAACCAGCAGGAGAGCCAGCAAAATGACAGCAATTCCTATGGCGGCGGAACGACCAATCCTTATGACTTATTCAATTACTTCTTTGGCGGCGGCTACAACGGCAGCAGCCTGAAGAAGGCGGCGTGATCCGAAAACAGTTCCAGGTGCTTGGCGGCGGCTTCGCGGCATTCGCTGCGGCAAGGCAAAAAGCCGCCCTGCGACAGGCATCCGGAATTTTAGAATAGAAAAGCACATCGCGGTGGGTATCCACAAGACCATTTTCGTCGGCAGGCATTTTGCCTGCCGACGATTTACGTATCGCATTGTGCGGCGGGATATCAAGCCGTTGCGTCGGCTAGTCGGCTGTGCTATACTATCGGGAAAAGAACGGCAAACCACGGTTTGCAGAGAAGAGAAGTGCACAGATGGTATATGAGCTGATAGATAGCGCCGCGGCAAAAGGCCTATTTGGTGATTGGAAGGAAACCCTGATTGACTCCTGTATGCAGCAGGTGATGGGAAAGCTGTATGTGGTGGATCGGGAACATCCGAAATCGGTTATGGCATGGGTTGGCGCTTTTGCGTTTTATGCCGGAGAGCCTTGCAGGGAGCTGGTGAAGAGCAAGCCCGGCGGATTTATCATCATGGTTCCACAAAATGACGAATGGGCAAACATGATTGAGGCATGCTTCCCGGAAAGTGCCAAACAAGTGACCAGATATGCCATGAAAAAGAATGCCATATTTGATAAAGAACATCTTATGAAACTGATGAAGGAGCTTCCGGAGGAATATCGTTTGCGGTTTATCGATGGGGAGTTGTACGACCAGTGTAAAGAAAACAAGTGGTCAGAGGACTTCGTCTCGGCATTTGAATCAAAAGAGGCCTATCTGACATATGGCTTGGGAATAGTCGTTTTAAAGAACGATGATATTGTTGCAGGGGCATCCTCCTACACAAGTTATCGGGAGGGAATAGAAATTCAGGTGGATACAAGGGAAGATGAAAGGCGGAAGCACCTTGCCACGATATGCTGTGCAGCATTGATTCTTGCGTGTTTAAGAAGAGGTTTGTATCCAAGTTGGGATGCACAGAATTTGTGGTCCGTACACCTGGCTGAAAAGCTTGGCTATGAATTCTCACACCCATACATGGCTTATGAAGTGAATGATACAGATATAAAAAAGAAGGCATAAACGTTCTGTTTGCCGCTCACCAGGTATTGACAAAAGCATCCTGTTCCGTATTTTAAACGGACGGGATGTTTTTTTGCTCTATGGGCAGCTGACTTACCGGAGCGCTCCTTTTACATTGCGCAGTAGGAAAAGACATCAATAAAGTGCGTTGCATCTGATGCTACAGATGCAACGCACTGGGGGGCACTAAAAAGCATGGTCAGGGAGTAGTGTTATCCCCGTCCTGATCCTTTTTAGCCTTCTTCCGGCCGCTGGCAATACCAACAACCAATAAAACGACAAACAACGCAACAATAATAATACCACCGGGTTCCATATGTAAGTCCTCCTTTTTGATATTTGATGAAAAATTAACGGATAGAAGCAAAAAATTAACAACTTCTTTACGAAATAAATATACACAATAAAGAGGGAAAAAGCAAGCGCTTTTTTGGCAAAAAATAAAAAGAGCATAGCGGAGAAGGCTTGAAAAATCAAACTCTTGAGGGGATTGAACAAAGAGCCTGCGAGGCAAAAGAGCAGTCTGCCACCTCCTGCAGACTGCTCTTTTTGAAGAAAAAGTGTGTTAAGAGGTGTTAAGATTTTAAGAATTTAGTATACCGGCGTATGGACGATTTCGGCCAGATCAGCCACATACTGGCAGATAAATGGTGTGAGAGGCGCCAAAATGAATTGCGCCCTTGCGCTTTTCCGCCGGGAATGATACAATACACAGTCGAAAATAACAGCAGGGGAGATTGCTTTTTATGAAATTAGGTATCGTGGGCCTGCCCAATGTGGGTAAGAGCACCTTGTTTAACGCCATTACCAATGCTGGTGCGGAAAGCGCCAACTATCCCTTTTGTACCATTGACCCTAACGTGGGCATGGTGGCGGTGCCGGATGAGCGGCTGGACAAGCTGGCGGAGATGTATGAGCCAGACAAAAAGACGCCGGCGGTCATCGAGTTTGTGGATATTGCGGGCCTGGTTAAGGGCGCCAGCCAGGGGGCGGGCCTTGGCAACAAGTTTTTGGCCAACATCCGGGAGACTGATG
The DNA here is from genome assembly GCF_900115635.1 of Oscillibacter sp. PC13. Classification (GTDB taxonomy): domain Bacteria; phylum Bacillota; class Clostridia; order Oscillospirales; family Oscillospiraceae; genus Oscillibacter. Next base: position 5,569 of record NZ_FOXE01000001.1, on the reverse strand, counting down.
CCATCGTCCATGTAGTTCGCTGCTTCGACGATGAGAACATTATGCACGTGGTGGCCGATGCCGGGACCAACGTACCAGTGGATCCCCTGGGTGATATTGAGACCATCGACCTGGAACTTATCATGGCGGATCTGGAGATGGTGAACCGCCGCATCGACCGGGCCGCCAAGGCCGCCAAGGGTGACAAGAAGTACCTCCATGAGGTGGAGGTGTTCAAGGGCCTGGCAGAGCACTTGAATGCCGGGAAGTCTGCACGTACCTATGCGTGCAGTGAAGATGACATGGCGCTGATTGCCACCAGTGACCTTTTGAGCCTGAAGCCCATTATCTACGCTGCCAATACTGATGAGGACGGCTTTACAAACCTGGAGGGCAACCGGTATTACCAGCAGGTAAAGGAATTGGCTGAAAAGGAAGGAGCCCAGGTCCTGCCCATCTGTGCCAGGATGGAGCAGGACATTGCGGAGCTGGAAGGCGAGGAAAAGCAGATGTTCCTGGAGGAACTGGGTGTGGAGGAGTCCGGCTTGGATCGGCTGATCAAGTGTTCTTACACCCTGCTGGGGCTGATTTCCTTCCTGACCTACGGCAAGGACGAATGCCGAGCCTGGACCATCCGCAAGGGAACCAAGGCCCCCCAGGCCGCCGGCAAGATCCACACGGATATTGAGCGCGGCTTCATCCGGGCGGAGGTTATTGCCTATGAGGACATGGTGAAGTGCGGCAGTGTGGCTGCTGCCCGGGAAAAGGGCCTTTTGCGCAGCGAGGGGAAGGAGTACGTGGTCCAGGACGGGGACATGATCTATTTCCGGTTCAATGTCTGAGATGACGAATGAAGAGCGCCTGGCGGCCTATGACCGCATGTACGCCGATTTGCTGAAGGAGCGGGACAAGATTCTGGCAGACATGGAACGGCTTCGCGCGGCGGGGAAGAACCGCGGGGTCACCTATCAGCAGCTGCTGGCCCAGAAGCTGACGGTGCAGAATCTGGTTGGCCGGTTTGAGATTTACGGAATCAAAGAGTGAGGACCCGGGCGGACGCGCAGGCGTCCGCCCGGTTTTTGCATAGAGCATCGGAAAAGAACGCCCGGATTTTTTTTACATGAGGGAACATTCCAGCCCGCCGGGACGTTTTCTTTATGAAAGCGCTTTTCAATGAGACGAAAGGAGGCATTGCATGACGGAATACTTTCTGCGCAATGCCATGGAGCATCACGGCGATATGGTGTACCGCCTAGCCCTGTGCCGGATGCAGAGTACTGCGGATGCGGAGGATGTTTATCAGGATGTGTTTGTGCGGCTGCTGGGCCAGCCGGAACAGGGCTGGGAGGGCGAGCGGCTGAAGGCCTGGCTGATTCGAACCACTCTGAACCGCTGCGCCGACCTGCACCGCTTCCGCCTGCGCCGGCCGGTGCTGGCCTGGTCGGAGGCGGCGGACCTGGCACAGCCCGCCGACGAGAGGGCTGAGGTGTGGGATGCGGTGGCCCATTTGCCGGAGAAACTGCGAACGGCGGTGCACCTGTATTACGCCGAGGGGTATTCCACCGAGGAAATCGCCGCGCTGCTGGAGGTTCCGACGGCCACGGTCCGCACCCGGCTCCGGCGGGCACGTATGAAATTAAAAGATCTGTTGGGAGGTATCGAGGATGCGCGAGAACCGCTATCAGAAGTTGATGAATGGGATCCACACGCCGGCCGGGCTCAATGACCGGGTGCTGGCGGCGGCCAGGCAGCAGACGGCGGAAAAAACGGAGCGGCCGCTGTCCCGCCGGGCCCGTCCGGTGCTGCGGGGGGCGGTCTGCGCCGCCTGTGCCCTGGCGCTGGTGCTGGGCACCGTGACGCTGCGGCCTGCCGGCCCGGTTTCAGATGGAGCAGGCAGCACAGGGGACGGCACGGCGGCGCTGGTGCCAGCTCTGTCCTTCGGCCTGACGGCCTATGCCACTGACACCGGGGAGACCGTCCTACCCAACGCCAACGGCGGGCTGGCCTTCACCGCCGGGGATGGAATGGCGAATCCGGAGACAGGGGACTTTACCGGTTGCCTGTTCCGTGTGACGGGAGAAAACATCCGGACGGTTTCTCTGTCCATCGACCGGGGCGGGCTGTATCGCTATATCCTGCACACCGATATGACAGACAGGGAGATTGCCGCGGCACGGAAGTCTATGGCCGAGGGTACACTCACCCCTGCGGCGATCAGCCAGAATGAGGACGGCGCTTGGTACATGCCGGAGATGACTGCACTGGACAACACTGTGACCGAGGACTACGACCCAACGGTGAGCTACGGTTTCTGGGTGCCCCCGGAGGAGATGATCGTGGATGAGACCATGGACCTGCGGGAGGAATCCTGGGCCAATATCGACCTGTTCGACAGAGCTGCCCTCTCCGTCACCGTCACCTTTGCCGACGGCAGCTCCCAGAGCAAAACCTATCAGCTTTCCACCGGGCGGCTGAAGGCGGCCTATGAGGACGACGGCACGCTCACGATCCTGCCCCAGCTGGCGGGGGATGACGAGAGCTGCGTCTACGGCGTCTACGCCGTGGATGAGGCGGAGAGCCGCTGGCTGGAGTGGCCGGTTCGGGGAGCCAACACCATCAGCATGAGCAATCCCTACGGCGGGCGCTGGCAGCCCGGCGGGAAGGAGCAGGTATTTCACAACGGCATCGACATTCCGGCGGAGCGCGGCACCCCCATCCTGGCTGCGGCGGACGGCACTGTAACAGAGGTGGGCTTTGACGCAGAGCGGGGCAACTACCTGGTTTTGGATCACGGGAATGGACTGGAGACTATGTATGCCCAATGTCAGAGCGTAGAGGCAGAGGAAGGCGACACGGTGAAAGCCGGGCAGACAATTGCTGCCCTGGGATCCACCGGCATGTCCACCGGCCCCCATCTGCACTTTGAAGTTCGGCAGGACGGCGAGTCCCAGAACCCTGTGGCCTATTTTGACAGTGACATCCGAAACACATTACAGGTGGGATAGATAAAAAATTTGGCCCCTTCGCAAAAAGCCGCCCCGGCACTTGCCGGGGCGGCTTTTTGCGCGGCAGGCGGCCGCGAGGCCCCGGGCAGTTCAGGTCTGCCTGCGGTCTCGCGCTGTCCGTCGGGCTTCCAGATGGGTGACCGCCAGAGCGCAGGCGGCGTCTCCGGTAATGTTCACCACGGTGCGGCCCATGTCAAAAATCCGGTCTACGCCGATGACCAGGCCAATGCCAGCCACCGGCAGCCCCACGCTCTCCAGCACCATGGTCAGCATCAAAACGCCCGCGCCGGGCACCCCCGCTGTGCCCACGGAGGCCAAGGTGGCCGTCAGCACAACTGTCAGGAGCTGACCCGCCGTCAGCTCCACCCCGTAGCACCGGGCAATGAACACCACGCACACCCCCTGATAGATGGCGGTGCCGTCCATGTTGATGGTGGCGCCCAGAGGCAGAACAAAGCTGGCAATATCCCGCCGGGCGCCCAGTGCCTCCACGCACTCCAGATTCAGCGGCAGGGCGCCCACAGAGGAGGCAGAGGAGAAGCCGAAGGCCATGGCCGGCGCCATTCCCCGGAAAAAGGCCAGGGGTGAAAGACCGCCCAGCACCTTTACTGTCAGGGAGTAGACCAGCGCCATGTGCAGGACGTAACCGAGATAGGCGCACAGCAGCACCAGCCCCAGGCTGCCCAGAATTTTGGGGCCATTTTCCGCCACCACCGGTGCAATCAGACAGAATACGCCGATGGGGGAGAGCCGCAGAATTAAATGCATGACCTGCAGACAGACCTCCGACAAATCATTCACTGCGCGGGCCACGCTGCGGCCCCGCGGCCCCGCGGCCAGAATGCCGAAGGCAAACAGCAGCGCCGCTGTGATGACCTGCAGCATGGCGGACTCAGCAAAGGGCGTAATGATGTTGGCGGGGAAGATGTTCACCAGGGTGTCCATCAAACCGGCGCCCTCCGCCGCCTCATAGGTGACACCGCTGGTTTCCAGCAGCGGGAAATGGCTTTGGAAGAGTGTGCCCAATATCAAGGCCAGCACCAGAGCCGCAGCAGTGGTACAGAGATAAAACACCACGGTTTTCACACCGATGGCGCCAACCTTTCGGATGTCTTCCAGAGAGATGACCCCGGAGAGAATGGAGAGAAACACAATGGGCACCACCAAAAATTTCAGGAGGTTCAAAAAAATTGTGCCGAAGGGCTGGAGATAGCCGACGGCAAACCAGGGGGCCTCTGTCAGCAGCAGGCCGGCCAGAATACCAAAGGCCAGCGCCGCAAAAATCCAGACGGCCAGGGAGGGCTTTTTTCGCTCCATGGTACTTCTCCTTTTAAACGGTATGGAATCGCATCGTTTGAAGCGGGGGAAAGATTGAAATTTAGTGTCTACAAATAAAATGAAAATATACATTTTATATTGACTTTCATAAAATTAAAGATTATATTAATTTTATGAAAGGGGAGAGAGGATGGAAACCTTACCGGGATGGATGGCGGATCTGGCGGAAGAGGATCTGGCCTTTATCAAAAAGTTTATCCTGTCCTCAGGATCGCTGAAAGAGGTAGCGGCGCTGTACGGCGTCAGTTATCCCACGGTGCGGCTGCGGCTGGACCGGCTGATTCAAAAGATCCACATCAGTGAGACGGCAGAGGCGGATTCGTATGTGTCGCTGATCAAGCGGCTGGCGGTGGACGACAAGCTGGATTTCGACACTGCCAAGATTTTAATTGGCGAATACCGCAGACAAAAAGGAGGAGCGTGACATGGCGATTGCAACAACGATGATTTGGGTGAGTCTGCTGGTGCTGCTGCTTCTGACGGCGGGGGCCGTGGCACTGCAGATCTTTCTCTCCAGGAGGGAGAGCAGATGGCCGGGGCTGCTTTTGCCGGGGCTGACGTTCCTCTACTCACTGGTCATGGTATGCGGCGTGGCGGCTTATGATGGCGAATTTCCCTGGGGACCGGTGCTGGCATGTTTGGTGATGGGGAACATCCCCACGGTGATTCTGCTTGCGATCTACTGGGCCTGCCGGGAGAAGTTCCGAAAGAAGAGCGAGCTGGACCGGATGCATATTGACGATCTGTAGAAAAGCTGCCTCTCCATAAAGAGCAATGTCATTCAGCTAAGTGAAAAATTGTTAAGTTGAGACTAAAAAAAAGCCACCGCCCAACTTTTGAAAAAGTGGGTGGGTGGCTTTTTGCTATTCCCCAATATTCATCATTTTCAGAAGTCTATCTCTGTCCCAGAGAAGAACTCCCGTTGTGTCTGTCAGTTCACGTGCTCCTTTTGTAAAATCTTGCTAATGTAAAAGTCAAGGGTAAAATAAAAAAGTTTAGGCTCCAACAGCCTAAAAAGGGTGCAAAAACCAAACCCACAGTGGTTGTGGATTTGAAAATAACCTGTATAATGAGATCTAGATTTACTGTTGCTTTAGTGTTTCCATTGCTCTGGCATAGTAGATCCGGAGAAACTTATTAACGCCGGCCATCTTGGCTACGTTATAAGGTTTTCCTTCCTGCTCCTTCTTTAGGACGAATTGAAGGACAGGGTCGTCTTGAGGTCGTGTAAGTTTGAGCGCCTGCAT
>NZ_FOXE01000006.1 GCF_900115635.1 Oscillibacter sp. PC13 | reverse complement strand
TATCAAAACGTGGGAATGCGGCTCTCAGAAAGTATTGTTTTGAGGTCATGCAGGCGCTCAAACTTACACGACCTCAAGACGACCCTGTCCTTCAATTCGTCCTAAAGAAGGAGCAGGAAGGAAAACCTTATAACGTAGCCAAGATGGCCGGCGTTAATAAGTTTCTCCGGATCTACTATGCCAGAGCAATGGAAACACTAAAGCAACAGTAAATCTAGATCTCATTATACAGGTTATTTTCAAATCCACAACCACTGTGGGTTTGGTTTTTGCACCCTTTTTAGGCTGTTGGAGCCTAAACTTTTTTATTTTACCCTTGACTTTTACATTAGCAAGATTTGGATATTACGGACATCAATTTTTCCTGTAACAACATCAGCAACAAGACGAGATTTGAATTCTTGCAGTTCAGATATTTCTTGCTGAATAACCGAAACCAAATCTTGAATTTGGGCAGTCCGATCACTTACTGAAGCAACTATCTTTTGTTGGTCTTCAAGCGGTGGAACAGGAAATAAAATAGTCAAAAATTGCTCGGGATATAACCGAAGTCTTGATTTTCTGATACCAGTAGAAAGAACAACATAGTTGTCAACCAATGGTTTTGAGCGCAATAACAAATCCAAATATTCTGGGATGTAATCGTTGTTGATTTGTTCATAGGTGTTATACGATGGACTGATTACTCCATCATAATTTGAAACCGCAATTGCACCTTGCCACATCCACATAGTGTTCGCGGCAATCTGACCGGGCTTACAGATTTTATACCCGATTAATGATTCTGATTTGAACATCGTTACATTTTTCTCTCTACGGGGAGTGATGCCAGTAATATGAGATACTGTTAGCAGTTCTTCCTCTCCCGTTAACGAGCGTTGGTCAATTTCCCTGAATAGGTATTTTCCACGTAGACATTTCCAACTGTCAGGAATACTGCCAAGCCATTGAGAGCCACTGTCCTTCATCGGTATACTATCATTCAGCCCGTGGATTACCAATGAAGCGATAATACCCTTTTTAACCTCTTCATAAATGCAAATCTGTTTTTTCTTTAGGTTAATCAGCTTATTTATGGTTGCCGCCTTCCAGTCCAGAAAACGAACAATCTGATCTTGCTCGTCGCGAGGAGGAATGGGCAGGAGGATAGATTTCATTTCGCTATAGCGTGTAGTCCACAGATCTGAAACAATACCTCTTCCGTTGCGATAATATTCCTCTGAAAAAGGTTGGCTTCTCATCAAATAGTGAACATACCTACCGTTCCATTGATCTCTGGGCGTAAGGACAATATTGATAAGAGAAACGGAGCCATCCAGTTCAGAGACGCCACAAGAACCTTTTCTGTCAGAACGGCTGTTAATCACAAAATCACCGGCACATACCAGTTTTCTATTGTCTCCGGCATCTGTCTTCACCGCAGTTGCCAATTGAGGAACTACACCAACTTTGGCAACGGACAGCGGAGGATAATCTTTATCGGACACTTTGGTTTTTCTTTCGGAAAATAGAGAACCGATTTTTTTGACATCCCAATGCGAAGGTAAATCGCCTAACCATGCTGCTGGTGCAGCAGTATATTCTGAATATCGTTGCATCAGAGAATACCTCCCACAACCTCTGAAAGCATACCGTCAGCTTCTTTTTCCAGAGCGGTCAGACTTTCCAGAATATCACCCATTTTACGCAGTTCAACAGGCTTATAGAAATACTTTGTAAAACTGATTTCATAGCCGATCATAGTCTTTTTCTCATCAACCCATGCATCCGGAGCATAAGGCAGAACCTCATTCCGAATGAATGCTGAAATACCGCCCTCATAGGTGAAGGGAATATTCTCTGTATCACGAAGGTCGGCATCGGCCTCTCCATCCACAGGCTGGGTACCAGGGTCTTTTTCGGTGATAAAGGGGCGGATCTTCTTCAGTGCGGCAGCTTTCAGTTTAGTAGCTTTTGCAAAAGCATCCCAACTGTCCAGAGGGGCAGTTTCAGCCGCCTTGGTAATAGCGACCACAACAGATGCGTATTCATCTGCTTTCTTAAAAGTAGCGGTCGGAATTTCTCTATCGGGACACACACGCAACCGCAAAGGCCGCTCAACAGTCACAGTCCAATAAGCAAAATCCTCATTATTGAGAATCATGCTGACTTCGCTTTCTTCCATAGTAAGAAAAATACGCACGATTTCCTTGCGGATATCCGGGGTAAATTCGCAGTTTTTCTTGCCCATATTTTTGCGGAGCGCAGACTTCATTGCGGTGGCATCGATCAACTGGATCTTACCTTTACGGTGCTCTTCTTTCTTGTTAGTCAGAACCCAGATAAAAGTACCAAGGCCAGTGTTATAGAACATATTCTCCGGCACAGCGATAATAGCCTCTACCAGGTCGTTCTCGATTAAATAGCGTCGGGCATTACTCTCACCACTACCTGCATCACCGGTAAAAATGGATGAACCGTTATGTACTTCGGCAATGCGGCTACCAAGAGGAGAGTCCTTCTTCATTTTGGCAACATTGTTCAGCAGGAACAACAACTGACCGTCGCTGACTCTCGGAATCATGGTAAGCTGTTCGCCACCTTCAAGGTAAGCGTTGAAACGGCTGTCCAAAATCTCTTTTTTACCACCCATCTTTTCGGCATCGGTCTTCCAACTCTTGCCGTAGGGCGGATTGGACAGCATAAAATCAAACTGTCGGGAAGCGTTACCGTCCATAGAGAGGGTGGAACCATAACTGATATGTTCAGCCTGTTCGCCCTCGCCCTTCAGAAGCATATCTGCTTTACAGATAGCATAAGTCTCCGGGTTGATTTCCTGTCCGAACAGATGGATAGAAACCTTTTTGCCCCGGCGGGCGGCTAAAGTCAGCAATCGTTCCTGCGCCACAGTAAGCATACCGCCGGTACCGCAAGCACCGTCATAGCAGGAATAGGTTGCGTCTTTGATTTGATCTGCAACGGGCATAAAGATAAGGTCAGCCATCAGTTCCACAACGTCACGGGGTGTCCAGTGTTCACCGGCTTCCTCGTTGTTTTCTTCGTTGAACTTACGGATGAGTTCCTCAAAAATCGTGCCCATGCCATGATTATCCAGCCCAGGATGCTTCAAAATTGTTCTTTCTTCGTCCTTATAAACAGGATTTGGGCTGAGATTGATATCCGAAGAAATAAACTTCTCAATAACACTGCCAAGAATGTCTGCATCGATCATCGTCTGGATCTGGTTGCGGAATTTGAACTTTTCCAGGATTTCCTGAACATTGGGAGAAAATCCATCGAGATAGGCTTCAAAGTCAGCCTTCAGCGTTTGCTTCTTTGCACGGCTGGTCAAGTCCTTCAGTAGGAACGGAGACGCATTACAGAAAGCCTGTCCTGCAGCATTGCAGAGTGCGGGCCACTGGTTATCAATTCCGGCTGCATCCAGTTTTTTCTTCATATCAAGAACTGCGGCCTTTGTGCCCTCAAGCATAGCATCCAGGCGGCGGATAACAGTCATGGGAAGAATAACATCACGGTATTTGCCACGCACATAAATATCACGCAGGCAGTCATCCGCAATACCCCATATAAAACTTACTATTTGATTATGCACTTGATTATCCATATTTCTTCTTTCCTTTCACGCTGCGAGGAAGCGTTGAGCATACTGCGAATAGTATTTTACTATTGTTTCTGCCCGTTTTTCTGGACTATTAAGATTTCAGCTTGTAGCTCCGATTCCGGTTCCCGCCCTCTGCAACAACGATTCCTTCTGCAATCAACTCATTCAGATAATCTCTTGTGCGGGACGGTTTCAGTCCAATATATTCAGCAATGGAGGAAGCCTTGGCTTCGGCATGGTCGGTGAGATAGCCGATAATGCTTTCCTTCATCTTTGTGCTTATCGCCGATTTTTTATCGCCGATTTTTATCGCCGATTTTTTATCGGCGGTTTTTTCAAAGCAGAGTGTCAGTATCGTTCTTTCAGGTTCAAGTTGCTCTGTGATCGCAGGCATGACCCAGCCCTGTTCACGCCAGACACGGAAGATGTTGGGGATGCCGCTTCCGGCACGCTCGCCGATATCGATCAGGTTGAACATCTTCAGCATCGCACCGTTGCGAGGGTCGGACACGCCGCCGCTCTTTGCCGCATCGATCCCGATGCGGAAGCCGCCGGGGTTGGCCATGGTGATGGCGTCCCGCTTCTTGATGATGACCAGACCCTGTCTGCCGTAATAGTCGGCGTTGACCAAGCAGTTAGCCAAAGCTTCGCGCAGAGCCTGATGGACGGAGGTATCGTCCACTCTGACGCTGCCTTCCATCTTGAAGGGTACCTTGATATCTTGGATCAGCTTGTTATAGGCGCGGAAGTAGAAGTCATACACATTGCCGCTCCAGTCGCCGGAGGAGGAGATGATGCGGTCGGTCCAGCGGGTGTCGGCATCATATTGCTCCTGATAGTCCAGAAAGTAGGTGTTGAATTCCCGCACGATGTCGTATTCGTTACCAAACATGAGAAGTCCGGCAGAGGTGGGGTGCTTCTTCCCATCGGAGCCGATGCCTACGGCACCCAGCTTCAGGAGGAAGTCCTCGTCCTCCAGTGCCTCCCACACGTGGCCGGGGCGGGAGAGGCGCATCCTCTGGCGGTAGCTGCGGACGCTCTCCTTGTTGAACACATCCATGTCCATTTCCTCAAGAACAAGCATGTCCTGGGTCTTCACGGAGGCATCCCGCACCATGGCCTGATATTCTTCCTTGGTGCAGCGGTAGTCGCCCTCACCGTTGCGGCGGTAGGTGCAGAGCGGGTTGCCGTCTACATAGACCGGCTTGTAGGAACGCTCCGCACGGGGAACATTGATGACCACGATGTGGTCGCCGTCCACCTCCTGAACGAACACATCCTTTGAGGACAGCACATTCACACTGGTCTTGTTAGGGTTGTTGACGATGTTCCAAAACTCCTTGATGAGTTTCTCCGGGTCGGGCAGATCCACCGTGCGGAAGGACTTGTCTGCCAGTTCCTCCACGCCCAGCAGGATGATGCCGCCGTAGGTATTGGCAAAGGCGGAGTAGGTCTCCCAGATACTCTTGGGCAGGCCGCCGAGGGCCTTCTTGGCCTCGATTCGGTTATTCTCCCGGTACTGCTCTATCTTGGAAAAGTCAATCATGCTGCTCCTCCTTCACCAACTCGATGATGTCGCAGAAGTCGCAGTCCAGCGCCGCGCAGATCTTGGTGAGGATCTCCGTGTTGATATGCTCGTTCCGGCCCAGCTTGGCGAGGGCGGTGGTGGACATACCGGTGGCCAGACGCAGGTCCTTCTTCTTCATATTCTTATCGATCAGCAGCTTCCAAAGCTTATTGTAACAAACAGTCATAATCAAACACCTCATGCACGGAGTTTACACGGACACAGGATATATTTTAACACAGAGAAGCCAATTTGTCTATTTGAAATCTATTTTTCAGATTTCAAGTGCTGTTTTCAGATCCGGTTTTGCCTTGCGGTCTCCTCCGCACCATCCATCTGCTGTTAAAATTCGCACACAAGCAAACTAAACTTGTGTGCGAATTTTAATTGCTCATCCATACAGCCATTGAGAGGGCCTTATTCATTGATTAGGCATCGCACCGTCTGCGGTGTCCTTGATCTTGGGTTCGGCATAGCATCTGTTTTTCTTCATCGAATCGAATTTTAAAACCACTGCACAAAGTTCATAATGTGTTCATTGACTTCTGCGACAGCAAATAGTATTATTTGGGATAGTCCAAAATAATACTATTTGATAAGAGGTGGCTCATGCGAATTTCCGATTACCTGGCCATGACCAAAGACACAATGAGTGCTTACAACCGGATGTGTGAGCCGGTTCTGCTCAAATATGACATTCCGCAGGTGTCCTTTGATATTCTGATGTTTTTAGAAAACAATCCGGAGTTTTGTACTGCACAGGAGATCAGCGAGGTCAGAGGGATCAAGAAAAATCTGGTTTCAGTTCATGTAGAAAAGCTGGTTCGAGCCAGTCTTCTGCGGCGGGGTACTGTGTCCGGAGACAGACGCAAAATCTCTCTTGCGGTCACCGAGAAAGCCAGGCCAATCATCGAGGCCGGACTTGCCGCGCAGCAGAAATTCTATGAGAGGCTTACCGCCGGGATTTCTGAAGAGGATTGGGCAGTGTACAAGCGCATGAACGAGCATTTGGCAAAAAATGTGAGAGAGGTTCTAAAAGAGCAAGACTAACGGAGGCAGTCAATGAACGATAACAAAGAAATGCTGGGCACGGCACCAATCGGGAAGCTGCTTTTTAAGCTGGCGATCCCTACCGTGGTGGCGCAGCTCATCAATATGCTGTATAACATCGTAGACCGTATTTACATCGGCCATATGCCGGGAGACGGCAGCCTTGCCCTGACCGGCGTGGGCGTTTGTATGCCCATTATTATGATCGTTTCTGCTTTTGCGGCATTGATTGCTTCCGGTGGTGCGCCGAGAGCATCCATATGCATGGGCAAGGGAGAACAGGAGTCTGCGGAAAAGATCCTCGGCGGCTGCTTTACACTCCAGCTTATCATTTCGGCTGCTCTAACCGTGGTGCTGCTGCTTTGGAACGAAGATCTGTTGCTGTTGTTTGGCGCCAGCGAAAACACCATCGGTTATGCTACCGATTACATGAGCATCTACGCAGTGGGTACAGTCTTTGTACAGCTGACCCTTGGAATGGGAGCCTTTATTACCGCACAGGGCTTTGCCAAAACCGGTATGATGACGGTGGTGATCGGCGCTGTCAGCAATATCATTCTCGACCCCATTTTCATTTTCGGCTTCAAGATGGGCGTGAAAGGTGCTGCCCTTGCCACCATCCTTTCGCAGGCGTTCTCCTGCGTCTGGGTGCTTGCCTTCCTTTGCGGCAGGAAAACCTATCTGAAGCTGCGGAAGGAAAGCTTGAGGCTCGACGGCAAACTTGTTTTCCCCTGCGTTGCGCTGGGCCTTGCCACGTTTATTATGCAGGGCAGCGAAAGCGTGATTTCGGTATGCTTTAACGCTTCTCTGCTGAAATACGGCGGAGACATAGCCGTTGGTGCCATGACGATCCTGACCAGTGTGATGCAGTTTGCCATGCTGCCCATGCAGGGCATCGGTCAGGGCGCACAGCCCATTTCCAGCTATAACTTTGGCGCCGGAAATGCAGACCGGGTGAAAAAGACCTTCAAACTCCTGCTTACAGTCTGCGTCATATACTCTTGTGTGATGTGGGGCGCGATCATGCTGTTCCCGACGGTTTTTGCCGGGATTTTCACGCCCGACCCTGAATTGATTGCCTTTACAGCCAACGCCCTTCGCATTTACTGTGGCGCCCTTTTCCTGTTCAGCATCCAGATCGCCTGCCAGATGACCTTCGTATCCACCGGAAACGCACCCTGCTCCATTATTGTTGCCATTGTGCGTAAGTTTGTTCTGCTTCTGCCTCTCATCTACATTGTTCCTAAACTGGTTGAAGATAAAACCATGGGTGTCTACCTGGCGGAGCCTATTGCCGATGTGATAGCAGTCATTTTCACGGCGATCCTGTTCGCTGTGCAATTCAGAAAGTCCTTAAATAAACTAAATACAAATCGGAAGGAGATCATCAGATGAAAATCGCAGTAACTTACAGCAATGGTGAAATTTTTCAGCACTTCGGTCACACGGAGCAGTTCAAGGTTTATGCCGTTGAAGGTGATAAAATTTTCTCCGCTGAGGTAATCGACACCAATGGAAGCGGACACGGCGCACTTGCGGGCCTTCTTTCCCAGCTCGATGTCGATGTGCTGATCTGCGGCGGCATTGGAGGTGGCGCACAGATGGCACTTGCCCAGGCAGGCATTGCGCTCTATGGCGGTGTCACAGGAGATGCAGACAAGGCGGTAGAGAGCTTTGTTGCAGGGAACCTTGCTTGTGATCCCGATGCCAAATGCGACCACCATGACCATCATCACGGTGAGGAGCACACTTGCGGTGAACACGGCTGTGGCAGTGATCACCACTGCGGCGGGGATGCTCATTGAGTCAAAACAGCAAAATGTTGAGCGGTTCTTTTTCAAGCGAAAGCTCCTGCGGGATGAATCTTTGATTAGGCATCCCACACCGTGCGGTGTCCTGGCAAAGAAAGAGTTGACGAACAGGCCGAACAGAGTTACCATTGACCCGCAGATACCAGTCGAGCCTCGCCGGGGCATTCCGGCGAGGCTCGTTGCATGACCACTACAACCACCACAGACGCTTCCGGGACACGCGGAATATTGTGGTCAGGAGATGTCTAAAGACGAATTTTTTGTTAGCGGAAACAATTATAAATGGCTAAAAACCAGTACAAATCAAACCACTTGGACTCTTCGCATCCGTAAGGTCGAGAGTTCGATCCTCTTCGTCTCCACCAATCATAACCACCGGCCGTGCCGGTGGTTTGCACAAAGCCCCCTTGGGGCATGTCCCGGGCAGAGCCTATAGGCTCATCGAACAGTCTGCCAATCGCGCAGATTTCCCGGGCATGCCCCTAAAGGGGCTATTTTACTTACCTTCTTTTACTGGCTGACCCGTAAACGGGTCAATGTACTCTTTGATACTCATTTGGTCATCTGTATAGTCCTCCTGCAGCTGATTCCTGGTATATTGTTCTATTGCTCGCCGATTTCGTCCTACCGTGCTCACATAATACCCTCTGCACCAGAAATGGCGGTTCCCATATTTATATTTCATGTTCGCATATTTTTCATAGATCATTAGGCTACTCTTCCCTTTTAAGTACCCCATAATCTGCGACACACTATACTTCGGCGGGATACTCACAAGCATGTGTATATGATCTTTGCACGCCTCTGCTTCGATAATTTCTACCCCTTTGTATTCGCACAATTTTCTTAGCATCTGTCCAATATCCTGATTTATTTTCCCGTATATCACCTGTCTCCGATATTGGGGTGCAAACACAATATGATATTTACATTCCCACTTCGTGTGTGCTAAACTCGATACATCAAGTTTCATCTGGACTTGATTCCTCCTTTGGTTCTTGTGGCGGTTGGCAGACCTCCACCATTCTACCAAAGGAGGATAATTTTTTCCGCATAGCTAAAGCTTTTTGGAACCACCGGCACAGCCGGTGGTTTTCGCTTACAATAAAAGCTCGTGAAATCAATGATTTCACGAGCTTTTTTATGTATTTGTTTCCACTCATTTTGCAATAGTCCTCTATGGCGCTTTTCCGTCTGCCTGCAGAAATGCTTATAGGCAGGTTTTCTGTTTGAAGGTTATCGCTTCTGTTTAAGAGATTAAGAGGATGAGCGATAGCTGTTTATGCAGGTGGAGTTATAGTCCAATAGCATGCCTGGAGTACCTGGTTCAGCGATTAAACATGTCGTACCAATCCACTTGGTTGGCTGCTACTGTTAATTTGTAATTGCCTGCCGCGAGTAATTATAGACTAAGTTCATACAAATTAACACATTCGTACTTTTATAGTTGCTGAATGTGTTTGCATTAATGAATATCTGCTCCCTAATTCATTGAAACCAGCCTGCTTGAGAGAGCCAATATCCTCTCAGCAGGTCCTTTTTCTTATGTACCATGCGGTCACTGCACCTCTTTATAAAATGAACGTTTTTTTCTTGGAAACCTTCTCTCCGCAGCTCTCCCGGACAACCACATAAAACGGCAAGGACATGCGGATGGGGTACTTTCTGTTATTTTGAATTTGATCAGCAAGCAGCCTTACACTGTATTCTCCAATTTCTTGCCGGGGAATGTGGATAGTACTCAACATAGGGCGGGAGTATGCCGCCATATCAATGTCATCAATGCTGATAACAGCAACATCCTGGGGCACTTTCTTTTTATGCATATGCAGCGCTTTCAGGACGCCAATCGCACAGTTGTCATTCGCACAGAAACAGCCGTCCATCTGCAGCCCTTCCTCCAACGCCCTGTCCATCGCCTGAAATGCCATTTCTGTGCTCAGCGGTGTATCTAAGATGAGATTCTTACAAACAGGAAGTCCCAGCTCTCTCATCGCATCAAGATACCCGTCATACCGGTATTCATTCAACAACATGGAGGAACCGCTGGATGCCGCAGTGCCTACAAACGAGATCTGCTTCCTCCCATTTGCCGCCAGATGCCTCACTGCTGTCTTCGCGCAGAGGAAGCTGTCACAGACCACCTCGTCGAATTGTTGGTTCAAGGAGTTCAAACCGGCGTAAACAAGGTGCTTTACATTCTTTCTCAAAAAATGTAGCGTATCCGCGCTCATCCGGCCCAAGAGAATCATGCCGGAGACAGGATTATTCAAAAGTGCTTGCTGCACAGCGGTCTGGGAGGTGTCGCTAAACGAGTGTGTAAACCCAAGAATATGTCCGGAGTTCGCCACCTCCGTTTGGATCCCCAGGAGGAGATCGTAAAAGAAACTGTCGTCGTAGGAATCGTTGGCAGAGGTCAGTAAAACACCGATGGTGAATACAGGATCGTGACTGCTCTGCTTCTTCCGCAAATTGCGGGCGAACTCATTGGGAGCGTACTCCAGCTCAGCTGCAGCTTCAATCACCTTTTTAGCTGTCTTAGGGTTTACGCGGTGTATGTGATCGTTATTGATCACCCGCGATGCTGTGGTTAGGGATACCCCAGCCAGTCGTGCAACATCTTTTAAAGTTGATGCCATCTCAATTCCTCACGTAATCCCGCAATTTTAATGGAAATTATAAAAATATTATAACAATTCTGCCGCTGTAAATCAAGAGACTTGAAATTGCCGTAGACAACCCCCAAAAGTTTATGTATATTTCGCCTAAAATAAAATCGTTTTCCATAAATCAATAATTAGAATTCATCTATAATGTTTAAAATTTATATATATATGCACGACATTCTGAAATTTTTATAAAAAATGAAAATCAATTATTAACGGGTATCGTTTTCCATATTGTTGATTGAATAATTGCTTTTACAAATGTAAACTGGTAACAAAAGCAAAAGAATTACACAAATTCACTTAGGCAGTCTGATGAGGAGGATGCTAAATGAAAGTACTGATTACTGCGCCCATGTATTGCTCTGAGCAAATGAAAGATGTCATGGAGTATGCCTATCAAAGCTTTGATGAAGTTGTTCTGAACCCCTATCGAAGGACAATGTCCCACGAGGAGATCGCCTCTTTGTGGAGTGATGTGGATGCCGTTATTGCCGGTGTCGAACAGTGGGACGCTGATTTCATTCAAACAGCTCCTCCAAGTATGAAAATTATTGCCCGGAACGGTATCGGTTACGACAATGTGGATATTTCCGCCGCCGCAGCCAGAGGTATCGTCGTTACGGTCACCCGCGAAGCCAACTCCGATTCCGTGGCGGACTGCACCATAGCCTTGATGCTGGCCCTGGCCCGTCACATTATTCCCATGGATCAGGCAGTTCGCAGCGGAAACTGGGGGTATACGGTGGCAGACGACCTATTTGAAAAGACAATTGGCATCCTCGGCTTTGGTGCGATCGGTCAACGTATTGCCAAGCGTGCCGCAGGTTTCAGCATGAATATCCTAGCCCACGATCCTTATTTACCGGGTGATCGTTTTGCAGCGTTGGGCGCAAAGAAAGCCGGCACCGAAGAGATTTACCGTAACGCTGACTTTGTGGTTTGCACAGGACCACTGACCAAAGAACGCTATCACATGATCAACGCAGAGACACTTGCCATGATGAAGCCCACCGCTTATCTGGTCAACACCGCACGCGGAGGCTTGGTGGATGAGGATGCGCTGTATCATGCACTGAAGGCCAATCAAATTGCCGGTGCGGGCCTCGATGTCTTCAACGAGGAGCCGCTCCGCCAGAGCCCTCTCTTCGAGTTGGAGAACGTGGTGTTTCTACCCCATCTGGGTGGTCACTCCAAGGGTGCAACCCACAACATGGGCCGCATGAATATTGATAATATTCTGGCGGTTTCCACCGGCAAGCCCTGTAAAAATATTGTAGCTCCATGACAGGGCCAGCGGACGGCTCCCCGATCCGCATAGCTGCCATATCGCATTCGTTTTCCCTATAGCAAATGGTATATGACGGGTATTTCCCGTGATATAAAAACCAAAATTTACGGAAGGATGAAGAAGAAATGAAGAGACTTTTTGCAATCGCCCTCACCCTCTGCATGATGTTCTCCCTGGTCGCCTGCGGAGGAAACGCTTCGACCGAAAAACCCGCCGAGGATCCCAAGCCCGCCGAGGAAGCCGACACCTTCGACTATCCCACCAAGCCCGTGACCATGATGGTCGCTTGGCCCGCCGGCGGCGGCAGCGACCTGCTGACCCGCGCTATCGCGGCGGACTTCCCCACCTACGCAGGTCAGAACATGAACGTAACCAACCGAGACGGCGCCGGCGGCACCATCGGCTTTGCCGAGGCTGTGGACTATGAAAACGACGGCTATAACCTGCTTTACTCCACCTCCGGCGTTTTCTCTGCCCAGCCCCTGCTGAGAGAGGTCGAGTACACCATCGATGACTTTGATTTCATCTGCGGCGTCGGCAAGAAGCCGATGTCCCTGGCAGTCCCTGCCGCTTGGGGTGTTACGAACATCGTCGAGTGGATTGATTATGTGAAAGCCAACAACATCGAGGTCACCGTTGGCACAAGCGGAGCTGCCGGCTCCATCCCCGCCTTTGGCGCCGAAGCGCTGTTCCCCATGCTGGCCGAAAAGGGCCTGACGAACTATAATATCGTGAACTATTCCGGCGCTGGCGAGGTGATCCCCGCGCTGCTGTCCGGCGAGATCAACTGCGGCTTCTTCCATCCCCATGAGGCACAGCCCTATGTCGAGTCCGGCGATTTCACCTGCATCTGCATCGCCGAGGAAGAGCGCTCCGAGAACTTCCCCGACCTGGCCACCTGCAAAGAGCAGGGCGTTGACTTCACCCTGGCCGTCCTGGAGGGCTACATCGCTCCCACCGGCATCGATCCCGAAATCAGAGACTATCTGGAAGAGACGATTCTGAAGATCCTGGAGGAGGGCTCCAATTATTCCACTTATCGTGAGGGTTCCCGCCACCAGACCCTGGGGACTTCCGGTCAGGAGTTCCATGATGCCGTCGTGGCGCAGAGCGAGCTGTTCCAAACCATGTTCGGCTAATCCGGACAAGCTTTTGAATCATTAATACAGATGACAAGAGGGCCGCATGTACATGCGGCTCCTCTTGAAATCTTTCCGTCGAAACTTTTACAATGAGGAATGACTATGGAGAATAACACGAAAAAACAGCCAATTACAGCCAATATTCTCATGATATGCATTGCCGTGGTCATGCTGCTGCTGATTCCGTCCCTGATTGACAATTCCGCCACAACCGACCTGCTTGGCCCTCGCTTCGTTCCACAAATGGCCTGCTGCCTGATACTCCTGCCCAATCTCCTGCAGCTGATCAATAAGCTGGTTTCCAACCGCAAGCTCAGCCAGGAAGTGCAGGCCCCGACTCAGACTGCCAAGACCCCACTCCCCGAATTTTTCAAAAATGTTTTTAAAAAATATTGGACTCTTGTGGTCGTAATGGCTCTGGCCTTTGCGGCAACCTTTGTTGTCGACTATCTCGGTTACATCATAACGTACTGTTTGCTCTGTGCCGTGATGCTGCTTCTCTTCCGGGAAAAGCGCTGGTATTTCTATCTGATTTCGTTTGCCTTGGTAATCGCGGTATACTTTGGCTTCTCCCGCTTTTTGTACGTTCCCCTGCCATCCATCTTTTAAGGGAGGAGTATGACGATGCTTGATAATATTACAAATGCACTGCCAAACGTATTCACACTGGCGAACCTGGTTTATGCCAACCTGGGCCTTTTCTTCGGTATTATTATCGGCGCTTTGCCCGGCCTGACGGCTACTATGGGCGTGGTGCTGATGCTCCCTCTCACCTTCGCGCTGGATCCGGTCCCCAGCATCGTTCTTTTGCTGGGCGTCTACTTCGGCGGTATCTATGGCGGCAGTATCACGGCAATCCTGCTCAACACCCCGGGCACGCCAGCATCCGCCGCTACCGCCTGGGACGGCAATCCGCTTGCCCGCCAGGGAAAGGCCGGCAAGGCACTGGACATGGCGCTGATGGCCTCTTTTGCCGGCGGCATCATCAGTGCTCTTTGCCTTCTGTTCTTTGCGCCCACCATTGCCAGCTATGCATTAAAATTCGGCGCCCCGGATATGTTCTCCCTCTGTCTGTTCGGCTTGACGATTATCGTCTCCATGTGCAGCAAGGACCTTGTAAAAGGCCTCTCCATGGCCGGTCTGGGTCTCCTTCTGGCTTCGATTGGTTTGGATCCCGTTGGCGGTATTGAGCGCATGACATTTGGCATTCGCGGATTTACCGGCGGCATCGACCTGGTCACTGCGCTGATCGGTCTGTTCGCCATCGGCGAAATTCTCTTCAAGGTTCTGCGGATCGACGAAAAGGATGACATGGTGACCGATAAAATCAGCGGAGCCTGCAACCGGCATGAATTGCGTCAGTGCCTGCCCACTATCGGAATCGGGAGTTTGATCGGCGTTGTCATCGGCGCCATCCCCGGCACTGGATCCGTCATCGCGTCTTTTCTCAGTTATGACACGGCCAAACGGCGCTCCAAGCACCCCGAGGAATTCGGAAAGGGGAGCCTAGAGGGAATCGCCGCCTCGGAATCTGCCAACAACGGCGTGACAGGCGCCGCCCTCATTCCCCTGCTGACTCTGGGCATCCCCGGCGATACCGTGACTGCCGTCATGCTGGGCGCGCTCATGATGCAGAACCTGACTCCCGGTCCCATGCTCTTCTCCACCCATGGCAACCTGGTCTATGCTATGATTCTCAGCGCGTTCCTGGTCAACATTTTCATGCTGCTGCAGGGCAAACTGCTGATTAAGCCCTTTTCCAATGTCACGAAAATCCCCATGCGCTTGATGGTTCCCATTTTAACCGTTCTGTGCCTGACAGGAACCTTCGCGCTTCGCAATACCATGTTCGATGTCCGCGTCATGCTTTTCTTTGGAATTATCTCTTTCTTTGCCATGAAGAACGGCTATCCCACGACTCCGATGGTACTCGCCTTTGTCCTGGGCCCCACGGCTGAGAAATTTTTGCGGAAAGCACTGATGCTCTCAAAGGGCGACTGGTCCATTTTTCTCACGAAGCCGATCAGTCTGGTATTTTTGATTTTGGCCGTACTCTCTTTGGTTCTTGCCCTGCGCAAGAACAAGAACTTCGAAAAGCTGCGCGAAGACTAATACTGAGACAGAAAGGAAGTCCTGATTTTTATGAGTAAACTTGATTTGAATTCTTATCTGCACGTTGGTGTTGTTGTCAAAAATATTGAAGACACCCTGGACCGCATGCGTTTGATCGAAGACTTCACAGAGTACAACATCACAGATTTTCCCCCAAAGGAAATGAAGCCTGAGGACGTGCAGCTCTATTACCATGGCGAGAAAAAATGGTTTACCGCGCGTTTCTGCTTCATCCGCATGGGAACCTCCGAAATCGAGCTGATTGAGCCGGTGGACGGAGAGAGCGTTTGGAAAGACTTTCTGCGTGAAAAGGGAGAAGGCGTACATCACCTGAAGTACGAAGTGGGCTCCTTGAACGAAGCTATGGAGTTTTTCAAATCGAAGGGTATTGCGTGTACCCAGTATGGATCCGCTGTGGGCAAAAACCTAGGCAAAACCTGGGCATATTTTGACACGACAAAGGAACTGGGCTATGTAATCGAGGTCCTGAACCGTCAGGTCGGAGAACAAATCCGCTGAGCGTTGAAGCAGAAGAAAGGGAGGGGCACAGCATGATGAAAGAGAATCGTCTGCGTATGATTCTGGATGAGGGAAAGCCCTCAATCAGCAGCAGACTTTGGAGTACCTGGCCCGGCTTTTTAGAGTCCTTGGGCAACATCGGGGCGTTTGACTATTTCGAGTTCGTCGCAGAATACGTTCCCTTTTCTCAGGAGCAGTTGGCAAATCTGGCCAGAACCGCCGAGCTGTACAACATGGGCAGCATGATCAAGGTGGATTTCATGAATCGCGGCTATGTTGCGCAGCGGGCAATTGCAGCGGGTTTTCAATCCATCCTTTTTTCCGACCACCACTCTGCCCAGGAAGTCCGCGAAACCGTTAACATGGTTCGCCCAGAAGGCCCTGGAATGGAGGGGCATTTCGGTTACCCCAACGCTCGGTTTATCGGCATGCAGTCCCATATTCCCTGTATGGCCCATGTGGAGCGCTTAAACCAGGTTGTTTTGTGCTTCATGATTGAAAAACAGTCTGCGGTGGACGAGATCGAGGAGATTTGCAAGATTAAAGGCGTTGATATGATTACCTTCGGCGCAAATGACTATTGCATTACCCGCGGCTGGAATCCAGCTGAACACAAGGCAGAGTGGCGCAAGGCGGAGCGGTATGTGTTTGAGACGGCGCTTAAAAAAGGGATTCAGCCCCGTGCTCATATTGATAGCATGGATGAGATGCCCTACTACCTGGAAATGGGCGTCCGCCACTTCTGCGTGGGTGACCAGATGAAGGTGTTGAAGAATTTCTGGACGGAGCAGGGCGCCCGTTTTGATGAACTACGTAAGCGCCTGTAACGCGAGATGTTTCTGTATGTTGCTGTTGCTGCCCTATCCGCAGTCGCTGGCTTTTTAACAGCTACCATCGGTTTTGGCGGAGCCATCTTTTTGATGCAGTTTCTGCCATTGCTGCTGCCGTTCTTGGCGGCTTCCGGCCTTTCTTCCGCCATTATTTACGCGGGCATTCTGGTATTGGCATGGCAGTACCGCCATCACATTCTATGGAAACAGCTTTGGCTCCCCTCGACTCTTTATGTCCTCGTGAGCGTCCCCAGTGTTTTCTTTCTCGGGAAAGCAAACATAGAAAATCTGGAGCTCTATTTCTCCATTTTTCTAATTCTGCTGGGCTTATACAATCTTTATAACGTGTGGAAAGCCGGAACAGTTCGCCTCCCGCAAAACCTGCTGACGACTGTGCTCTGTTCCGTTCTCTCTGGTCTTGGCACCGCGTTTTTTGGCATTGGAGGTCCGCCAATCGCCATGTATTTCCTGTCCCTCGCAGGAGATGACAAAGAAGCGTATGTGGGAACCCTCCAGGCCTTTTTTACCATCAACATGTCGCTGACGATAGCGGCCCGATTTGCGAGCGGAATTTTAACAGTAGAGTTGCTTCCTCTGGCAATTTTGGGCATGGCGACCTCTTTGTTGGGGAAACAGGTTGGCATCCGGCTGCTCCACCGTCTGAATGTGAAATCCCTGAAGCTTTGTATCTGCTTTTTTATGATGGTTTCTGGAATTGTCTCCCTGCTTGGCTGTATCTAAATTCCAGAATCTCAATAACTCAAAAGGAGCACGTTTTATGAATCCATTGAAAGGTATTATTCCCGCACTGCTGACCGCCTGCAACGAGGATGGCAGCATCTGTGATGAAGGAATTTGTGAAATTATTGAAAACGGGATCCGCTGCGGGATCGGCGGTATCTTTGCCCTGGGCTCCTGCGGCGAATTTACTGCTTACACATTGGAAGAGAAGGCACATATTCTGGACGTCATTGTTAGCCAAGTGGCAGGACGGGTTCCCGTCATCGCTGGCTGCGGTGCGCCAACAACGCGGGAGGTTCTGCGATTGTGCGAAATGGCCGCCAGCCATGGTGTGGATGCCGTGGCGGTGGTAACCCCCTATTACATCGCCCCAACCCAGGAGGATCTCTACGAGCACTATCGAATTATCTCGGAGAACAGCCCGCTTCCAATTCTGCTTTATAACATTCCTCCCCGCACCGGACTTTGTATTACGCCAGAGCTGCTGGGCCGTTTGGTCAGTCTGCCGAACATTGTCGGCATTAAGGATTCCAGCGGCGATATCGAGTTGTTCAAGCAATATATGGCCTACAATTCGGATACGTTCCAGGTCATTATGGGCATCGACGCCCTCTTCCTGGAGGCATTCAAGCTAGGCGCTCCCGCGGCTGTTTCCGGCCCGGCAAATTCCATTCCCGCCAATCAGGTCAAGATTTATGAAAGCTATGTCCAGGGGGATATGGAGGCCGCTGAGCAGGCACAAAACAAGTTTCTGAAGCTCAAGCCGATTCTCGGCATGGCCCCCGGCCCCACCATTGCCAAGGAAGCGGCCAACATTGTGGGACTTCATGCCGGACCTCCCTGCAGCCCTCTGCGCCGGCCATCCGGAGAGGTCTGGGAAAAGCTGAACGCAGTTCTGCACAGCGAATTTTCTGATTGCTTTGTAAAGTAATTCCCCAATTGACGTACAGAAAGGAACAAACGACCATGAAAGAAAATAAGATCAGAGCCCTTCTTAACGACCATCTTCCCACCACGTCCACCCGCATTTGGAGCACCTGGCCTTTCTACACGGAAATCATCGGGGAAACCAGCAATTTTGACTATGTGGAATTTGTCGCCGAGTATGCGCCGTTCACCCATGCAGATCTGGAGAATATCGCGCGGGCCGCAGAGCTGAAAAACATGGGCACCATGATAAAAGTAGATTTCCAGAACCGGGGATATGTGGCGCAGAAAGCAGTTGCCGCTGGTTTTCAGGCCATCAACTTCGCAGATCACCACACTGCGGATGAGGTGCGGGAGAGCGTTGCCATGATGAAGCCGGACTGCCTGGGCCGCGGCCGCTTTGGATATCCCAACCGCCGCTACATCGGAACGCAGTCCCATATTGATCAGATGGATCATGTGAAGCGTCTGGACGATATTGTACTGTGCTTCATGATCGAAAAAGAGGAGGCCATGGAGAACATCGAGGAGATTTGTTCCGTTCCCGGTGTGGACATGGTTCAGTTTGGCCCCTCGGACTACTCCATGAGCGCCGGCAAAAATCGGGCGGAATATGAAGCTGAGTACAAGGCTGCCGAGCGTAAGATGATCGAGGTTGCTCTGGAGCACGGCGTACAGCCCCGCTGCGAAATCCCGACCCCTGAAGCCGCGGAGTACTATATCTCCCTGGGTGTGAAGCACTTCTCCCTCGGAGACCAGCTGAAGGTCCTGGAAAAGTTCTGGAAGAACGAGGGCAAGAAAATGCGCGATATGGCTGACGCTGTAAAATAAGGAGGCCCCAAATGAAGAACGAGGCAGTCAGTCTGCAGGTAGAACTCGAGATCATCAAGGAACTGGAACAGTTTGACACGCCCACCATTACTAATGTGGTCGCCACCTATCCAGGCGCCCCCACCTGCCTGAACCTGTACTCTCCTTGGGAGTGCAACTGGTATACGGACCAAACCCTGCGTGTGATGTATCCAGAGCTTGGCCGTACCTGCGGCTTTGCCGTAACCTGCGTATACGGAATCCCTGATGCCACCATCAAGGCAGGTCCCGCACTCGTGGATGTACTCCATGCCATCAAGGACTCTCCCCAGCCCGTGGTTCTGCTTATTAAACAGGACTTCCCCGAAGCCATTAAAGGAAAAATCGGCCTTTGCGGCGGCAACATGGCTACTGCTTTTAAATCAGTCGGATGTGTCGGCATCATTTCTGACGGTCCATCCCGTGATGTGGACGAAATTCGTGAAATGGGACTGCAGTATATGCTGACGGGAACGTCTGCCGGCCACGGGCCTATGGCCGTCAAGGCCGTCAATGTCCCCGTGGAGATCTGCGGCATGGACGTCTGCCCGGGTGAAGTCATTCATATGGACGAAAATGGTGCGGTAAAATTCCCCCGGAAGTACCTGCGTGAGGTGCTGGAACGGTGCCGATCCCTCAGCCAGGAGGAGTCTCATAAAATGTCTATGATGGCTTCCACCGATGATCCCGAGTTAATTGCACAGTACATGAAGGGGCAGTATCAATAACTGTCAAGTCCAGGATATAAGCAACAAGAGGGTGAACAACAAATATGGGTCAAGTATTCAGAGACAGTCACTGGGATCGGAACCATGTTGTCAGCCGGCTGCTGGAGGGTGTCAAGCTCCCTTCAATGGTCCGGATTCGTCAGAATTTCGATCAAACAAAAATAGAGGATCTCCCAGCAGCCATCCACGATGCCCTCTCCCAGGAAAAAATCTGCCGCTCCATCCGGCCTGGTATGCGCATTGCAATCACTGCCGGCAGTCGGGGAACCGATCGATACCCGGAGGAGATGTGTGCGATTGTTTCGGAATTAAAAGCCTTGGGCGCTGATCCCTTCCTCATCCCTGCCATGGGAAGCCATGGCGGCGGAACTGCGGAGGGACAGGCTTTGATGCTGCAGAACCTTGGTATTACGGAAGAAACCGTAGGAGCGCCCATTCGCGCCACGATGGAGGTCGTGCAGATTGGAAGCAACATGGATGGGTATCCAGTCTACATTGACAAGTATGCCGCCGAGGCTGACGGAATTGTAATCGTCAACCGCATCAAGCCGCACACAAACTTTCGCGGTGAATATGAGAGCGGCTTGATGAAGATGATGACAATCGGCCTTGGGAAAAACGTGGGGGCTGCCACATGCCACCGTCTTCCCATGGATGACATGTCCCACAACGTATTTGCTTTTGGCTCTGCTGTATTAAAACACGCAAATGTTCTCTTTGGACTTGCCACCCTGGAAAACCCTCTGGATAAAGTTCGAAGGGTGATCGCCTTAACGCCGGAGGAGATTCCCGAGCAGGAGAAACTGCTGCAGGCCGAAGCAAAGATGAGCATGCCCAGGCTTCCCGCAGACGAGTTCGATGTTCTGATTGTGGATCAAATTGGAAAAAATTTCAGCGGCCCTGGCATGGATCCAAATGTGACCGGCATTTCCGGAAATCCTCATCTGAAGTTGAAGCCGGATGTGCAGCGCAGAGTGGTCCTGGATGTGAGTGATGAGAGCCATGGCAATGCCACCGGTATAGGTCTGGCAGACTTTTCTACCAAGCGTGCTTTTGACAAAATCGACTTTGACGCAGGGTATGCCAACAACATCACCTCTCGTTCACTGGCTGGCGGGCGGATTCCAATTATTCTGCAAAACGACCTGCTGGCAATCAGGGCTGCCCTGTACACATGCGACGGAATACGTACTGAGGAAGCTCGTCTCATGCGGATTCCAAATACACTGCACATTGGCGAGATTGAAGTCTCCACGGCGCTCTTGCCCACGCTCTCGGCCACGGCATGCATTGAAATTTTGACCGATCCGTATGTTTGGAATTTTGATGCAGACGGCAACTTGTTCTAACGAAGTATTCGTATAAATGATTTTTTAAGGGCTCTGACGGTAAGCAAACGAGATTTACTTTCAGAAGAGGTGTAATATTTATGAAACTGGATTTTGAGTATGGACATGGCGTCATGGGCGCCACGCTGCCTGATAACACAGATATTTTTATTCCGGGCGAGACTGTTCCCGATCCTCCCCATATTCCAGAGGCGGACATCTACCGCGCAACCCAGCAGTCCGTCCGCAATCCGATCGGGATGCTCCCCATTTCCGAACTGGCACATAAGGGTTCTTCTGTGGTCATCGTTATTCCCGACATCGTGAAGGGCGGCTGCCAAGCCACCTCTCACCGGAAGGTCGCAATTCGTGTCATTTTAGAAGAGCTTTATGCGGCCGGCGTCAATAAAGAGGATATTCTGCTCCTGTTCTCGAATGGTCTTCACCCCCGCGCCACCGCCGCGGAAATGAAGCAAATTTTAGGGGATGAGCTTTTTAATGAGTTCTATTATTCCGGGCAGATTACCTCCCACGACAGCGAAGACGATGAACATATGGTCGATTTGGGGACTACCTCCCGCGGCGATCCCGTCCTGATGAACAAGTATGTATTTACGTGCGACCTGCCCATTTTGATTGGCCACTGCCAAGGGAACCCTTACGGCGGCTATTCGGGCGGCTACAAGCACTGCTCTACCGGCATCACGCACTGGCGTTCAATTGCGTCCCACCATGTCCCCGACGTCATGCATCGGAAAGACTTTACCCCTGTCTCCGGGCACTCCCTCATGCGCACGAAGTTTGATGAGATCGGCATGTACATAGAGGAGCAGATGGGACACAAATTCTTCTGCTGCGACGCGGTCCTGGATACTTACTCCCGGCAAATTGAAATCTGGAGCGGCTATGCCGCGGATGTTCAAAAGGCCTCCTGGCCCATGGCTAACAAGCGTACATATGTTCCCTTTGCGAAAGAAAAATATGATGTCATGATCTTTGGCATGCCGCAGGATTTCCACTACGGAAACGGCATGGGCACGAATCCCATCCAGATGATGCAGGCGCTTTCTGCCCAGGTGATTCGGCATAAGCGCGTGATGAAAGAAAACTGTGTTATCATCTGTTCGTCGATCTGCAACGGCTATTTCCACGACGAACGCTGGCCGTATTTGCGGGAGCTATATGAACTGTTCCAGCATGATTACATGAATATTCTTCCTGATATGAACCGCTATGGCGAGTATTACGCGACGAATGAGGAGTATATCCGTAAATACCGCTATGCCAACGCGTTCCATCCGTTCCACGGATTCTCCATGATGTCCTGCGGGCATATCGCGGAAATGAATACCAGTGCCATCTATATCGTTGGCGCACAGGAACCTGGCATCGCCCGCAGCATGGGCCTGAAGACCCGCGCAACGTTTGAAGAGGCCCTGGAGGACGCGAAAAAGAAATTTGTCGGCAGCGATCCGCATATTTTGGCTCTTCCCAGGACGTTCAAAATTGGTGCCGTCCACCTTTGCATGGCAGATGACGATTTAAGCGCTATCTAGCTCTGCGCAGCCTTAAATTGACTCCCCTTGCCAGGCATTTATACAAAAGGAAGTGTTCGATATGGCTTCGATTGAGAACTGGGAAGAACTCCTGTCATATCTCCTCGATCGAGGATTCATCCATTCTGCGTCAAACACGCAGGTGGAGTATTTCTCCAGCGGCGTCTCCGGAACCGCGGCAATGGCCTCGGAGGGGGGAGCACAAATCCTTGTAAAACAAGCGCTTGCCCGGCTGAAGGTCGCGGAACCCTGGGAGTGCGCTCCGCAGCGGCTCCGTGTGGAAATATGATGTGTTCGAGCAGTATGCCAAATTGGTCCCCAATGCTGTTCCAAAGCCGATCAGTTATGATGCAGAAAACTACATTATGGTTCGGAAGGCTGTTCCTGAAAGCTGGGCAATGTGGAAGAGCCGCCTATTAAATGGAGAGATGAACTACCGTGTCGCAGAAAAAGCCATTACAGCTCTGTGTACAGTACATAATGAGACGGCGCACTCTGCGGAAATTGCCCGTCGCTTTCATAATCAACAGTTTTTTTACGACCTGCGTATTGAGCCCTATATCCAGCATGTGCTGAAAAAATATCCGCAGTTCGCCAAAAAAGGTGCTGCCGTTATGACTTTTTTAACCACAGAGCGGTCTGTCTTGATTCACGGCGACTACAGTCCAAAGAATATCCTTGTAAAAGATGACGGTATCTGCATCTTGGACATGGAGGTTGCTTGCTACGGGAATCCCTGCTTTGATGTGGCGTTCTTCTCCAACCACTTTCTGCTCAAGGCGGTCAAGCACCCCGAGTGGAGTCATGGCTACCTAGAACTTCTTTCCTACATGATGCGGCTCTACTTTGATCGCGTTACGTGCGTGGAGCCTACTCTTTTGGAAAGGCAGGCAATCCAAACACTTGGCTTTTTGCTGCTGGCGCGGGTGGATGGAAAGTCCCCGGTGGAGTATTTGACGGCAGCGCAGGATCAAAACCTGGTTCGTGAGGCCGCATCCGAAATCTTATGTCAGGACTTTTCCACCTATCAGCAGGCGATCAGCCTGCTTGTCCGTAAAATCGATGACAAGGAGCCGTCTCTATGAAGCCTTATGCAATAGAAGCTGTACATGCGCGCCGAATCTATGATTCCCGGGCAAACCCAACCATTGAAGTGGAAGTCGTGCTGGCTGGCGGGACAACCGGCAGGGGAATGGTTCCGTCAGGCGCATCCACCGGGAAATTTGAAGCGTTAGAATTACCCGATGGAGATTCTCACTTCGGAGGCAAGGGCGTTGCACAGGCGCTTCACAATGTTAACGAGGTGCTTGGCCCCGCTATGATCGGTCTGGATGCAAGGGATCAGCGTCAAATTGACGCGCGGTTGATTTCCTTGGACGGAACGCCCAACAAGTCTAAGCTGGGTGCAAATGCGATTCTCGGCTGTTCCCTGGCAGCCTGTTACGCAGCCGCAAATTATGAACATCAGCCGTTGTACCGCTATTTGGGCGGCGCCATGGCAAACACGATTCCCGTACCAATGGTCCAGATAATAGGCGGAGGTGCCCATGCCGCCAACGCCATTGATATCCAAGACTTTTTAGTGATTCCGATCAGCACAAAAAGCTTCGCTGAGGGCTACGCCATGGTAGCGGAAACCTATCTTGCGGCCAAAAAGCTTTTCCAGGAAAGTGGACGTCCGGTCTCCATCGCGGATGAGGGCGGCTTTTGGCCCACAGCTTTCAAAAGCAATGAGGACGGCCTCCGTTTGCTGACTGAGAGTATTGAACAAGCCGGGTATTGCCCGGGAAAAGATTTGGGAATCGCCCTGGATATTGCCTCCAGCGAGTTTTTCAACGAGAAAACCGGAACATATACCCTGTCATTGGAGGACAGAGAATACACCCCTGCACAATTCATCGACTTGCTGTGCGATTGGGTAGCGCGGTATCCCATCGTCTCCATTGAGGATGGTACTGGCGAGCTGGATTGGGATGGCTGCCGCTTGCTGACGGAGCGGCTGGGCCGCCGCATTCAAATCGTTGGGGACGACCTGTTTACCACCAACATCGAACGAATCCGAAGAGGCGTTTCCGAGAAGTGCTGTAATGCCGTTTTGATCAAAATGAATCAGATTGGTACGATTACTGAAACCATGGAGGCCATCTCCTATACCAAGAGCCACGGATATCTTCCCGTCATATCTGCCCGCTCCGGTGAAACGGAAGATGCCACCATTGTACATTTGGCAATTGCCAGCGGCGCAGGACAGCTGAAAGTAGGATCAGCTGCCAGAAGTGAACGCACCGCAAAATGGAACGAAGCGATTCGAATTGAAGAGGCTTTGGGGGCAAGTGCGTATTATCCATCTCAAAAAATCTTCCTTGATTCCTGCATCTCGAAATTTAACATCAGATAGCGGAAGTGCCTCTGACACGCAGATTCTGCGAATGCGGAGGCCTTTTCCGGGTAGACATCAGCACTGTTTCAGATATCGCCAGTATCATACAAGGCTTGGCAAATTCACTTACCTGCCGGACTCTTCCATTGATGTGGCAACTGTAACACGGAAAACACGATACATTTGGAGGGGAACCTGTGAACCTGCTATTTTTTTTAATTGCATTGGGCGCTTCTGTCATCGGCGGGATCTGTGGCATTGGGGGCGGCGTTTTGATGAAGCCGCTAATGGATCTGCTTGGACTTGCAGATGTAGATGCGGCCAGCTTTCTTTCAAGCTGCAGTGTTTTTGTTATGTCCCTCTACAACGTGAGCAGGAGTTTTTTAGACCGCTCCGGCACGATTGATCTCAAAACAACATTTCCTTTGGCTGCCGGCGCAGCTGCGGGAGGCCTTTTGGGCAATCAGATTTTTTCGGCTATTTGCGGCGCCATCTCATTGAGAATCGCCGGCATTGTCCAGTCTCTCTGTTTGATGCTTCTAACCATTGCAACTCTTTTCTATACTGTCAAAAAGAATACGATCCATCCCATTCATATCCGTTCCGCAAGTGGATGTGTGGTGATCGGAATCGCGCTGGGGTGTGCATCCAGTTTTCTGGGCATTGGGGGCGGTCCTTTCAACATGGCTGTCCTCCACTATTTCTTTGGCATGGGCACAAAAATTGCGGTGGCAAACTCCCTGTTTATCATTCTTCTAAGCCAATCTACAAATCTGGCAAAATCCTTTCTCTCTGGATCCATCCCCACGATTTCTCCATTTGTCATATTCCTTATGGTTCTGGGCGGTATTGCCGGCGGTGCCATTGGACGTAAATGCAGCAAGCGGCTCAGTGCGGCTTCCGTGGATAAATTATTCATTGGGCTTCAGCTTGTAATTGTCCTCATCTGCCTTTGGAATACCGCGAATTTCCTGTGAGGATGTTCACATTTTCCGCCGCAGTAGTCATGTATTGTCCTGTGAAATTTCCGATATCTCTTTCTCCATAAAACAAGGGCAGCGCTATGCGCTGCCCCTGTTTTATGGTATGTCCGTGACAGAATGGACCGCTGGAGCCATGAGATTCCGGCAAATTTTCTGCTTTTCCCGGGGTTTCTTCCTACAGTATCCTCCATCGTCCGAGCTATTACAGAAAAGTTCTTGTATTTTCCATAGTTCTCTTGTACCAGTGCAGTTCACCCTTCATTGTGCCAATTTTCAATTGAGTTCACCAATACTCTCGGCCCACCTTTTCAACTCGTCAGTGCCGACGTTAGCAGAAAAACGCCTGCCCTCCTTCAGAAGTGCACCTTTACAGGAAGGCTCCAAGTCGGCATTGGTCCGGCCCATACCGGAACTGCCCGAAGTCGCAAAGGGGATAATGGTTTTGCCGGTCAAGTCGTATTGTTCCAGAAATGTGCTGATGATAGTGGGGGCCACATACCACCAGATAGGGAACCCCACAAAGATGGTGTCGTACCGTCCTATACTCTCCACCCCGCCGACAATAGCCGGGCGGCTGGATTTGTCTTTCATTTCCACACTGGAGCGGCTGTGCGGGTTGTTCCAATCCAAATCGGCATCAGTGTATGGTGTCTCTGGAACGATTTCAAAGAGATCGGCACCAATGGATGCAGCCAGATTTTGGGCAACCTTGGCAGTGACGCCGCTGGCAGAAAAGTAGGCTACTAACGTTCTATTCATGGTAATATTCCTCCTAAATTACATATACCGAACAATCTCTGACAGTTCCTTACGGAGCAGTGATTCGGCAATGGTCCGCCGCCCTCTGCAGCATAGCCCAGATCCAAAAGCATCAGAATCTTCTCATTCTCCGGCAGTTCCAACTCCCCGGCAGCGGCTTCCGGGTCAAAGAAATTGATCCAGCAGCTGTCCACACCCACATCCTTGGCCGCCAGCATCAAGTGGGTAGCAACAATGGCAGCATCCTCCACGCCGGAGTCCAGCTTCCCACCTGGATAGGTAAACACGTTTTTGCTGTCAAACGCCACCGCCAAGACAGTGGTAGATCCATAGCGGCAGGGCGTTATCTGGTCAACCTTGGCGAGTCCTTCCTGCGACTGCAACACGCAGATGCGCTATTCCTGGCAATTCTTTGCAGTAGGTGCCAGACAGCCCGCTTTCAGAATTATGTTTAATTGGGCCTTGTCCACTGGAGGGCCGTCAAATTTTTTGCAGGCGTAGCGATTTTTAATAACTTCTTTGAATTCCATAACAGCACCCTTTGATTTTTGTAATTTTCTTTTGCGGTTCCGGAAAAAGCTGTCGCCTTAAAGGTGAAATTTCGGCCAATTATACAGTCCCAAGCAAGGGTGCGCTTTTTAGGCACAATTTTATCTCTGTTCAAATTCCCTTGCCACATCGTTCAGCAGTTCCTGAATAGGCAGGTGTTGGGGGCAGGCCTTTTCACACTTGCCGCACTTGATACAGTCCGAAGCCCTGCCGTGTCCCTTCGTATGGACCTGGTTATAGTAGTAGTCCGCGTTCCAGTCATGATAGTGCTGTTTGGTGTTCATACAAGCGAACAGATCGGGAATGGCCTCCACTTCGCCGAGCCGCCGCCCATCGCAGCTTGAAACATCTCAGCAATCTGCTCCACAATACCGTTGGAAGCGGCATTGTAAACAGTCAGCAGTTTCTTCATTGGTTTTCTCCCGCTTCATCAAAGCTCACATCCCAATCATATCAGAGAACTCATGCAAAATCTCCGAGATCTCGATTTGCTGTGGACAGACCTGTTCGCAGCTGCGGCAAGCCATGCAGTTGGCCGGGCGCTTGTCCGCCGGCATACTGCCCACCGCCATAGGCGCAAGGAATCCGCCGCCCGTCAGCTTGTGTTCATTGTAATGTGCCAGCAGATCAGGGATTGGCAAGCTCTGGGGACAGTGGCTTGTGCAATAGTGACAGGCGGTGCAGGGGACACCCCCAGCCTTGGTTTCTTGATCCTGCAGGTCTACCAATGCACTCAGCTCACACGCAGTCAAAGGGGCATCGGTCTCCCAGGTTTTCAGGTTCTCCCGAAGCTGCTCCATGCTGGACATCCCCGAGAGAACCATCGTAACGCCGGGAATCGCCTGAAGAAACCGGAAAGCCCATCCAGGAATGGTTTCGCCGGGCCGCATGGTTTTCAGCTGGGCTGCGGTCCTATCGGATACCCTTGCCAATTTACCGCCCCGCAGTGGTTCCATGACCCAAATGGGGATATTCCGCTCCTGGAGCAGTTCGGCTTTTTTATCACAGCCTTGGAAGTGCCAGTCCATGTAGTTGAGCTGAAGCTGGCAAAACTCCATGTGCGCTCCATAGGCGTTCAGGAACCGCCGCAGGACCTCGATGGACCCGTGGCAGGAGAAGCCCAGGTACCGGATGCGGCCATTTTTCTTCTGCTCCAGAAGGTAGTCCAGAATGCCGAATTCAGGATTCAGATAATCGTCGATATTCCCTTCGTACACATTGTGAAACAGGTAAAAGTCGAAGTAGGCAGTTCGGCATTTTCTGAGCTGCTCTTCAAAGATAGCAGCCACCTTCGGCATATTGGAGTTGTCATAGCCGGGGAACTTTGTGGCGAGATAAAAGCTCTCCCTAGGGTACTTGGACAGGCACCTGCCTGCCACCTCCTCGGAGTGACCGGCATGGTAGCCCCACGCGGTGTCAAAATAGTTGATTCCACTTTGGTAAGCCAAATCGATCATTTCGGCTGCAGCCGCCTCGTCGATGGCCGCATCATCCCCATCTACCGTAGGCAGGCGCATCATCCCCAGGCCCAGGCCGGACAGCTTCAGGTTTTGAAAGTCTCTGTAAATCATCTAAAAACCTTCCTTTTCAATTGTGTTTATTCCAATTCAATTTTCCTGTCTTTACAGCCTCTCGGTATCGTGCAACCTTGTAGTCCAGCCGTTCAAGAGTCATGTTGATTTGTTCCCGTTGGGCCAGCAATACCGCCTGCTGGCGTTCCAGGAGCTGCAGCCGTTCTGGAATTGTATGGTCGCCTTGTGCCGTAAGCTGTACATATTCCGTCATGGCTTCCACAGGCAGACCTGCTGAGCGCATACAGATGGCCAACTCTACCCAGGCAAGGTCCTCCTCCTGATAGTCTCTTGTACCGCCAGCGGTCCGGGTAACAGGCGGAATCATTGCAACCTTTTCATAATAGCGCAGGGTATCCTGTGTGACACCGTACTTCTCACTGACTTCTTTAATGGTCATAAATATGCCTCCACATCAGAATAAACCAATTATACAATCTAGAGTTCACTCCAAGTCAAGAACATTTTTCAAGAAGTTGCTTTCGTTTAAATAGAGGCCGTTGTATAATCTGCTTCAAAGCGCAGACTGACTTATTTTGTAACGCTTCTCTATATAAGTGCTGACGGGCAACTCTCCGCACGGAGAGTTGCCCGTCAGTGTTTTCCTGCCATTTCCATTTTTAAGCGGTCTTGCGGAATCAATCGTCTTTTGGCCGTTGCAGCAGGACCTTAATTGTTCCCACAATCTAAGAGCATTATTGTGAACCCATCCGTATGGTGCACTGTAATCGTCACCTTGGCAGAGTGCTCAATTAGTCGTCATTGACATCATCCCGATCATTTAAATCATCGTCGATGTCCTCCCGACCATCAAAGCCGTCATCGGCCTCATCTAACTCCCAGGCATCCCAGTCGTCGTTGTGGTCGTAGTCTGCCTCCAAAACCTTGCCGGTGACCGCATCCACCTCGTACTCATATTCCACACCGTCAACGGTAAACTCCAGCTCATATATGCCGTCGTCCAGTTCATATTTGCCCTCGCTGAAGGACGCACCGTCCGCTCTCAGGCCCAGCTGCGCCAGGACCAGCTTCCGTGCCTTTTCCGTACCGATACGTCCCTGAGCATCCAGATCATCGTCGTCGACTACCATGGCAGCGGACGCGCCGCCGCATTCCTTGACAGCCTTTCGTACCCCATCGGCAACCGCTTCCAGAAAGCCATCATCCGGACAGGCGGATCCATTTTCAAGCTTGATCACAATATTTTTTGCATGGCCGTCCACTTGGTTTTCAAAGTAACCGGCCTTGTAAATCTTCTGCACCAGTTCCTCCACAACGGCAGCGCATTCCCGGCCTTGGTAGTTCTCGTATTCGGCAATTATAGTCTTGCCGTCATTGTTGATCCCCTCAATCTCCAGAACGGCTCCTCGCTCATCGTATTCCACTTCAATCTCTGGATTGACGCTCAGCAGAATTGCACCAGCGGCCGAGTTCGAATTTTCTTTGCCAGGGGCAGCAGTGGATGCTGATTCCCCGCATGCAGTCATGGATGCAGCCATGGTGAGAGTCAAGACTAAGGCCAGTAATTTGTTGGGTAAACTGTGGTTTTTCATTTCCGCATCTCCTTTTGATTCTTGAGTTTAATATGGTGTTTTTGCTGTTCATGTATAAAGGATACGAAGGAGATAATTGGAAACCGGGGTCAGCGCCAAACTTTTTCAAAAAACTCTTTAGTCGTCTTCGTCAACTCCGTCACTGTCTTCTGATGCAGCATCCTCCCTGGAGTCCTGATCAGCCTCGTCATCATTCTTCTCATGCGGCGCAACGTCCCGGTCGTTTTCGCCATCTTCAGGCAGATCATCCTCTTCGTCCAACTCATCATCCTCGGGTGAGTCATCTGCATCCTCAGCAGATTCATCGTCATCCCGGGTGTCATCGTTTTGATCATCACCTTCTCTGCCGTCGTCATCCAGGTCATCGTTCACATCGTCCCGCTCATCCCCATCATCGTCAATGTCGTCCTTGCCATCAGCCGTCGACGCATCAGTGCTCGGCTGCAGCGGGGAGGTAACGGCATCAGGCCTGAATGCCGGCACGCTTGAATCCGGATGTGGCGACAAAATAGGATCTGGCTTCTTTGGTTCGTCCTGAACGGGATCCGTCGTGATTTTGACAGACTTTCCCGTGTGTATCTCCAGCTCCAGAACAATACGGTCTTCCGTTTCCTGCCGCCACTTCTCATTTCTGGAGTCAACGGTCAGCCGGATAGTTCCGCCATCTTTCAGATATCCCATATCCATTGCCTTGTCTGTGAGATCGTCAGAGGCCTCATCATCTTTCTTCCAGCTATACCGATACCCCTTAATCAAAGCTTCGCCGTCTTTGTTCAGTCCTTCCAAGCCAATGACATAGTTCATACGGTTGATATGAATCTGCACATCCGGGTTGATCTGCATTCTAATCGTTCCATAGGGTGTCAGCATAAACTTCCAGGAAGCAAGAGCCATCATGCAGAGGCACGCAGCCATGGACGCCAGCATCGCAAGGCGTTTTGTGGACCTGGCTTTATGTCCATCCTTCGCCTGTCCCTTCAGTTCAACAACAGCAGTGGTCATTTGCCCTACCTCATAGTTCAGATTTGCCACCTTCAGGAATCGTCCATCCTGATCCAGGGCCACGGCATACCCTGGGTGGCATTCCATAATGAAATAGCTCATGCCTGTGGTCCCTCCTTCCGCTTGATCTGGCGCAAATGGCCGCGTATGATCTCAAACCCATTGGTATATGCCAGTAGAATGGCAACCAAGTATTTTCGGTGCCGTTCCAGCGTTTTCCGTTCCAGTCCCGCACCCATGGACAGCTGTGCAAGCGGCAGCTTCCGGTTGGCCACCATCTGCTCCAACAGCGCAGGGTTTTCCTTTGCATATGCCAAAGCCAGCATACAGGTATGCAGCGTTCGCTCCTGCTTCGGGCAGCTGTCAGCCACATCGGACAAAGACAGACCAAATGCAGAAAGCTGTAATGCAAATTCCTGTATCTCGTTCCGGGCAGCTAAGCGCTCATAGCGCTCTTCTATTTCATGACTCGCAGATTCCGTCTCATCCAGCAGTGTACGGCTGTTCTCTCCGTCAGAGACAGGGGTATCCAACGATACCGTTCCTGTGTGCCGCTGCTCTTTGCGGGCATAGTCAATCAAACGATTCCGAATGGATACAGATGCCAATTTCAGGAAAGCTCCTCTCCCTCTTTGGTAGGACAGCATTGCTTCGTAAAACGCAAACATGGCAACGCTGAGTTCTTCGTCATGTCCTTCGAGGGGAATCCGTTTGATAAATTTGGCGGTTTGTGCTTTTATAAATGGGAGATACTGCCGGATTAGCTCGTCCGCCGCATTTTGATCTGTTTGTGCATGTAAAACCTGTTGCTTGATTCTATGTTCTTCTCTCATTGCATTTCCCTTGCATGAAATAGAATACGGATATCGCCTGAAAGGACCGGGGTCGTGGGCAAATTAATTGGGATGGGCAATCCGTATAAATCTCCAATTTAATATTTTAGAGAATCAACCAGGTATTTCTCAATCGTCGCCGCATAAAAGATCTGTAAAATTCAGGTAAACTCCGCTCTGTTCAAGCTGCGGCGAAAAACAAAGCCGGATATAAAACCGCGGAGCCTGTACCAAGCGGCAGGCTCCGCGATCTGTTTTTTGTTTCAGTGGGTTCAGTAAAATGGCCTGTCGCACAAACAAACGCATCTTTTTCTTTCCAGTATGTCTCCTGCCAGCCGGTAAGCCGCGCCGGATTTGCACCCATTGGTTATCCACGGCGCAGTTCCTTACTGTTGAATTCGATATCAGGCAATAACTCAAAGTAGAAATCCGTATACTTTTTTGCCAGTGCATCAATGCAGCGTGCCTGCGCGATTTTAAATTCACTCAGGGAAATCTCATCTTTTTCCAGCGTAATATACGTGCTGATCCACAACTTCCGCCCTGTTCTGACAATGTCGTAATAAATCTCCGAATAGTCGTAAACACTGATAATCGGTTCTACCGTCTGCTTAATCTCCTGTATGGTTTCCTCTTCCGGCGGGATCAACATGAGATCCCGGATCCCGGCGAGGACAGTTTTGACCGGAACCGGAAGCATAATCATGGAGAGCACAATGGTGATCACCTGATCCAGATAGGGAATGGCAGGCTGAAACCATGCAAATGGAATGCATGACGGCAGCAAAAACGCCACTGTCATGCCAAGTGAAATCATGCTGTCAATCTTCCACCCCTCCATTTCAGCTGCAATCAGCGGCGAGTGCAGCGGGCGGTTTTTTTGCCAGAGATAGATGGTGACTGCAATTCCGAGTATGCAGGCAAAGAGCTCGAAATACGCAACCGTGTGAAAGGAAACCGCGCGGCCACCATGGAGCAGCAGGTTGATGTTGTTTGCAATCAGCCCAATCGTGACTGCGGTCATGGTAATGCCCTTGACCACTACAAAAATCGTCTCCACCTGCATATATCCAAACGGGTGCTTTTCATTGGACGGTTGGTACAGCAGGGGAATCAGAAAGATGGACGGAAGAAGCATAAAAAACTCAATTCCATCGTAAACCGCGTCCAAAAGCACCGCCTGGGAACTGGTATAAATGGCCATGACCAGCTCCAATACCACAAATACCAGGTTTCCGTATAGGGAGACTGACATAGCCGACTTTTCTTTTTTAGGGGTCTTTCTTCCAATACGCATGTCTTTCCTCCAAGGCATTTTTTCAAATGGTACTTCGGCCGGTGGGCCAGCCTGCATCTATAACGTACAATATTTTTCTGTCGGTTTCAAGGGATGTCTCTTCCGCTGTGTACACCGCTTTGTTTCTGCACAGTCTGCGCAGCTGCCAAGACTCTTTATTTCCCGTTTGCGGAAGAGCCTTTGTTTCGCTCCATCACTTCTCCGAACTGTTCTCATACAACGCCTCCGATTTTTCAAGAAGGGCACGACTTATGTCGTGCCCTTCTCGCGGTATCCACCATTTCCAGTACAGTCTCTTGTTGTCACAACCGGGCTTCCCAGGCCCCCGACAGTTTCCGGGCCGCAGCCTCCGGGTCCTCCGCACCCGCAATAGCGGAAACCACAAAAAAGCCTGCCACACCGGTTTTGTGCAGCTGGGGTAAATCCTCCGCCGTCACACCTCCGCCAACCACAACGGGAATCGGGCTCAGAGATGCCAGCTTTGTCAAATCCGCAAAGCTGCGGGTCAGGATTTTACCGTCGGCATCCATCCCACAGTCTGGTTTTGTGATGGAAGGCCGCAAGGGCCCCGCGCCGAAGTAATCCACAAGACTCACATCGGCCGTCTGAATATAGTCAAACAATTCATGAGCCCTGGCGGAAAGTCCCACAATAGAATCCTCCCCCAGATATTCCCGGCATACCTCCACCGGAATATCCGATTGCCCCACATGAATACCATCTACCTTAATCCCCTGTTTTCTGGCCGCCAGCACCACATCCAGCCGGTCATCCACCAAAAGGGCAATTTTATCGGAAGCTCCCGCTGCAGCGATAATCTCAGCAGACTGGTTCGCCAGATCCATCATTTCCCGGGCTCCTGCCTCTTTAGAGCGCAGCTGAATGCAGGTGAATCCAGCATTTACTACCGCACGGATCATCTGTGACACCGGACGGCCCTTTGTATTCTCAGGACCCACTACAAAATATTTGGAAATATCCAATTGATCTCTGATTGACATGGCAGCCTCCTTTTACGCCTCTTCCAATTCAAAAAAATTTTCAGCAATCTCTTCCGGGGTGGCCAGATACAGTTCATCCAGGAACTGCACCTGGAATCCGCCGGGACCGCTCACTTTTTCCTCTGCCCGGCGGCCTGCCAAGTTATAAACGGCCGTGGCTGTCAAGGCGGCGATAAATGGTGGAGCCGCAGTGGCATATACCGCCGCGACGCCCCCCAGAGAGCATCCGCATCCAGTGACCCTTTCCATAAAATGTGAGCCACCGTAGGAGTGCACAACCTGCCTGCCGTCTGTCACCAGATCGGTCTTTCCGGAAACTGCCACGGCTCCGCCCGTCCAGCGGGCCAGGGCAACAGCTGCGTTGCGGGCGGACTCCACTGAGTCCGTTGCGTCAACTCCCCGGGTACCGCTGGCACCGTCCGTCACATTCAGTTCCCACAGTCCGGCAAGTGCAATAATTTCGGAAGCGTTGCCGCGAATGACACTGGGCTTGAATGGCCGGAACTGCCGGAGCAGCTTTGTCCGCAGTTCTCCAATGCCAATTGCCACGGGATCCAACACCCACGGTTTTCCGCTCTCATGAAGCAGTTTGGCAGCACGGGGCAATGTCTCCTCATACACAGGCATCAGCGTTCCCATATTCAAATAAGTTGCTCCGCCAGCATTCGCCAAAAATTCACCTTCATCCGGCAGGTATACCATTGCCGCAGACCCGCCTACAGCCAGCTGCGCATTTGCGACAAAATTAATTGTAACGGTATTGGTAATGGAGCCGGCCATGGGATTGCCGGCCTTGACGGCGCGCACCGCCTCTATGATTTGCTGCTGAATCTCCTGTTTATCCATCCTTCTGTCACGCTCCAATCACATCTGTAAAAATATCCAGGCCTCAGCAATTCCCATCGCCTTCCGGCCGCTTTTTACGGGGTACACCTGATCCGCCCATAAAAAAATAGGATTACGCGAAGACTCATACCCGTGGTGGTATGCCCCTTCGTGTAATCCTACACTCTGTTCATATTATAGTATGAGCCGCCATGGCTGTCAAGAGTGTCGTTCTGAAAATCCGGTTGCAGAATGGGAATGCCTCTCTGCCAGCCCTCTAAATTTCCAAGTGATAGTTTTGAACGCAGCTGACCGTTTCAATCAGTTTCTTTTTTTGCAGAAGCACTTCGGCAATTTGTCTGCGCTTTTCCGCATCGTACCGAAATTTTGGAACTGTAACGCTGATAGCCGCCTTTACTGCTCCGTCCAGCACCAGCGGGACTGCCACGCACTCCACATCTGCTTTAGATTCCTCGCACTCATAGGCCACCCCCGTGCGCCGCGCTTCCCGGATCTGTCTCAGCAGAACATCAAGATCTGTAATGGAGTTTTTTGTATAAGCCGTCAGCGGGTAGTCCGCATAGAGTGCCCGCAGCTCTCCGTCCGCCTTGCCGCTCAGCAATGCCTTGCCAAGTCCGGTGACGTGGGCAGGAACCTTTCTTCCCACCTCGCTGATAACGGAAATAGGTGTGTTTGGCGTCTCCTTCAAAATGTACAGCACATCCAAATTGGAAAGCACACCCATTTGGCAGAGTTCACCGACTTCTGCCACAATATCCCGCATTTGTCTGCGGATTAGGGAGATCGCATCATTTTCACCAGCAAAACCGAGGCCAAGCTCAAAGGCACGCGGCCCAATGGTATAGCGGTTATTTTTCCAGAGGATATAGCCTGTGGCGGCCAATGTTTTTAAAATAGGAGAAATGGTTCCTTTGGGCAAGTCCAGATTGCCGGAGAGCTCTGTCAGACTGGTTCCTGCAGGATTTGCATCGATCTGCTCCAGAATACGGATCACCCGCAGCGTCGGGTTGTGATATTCCATATGCCACCTCACAATAGAACGGCGGACAGCACAAAAGCCATAGTTTGCAGGCTGTTCGCCCTGATTGGTCACTGCAGCGCCTGATACTTCTCCAGCACGCTGTCCAGCAGCGCCACAGCCTTCTGATAGACCGCCTCATCCATCTGGTTGAAGGGAAATACTGCCCGGTCACTGATCTTTACCCCCCGGTGAACCATCAGCTTTTTCATCATCAGGGAACAGTTGCTGTCCATTTCATAGAGCAGGGCCAGCCTTTCAATCAGCGCCGCTAAGGCCATGGTCCGGTCAAAATTGCCGCTGTTGGCAGACCGCACCAGATCACTCCACAGCTCCGGAACCACATTGGACAGGGCGCCGATCACGCCGCCGCCCTGGTGGGAAAGGTTCAGCAGGAACTGATCGTCCATACCGGAGTAGGCAGTAAATTTGTGTCCTGCCACTACCTGAAACACCTGGTTCGTGTGGACGGGCTCAGTAACAGAATCCTTCAGGCCAACAATGTTGGAATTGGCCTCCACCAAGCGCCCAATGGTCTCCGGTGCAATGGAGTGGCCGCTGCGGGGCGGGAAGTTATAAAGATACAGATCTCCCTTTACCTCTTTGGCCAACCGGTCATAGTAGAGAAAAACCTTCTCCTGATCCAACCCGAAGTAATAGGGTCCAATCACCATGGGCGCTGTATAGCCCATGTCATAGACGGCGTTGGAGAGGGTTAGGGTATCCTGATAGCTGACGCAGCCAGTGCCTGCCAGCAGCTCCACCCGTCCTGCGGTGTAGTCCGCATAGAACTGAAAGAAGTCCAGCCGCTCCTGGATGGTCAGGTTTGGGAATTCCCCGGCGGAACCCAGCACCAAAATGCCGTCCACGCCGCCGCTGACCAGATGATCAATCACCTTCTTGTTGCCCTCATAATCGGGCTTTTCGTTCTCATTCAGGACTGTGATAACCGGCGTAATAATCTTTACCATATTGGTTCTCCTCTTTCCATATAACCTGTGTTTCTATTTTGCGTTCACTATTTCGTAAATACGAATTAATATGAATATGCAAATTTTATGCATCGTAATATACCATATCCCGCTGCCGGTTGTCAATAGTTCCTCTGCTGTTTCCCTCTAGCCATCCCATTTTCAGCCGATTCTCCCACCCTGCGGCAAAAAGCAGGCGGCAGCTGAAAAGCTGCCGCCTGTCTTCTATGGGCGCTGCTGATAAGCAGTTCCCCAGTCCTGCATGGCATCCAAAATAGGCCGCAGGCTATACCCCAGTTCCGTCAATGTATATTCCACCCGCGGCGGTACCTCTGCATACACCCTGCGGATCAGAAGTCCACTGCTCTCCATATCCCGAAGCTGGGCAGTCAGAACCTTTTAACAACACCGTCCACATGGTCACCGACCATATTCAGGAAGATCCCCTTACCCTCGGCGGTATAGAATTCGTGATTACCCCCAACCGCCGAGGCTTTCGACATTGAGATTCCGGAAATCAACG
This sequence comes from Oscillibacter sp. PC13, assembly GCF_900115635.1. Taxonomy (GTDB): domain Bacteria; phylum Bacillota; class Clostridia; order Oscillospirales; family Oscillospiraceae; genus Oscillibacter. The sequence continues at coordinate 120,638 of NZ_FOXE01000006.1, read as the reverse complement.
CCGTCTATACCCACTATACCCATATGCTGGGACACGACTGCCATTCCATTGTTACCGGAGCAGGCCATGCCGACGCCATGATCCTCCAGTTGGAAAGCTATCTGCAAAAAGATTACAGTCTCGTGCTCACCTCCCACTATACACCAGAGGATCTGAAGGATGTGGAAACCAAAATCGCCTATCTCCGGGAAGTGAAGGTTCTGGCCAGCCGGTGCGGCAGCGCAGCAGAATTCAAAGCCGCTGTCAAAGAACGCTTTCCCGACTACGGCGGAGAGAATTACCTGGAGATGACGTCCGGCTTTTTCTTTGCCTGAGGTATGCCGATGACCGACCGGTTGAATCAAATCTGCACGCTCAGCCAAATGCTCCTGACGGAGATGCCGCAGTACCGGCGCCAAGCCGCCCTTGTCCCCCACAGTGAGGCGGCCCAGCGCCGCCTGCTCCGCAGCTTGATGAATCTCCGTCCCCCATGCCCTTGCGGCCAGAATTTCTCTCCCTGCAGGATGCCCTCTTGTCGGCCGAGCGGCAGGAAAAGGGTGTGGTCGACGTGAATACTCTGCCCGGCATCTTAGCGAATTCCCGTCTCATTCTGTGGCAGGGAGATATTACCCGACTGCGTGTTGATGCGGTTATGGATGCAGACAGCAGTGGGCTTTTGGGCTGCCTTCTCCCATGCCACGGATGTGTCGACAATGCCATCCATTCGGCGGCAGGCCTCCGGCTGCGGGATGCATGCAGCCGAATGATGGAAGCACAGGGGTATCCGGAGCCTGTCGGCCGAGCCAAGCTGACGCCGGGATATCAGCTCCCCGCCCAGTATGTTCTGCATACGGTTGGCCCCGTCGTTCACGGAGACGTCACCGCCCGAAACCGGAAGGACCTGGCCGACTGTTATCGCTCCTGCCTGGCTCTTGTAGCAGATCACCAACTGCGAAGCATTGCCTTCTGCTGCATCTCCACAGGTGAATTTCACTTCCCCAAGCAAGAGGCCGCAGAAATCGCTCTGCACATGGTCAGTAATTTTCTGCGGGCCTCTTCCTCTCTTCAAAAGGTGGTTTTTAATGTTTTCAAAAAGCGGGCTTTCCAAAAGGCCGCCTGTTTTATACGCAGGGTGACTACGGCCTGTGGCAATGCTCTCTCCCCTGTCATGACGGCACGTATGACAATGAGGAATCTGTCCGCCGCATGGTAGCGGAACAGCGAGGCATGAAAATTCCCGCCGCGCTGATTTCCCGCTGTCCCAAATGCGGCGCCCCCATGTCCATGAACCTGCGGTGTGACAGCGCCTTCGTACAGGACGCAGGCTGGTGCCAGGCCGCATCCCGTTACACAGCGTTTCTTCACCGGCTGCAAGGCCGGCGGGTGCTGTTTCTGGAATTGGGCGTGGGCGGAAATACCCCTGTTATCATCAAGTATCCCTTCTGGCAGATGACCCATGAAAACCCCGCAGCTGTTTACGCCTGTATCAATCTGGGCGAGGCCGTTGTACCGCCGGGACTTGCGGACCGCGCCATCTGCATAAATGGGGACATCTCCGCTGTTTTCTCTGCTCTTTTGAACCGGTCGTCCAAATCATAATCCAGCGTCTATGCAAACGCCCGTTTTTCGGGCGTTTGTTCTATTCTCTCCACTTTGGCGTTCCTTTCCAGTCCGCCTCCAACGGTTGAATCGCCATGTGGATTGTGCTACAATTTTGAAAATTAAGAATGCCACCTGTGCAGAAACGCGGGGCGGCGTTGATTTTGCGGAACAATACGCTGCGATTGTCAAAATTTCAAACAACGGATGCGAGGCGTTTTTCATGAACATCTGTCGGACGGAGTGCAGCACCTACATAGAAACACATCTTGCAGAGCTCCATGATTTGGTCAAAACCCTCTGCCAGATTCCCGCCCCCTCTGGTCTGGAGCGGGCCCGGGCAGAATTCTGCTGTCAGTGGTTGGAGCGGCATGGCGTCAAGGGGGTCTGTCTGGATGCGGCGGACAATGCCATATTGGCGTTAAATGCCTATGGTCAGCAGAAATTAACGGTATTCACTGCACATACGGACACCGTGTTTTCAGACACCACGCCGTTTTTACCGGAGGAGGAATCCGGTATTCTTCGCTGCCCCGGGGTCTATGATGACACCGCCAATCTGGCGGTTTTACTGATGGCAGCCCGGTTTTTGGCAGAACATGATGTCCAGCCTGCCGACGGAATGCTCATCGTGGCAGACAGCGGAGAGGAGGGGCTGGGCAATCTGCGGGGCTGCCGCCGCCTTCTGAAGGATTATCAGGGCCGTATTGCACGGTTGATTTCCTTTGATCTGACATACGATCAGATCTGTGCACAGGCAGTTGGATCCTCCCGCTACCGGGTGACCGTGGGCGGGGAGGGCGGACACAGTTTCTTTGACTTTGGGTGTCAAAGCGCCATTGACGGTTTGGCACAGCTGATCTCCGCGCTGTATGCTGTCCCCATTCCTCAGGATTCTAACGGCAGCAAAACCACCTATAATGTCGGCATCATCGAAGGCGGCACCTCCATCAATACCATTGCGCAGCAGGCATCCATGCTGTATGAATACCGCTCGGATTCAGTTTCCTGTCTTGTTGAAATGGAGCGCTCCTTCCATGCAGTTTTAACAGAGGCCCGCAATCGCGGCTGGAAGGTGAACGCGGAATTGCTGGGGACCCGCCCCTGTGCCAACAACTTGGACGCAGATTGTCAGCGCGCGCTGATAGAAACCTGTTCGCAAATCATTGATACCCATACCGGTTCCGTACCAGCCGTGGTCTCCGGCTCCACAGACTGCAACATCCCCTTGTCAATGGGAATTCCGGCCGTCAGCTTTGGCCTTTGTTCGGGGAAGGGCGCCCATACGCGGAAAGAACAGCTGGAGACCGCCTCTCTAAAAACCGGCCTGGGGATCGCATTGGATGTCATGCTGCATTTTTGCTGAATACATAATAGGATGGGGCCCCAGCACCCCGGAGTCCCCGGGATGCCATCTGTGCAAATGGCCGTTCCCGTGTTGTCGAAACCGTCCTTGGCTGGCTGCAGCCGCATTCCGCTCCCTGCTGGCAGATCACTCCCCCGGCCCCGTGCAGAAATGCTTCTTCCGCGTCGGTCTTTTCGGCATAACAGTCAACGCTGTGCCTGCCGGGGAATACGCTTTCTGCCGGGATATTCCCGCCTGTTCAAGGCACTGTTCCGGGTATACTTCCGGTTTCCGCCCAGCCAGTCTTTCCGGGCGGACCGGTATTTTATGGAATTGGATGAACCACTATGAAACATCTTCTGGTTGTGGAGGACGATCTTGCCTTGGGAGAGGGCATTCGTCTGGCCCTGCAAAGCAGTGAACTCTCCCCTGTGCTGTGCCAAAGTCTGGCATCTGCCCGGGCCCTTCTGGCAGGCCGGCCCTGTCAACTGATCATTCTGGACGTGAATCTGCCTGACGGCAGCGGTCTGGATTTTTTGCGTGAAATCCGCCGGTCAAGCACCGTTCCTGTCATTCTGCTGACTGCCAATGACCTGGAGACGGATATCGTCACCGGGCTGGAATCCGGTGCCGACGACTATATTACCAAGCCCTTTTCCCTGGCAGTGCTGCGGGCGCGGGTAAATGCCCAGCTCCGCAAAGCCGTTCCCACGGTCCGGTATGAACAGGCAGGCTTTGTATTTGACTTCGACCGTATGGAATTCCGCAAAAACGGGGTGCTGGTGGATTTGAGCAAAACGGAGCAGAAGCTTCTTCGGCTGTTGGTGGCAAATCGCGGCGCTGCTCTTACCCGTGCAGAGCTGGTGGACCGTATCTGGACGGATGGTGCTGCCTATGTGGATGAAAATGCCCTCTCTGTCACCATGAAACGCCTGCGGGACAAGCTGGAAGACGCACCAGCGCATCCCCGTTTCCTCAAAACCATATATGGCGTTGGCTACACTTGGGCGGTGAAGTGATGGACAGTCTGTATCTTCTGGCCATCCTGGCCATTCTGGCGGCAGCTGCCGTGGTGGTGTGGGATCGCCGCCGCCTGCGGCAGACTCTTCTGGGACTGGATGCCATGCTGGACGAGGCCATCCGCGGTGATTTTTCCGAGTCCCACTTTGATGAAACGCTGCTCTCCGCTGTGGAGACCAAACTGGCCCACTACCTCTCTGCCTCCGCAGTGTCGGCCCGGAACCTGCAGGCGGAGAAGGACGCTGTGAAAGCCCTGATTGCCGACATCTCCCATCAGACCAAAACACCCATTGCCAACCTTCTGCTGTACGCCCAGCTGCTGGAAGAGCAGCCACTTCCTGAAGGGGGCCGGGCCTGTGCCGCCGCGCTGGAAGCCCAAGCGGAAAAGCTGCGGTTTCTGATTGATGCACTGGTAAAAACCTCTCGGCTGGAAACGGGAATCCTGGCCCTGCACCCAAAGCTCACCCCGCTGCAGCCAACGCTGGACAGTGCCGCCAGGCAGGCTGCGCCAAAAGCCGCAGTCAAGGGTATATCGCTGACGGTGGAACCCACGGCGGAGTCCGCCCTGTTTGACCCCAAGTGGACAGTGGAAGCGGTATACAATTTACTGGACAACGCGGTGAAATACACCCCCTCCGGAGGTACTGTTACCATCCGGGCCGTGGCCTATGAACTTTTCTGCCGCATTGATGTGCAGGATACCGGCCATGGTATTCCCGAAGCGGAGCAGCCCAGAATTTTTCAGCGGTTTTACCGATCCCCCGCTGTTTCCCAGCAGGAGGGCGTTGGCATCGGCCTGTATTTGGTCCGGCAGATTGCTGCCGGACAGGGGGGATATGTAAAAGTACTCTCCAGTCCCGGCTGTGGTTCCACCTTTTCCCTGTTTTTGCCCAAGACGTGATAAAATCTTTCAGCACTGTTAGATTTCAGAAAGAACTGGGAAAGATTTTTCTGGTATAGTCTGCATTGTAAAAAACAATGCAGACTTTTTCCTATTGGAGGGAATCTTTTATGACGATTTTGGAGACACATCATTTGAGAAAAATTTACGGAGCCGGTGAAACGGAAGTCCGTGCCCTGGACGGAGTGGATCTGTCCGTTGAAAAGGGTGAGTTCGTGGCGGTGGTTGGCACATCCGGCTCTGGTAAGTCCACCCTGCTCCACATGCTGGGCGGTTTGGACCATCCCACCAGTGGCACTGTCACCGTGGACGGAAGAGACCTCTTCTCTTTGAAGGACGAGGCTCTCACCATTTTCCGGCGGCGAAAAATCGGCTTTGTGTTCCAAAGCTATAACCTGGTGCCCGTACTGAATGTCCGCGAAAACATTGTCCTGCCTATCCAGTTGGATGGCGGAAAGCCGGACGAGTCTTATGTTGGTGAAATCATCGAGACCCTCGGTCTTGGCAGTAAGCTTCAAAATCTTCCCGGCAACCTCTCCGGTGGCCAGCAGCAGCGTGTGGCCATTGCCCGAGCCCTTGTCTCCAAGCCCGCCATCATCCTGGCGGATGAGCCCACTGGAAACCTGGACTCTGTCACCAGCCAGGACGTCATGGGTCTTCTGAAAGTCACCAGTGAGAAATTTACGCAGACGATTGTCATGATCACTCATAATGAAGAGATTGCCCAGATGGCAGATCGCATCGTCCGCATTGAAGATGGCCGGATTTTCCCCTCGGGAGGAACTCCGGGAACTGTCTGCGCGATTCCCTCCCCAGAGAGGAACACTCCCCAGAGCAGCAGTCGGGATACCCGGGGGTGAGAGGCTATGATTCGTGTTGCAAACAGCAAGTGCATTCGCCATTTGGGCCGGGCGTCCATGAATGCCGCCAGGGGCCGGAACATCATCGCCATTCTGGCGATTGCCCTAACCACAGTCCTGTTTACTTCGCTCTTTACCATCGCCCTGTCTATCAATGACGGATTTCAGCAGTCCAATTTCCGCCAGTGCGGCGGCTGGAGCCACGGCACCTTCAAGTACCTGACGGAGGAACAGTTCGGCGATCTGAAAACCGATCCTCTCATCCGCGAGTGGGGCCTGCGGCGATTTTTGGGTATGCCTGCGGACATCCCCTTTCACAAGTCTCATGTAGAGGTCGGGTATTCCGACGTCACCCAAGCCCACTGGATGTACTGCGACCCGGTAGAAGGCCGTCTGCCTGAGGAAGGCACCGATGAAGCCGCCACGGATACCCGGGTTTTGAATCTGCTTGGCGTAAAACCGGAGTTGGGCACAAAATTCACCGTTACCTTTCAGGTAGACGGACATCCCACCACGCAAACTTTTACGCTTTGTGGTTGGTGGACGTACGATCAGGCCATCGTAGCCAGCCATATTCTCATTCCGGAAAGCCGGGTAAACGCAGTGCTGGAAGCACTGCAGGTAGACCCCTCCGCCGCAGCGGACAATACTGGAGCCTGGAACCTGGACGTCATGTTCCAAAATGCCCTGCATATCGATCGGGACATGGAACAAGTGCTTGCAAATCACGGCTATCAGAGTGAAAGCCGTGCCGCCGGGGATAACTACATCGCCACTGGCGTCAACTGGGGCTATACCGGAGCCCAGCTGGCGGAAAACATTGACCCGGCCACGGCAGCTGCCATCGCCGCTATGGTCCTGCTAATCATTTTCACTGGTTATCTCATCATTTACAATGTGTTCCAAATCTCCGTCACCAATGATATCCGGTTTTACGGATTGCTGAAAACCATCGGCACCACAGGCCGGCAACTGCGGCGGATGATTCGTCAGCAGGCAGTCACGCTGTCTGCCGCCGGTGTCCCCCTCGGTTTGATCCTGGGGTGGTTTATCGGTGCCCAGCTGACACCCATCGTTGTTGCGCGGCTGGACGGGATTGTCAGCGTCGTCTCTTTGAATCCGGTCATTTTTCTGGTATCCGCCCTGTTCTCCCTGTTCACGGTACTTCTCTCCTGCCGCAGGCCCGGCCGCATGGCGGCCAGTGTCCCTCCCATTGAGGCGGTGCGGTACACCGAGGGTGGGACCATCCATCGAAAAAAAAGGCGGTCCAGCGGCGTGTCGCTGCTCTCCATGGCGCTGGCCAATTTAGGCCGCAGCCGGGGTAAAACCATCGTCACTGTCCTGTCCCTGTCTCTTGCAGTCGTGCTGCTGACAGTGACCGTTACCTTTACCAACGGCTTTGACATGGACAAATATTTAGCGAATTTTGTATCCTCAGACTTTATCCTGGCAGACGCCGGATACTTCCAAACCGGTGGCGATGCCTTCAATTCTGACATGGCCGTTCCCCAGAAGGTAATCGACCAAGTGACTGTCCAGGGCGGCATTATCGATGGAGGGAAGGTCTACGGTCTTACCCGTGCGGCGGAGGAGTTCGTGGATGAGGACTACTATCGTTCCATCCAGAGCCGTTGGAATAGCCAGGAGGAGCTGGACCGGATGGTGTCTCTCATAGAACGCACCCCGGACGGCAAGATGAGTGACCATGCCCAGCTCTATGGCATGGAGCACTTTGCTCTGGACAGGCTGGATGTGCTGGAGGGGGATCTCTCCAAGCTGTATGATCCGGGCGGGCAGTATATTGCCGCCGTGTACAACGAGGACGACTATGGCCGTCCGGAAATGGATTCCCACTGGGCACAGCTGGGCGATACTGTGACCATCCGTTATGTGGATGAGTATGAATATTATAACCCCGGCACAGGGGAAATCTACGGCCCCTACAGCAAGGTTCCAGAGGGTGTGCCTTGGGCCAGCCGTGCAACGGAATACCGAGACGTCAATTACACAGTAGCAGCTTTGGTGTCCGTACCCTCTGCTCTCAGCTACCGGTACTACGGCAGTGATGAGTTCGTGCTGAATGATCAGACATTTCTCCGGGACACCGGCACAGACACGGTGATGCTCTATGCTTTTGATACCACCGCCGAGACGAACGGTGCCATGGAGTCCTTCCTGGCGGACTACACGGAAACGCAGAATCCCCAGTTTGACTATGAGAGCAAATCCACCTATGCAGTGGAATTTGACAGTTTCCGCTCCATGTTTCAGCTGTGCGGCGGGATATTGAGCTTCATTGTAGGGCTGGTCGGTGTGCTGAACTTCTTCAACGCCGTCATGACCGGCATTTTAACCAGAAAGCGGGAATTTGCGGTTTTGCAGTCCATTGGCATGACGGGCAGCCAGCTGAAGCGGATGCTGGTATACGAGGGGCTTCTCTATGCGCTTGGTTCCGTAGCATTCTCCCTGGCGCTGACGCTGGCTCTGGGCCCGGTGCTGAACGCGGCCATGAGCAGCATGTTTTGGTTCTTCACCTATCGCCCAACTTTGCTCCCCCTCGCCATTGTGTCGCCCATTTTCGCCCTGCTTGGCATCACAGTACCCCTGGCGGTGTACCGCCGGGCAGCCAGATCCACCCTTGTGGAACGTCTGCGGGAAGCTGAATAATGAGAAAGAACCGGCACGGTTTTCGCCACCGTGCCGGTTCTCATTTTTCTTATCGGCGTCCTCCGCGGCCTGCGCCCCCACCGAAGGAACCGCCGCCAAAGCCTCCGCCAAATCCACCTCCGCGGCCTGCGCCCCCACCAAAGGAGCCGCCGCCGAAACTTCCGCCAAATCCACCTCCGCGGCCCGGCCGTGAACCACCGGTCGGCGGTCTGCGGCTACCCCCGCTATAGGGCGGGCGCGGCCCACCGGATCCGCCTCTGGGCGGCCGGGGGCCTCTGGGTGGGGGCGGCGGTCTCCGCCGCCGGGGCCGTCCCCAGAAGATGGGATAGTATCGGACGGTTGGAATGCCCATGCCGGGCATCAGATAGCGGCTGCGGTATCTGGACCACCGCAGTCCGTCCAGGACAACCCATACCACAAACAATACCAGCACTACCCCCACAAGGTTGCCCAGCAGCATTCCTGCGGTGGGTGCCAAATAGCCGCTGGTCTGGGTGCTGTAATTCCCGGAACGTGCGCTGTAATTCTCCCTGACGGCTGGAATGTAGTTCTCCCTCACCGTAACACCATAGAGATCGGCCAGATACTTCACCAGTGCATCAAACGTTTTCCGCACCGCCGCGTCGTAGTCCTTCACAGCAAAATCCGCTTCCATCGTATCCCACAAAATGCTCTGAAGGGCATTTTTCTCATCGCTGCTGAATCCGTTTCCCCAGGCAATGTAGTAATCGCCGTCCGGTACGCCGTTATACAGATTCTCCAGCGCCAAAATCAGCAGAACGCCGTTGTCCGTCTCTCTGGCCCCAACGCCCAGCCGCTCAAATTCCTGCTGTGCATAGTCGGCAATATCCGTGCCACCAGTGGTATCCACCACCTCCACGGCAATTTGAGCGCCGGTCTGGGCAAACAGCGAGGCATTCACCGCATCGACGTATTCCTTGGTCTTCTCCGTTACGGCGTTCTCCGTATCCAGGATATACTGGTACGTCCCCACAACGGCAGTGGACGCCTCACCGGTATCGGCGGGGCGCTTTGCCTGGCCAATCAGGATGCCAGCCACAATGGCCAGCACCATGACCGCAGCCGCTACAGAGCGTTTTTGAAAAATTTTCATCGTATGTTCCCTCTGATTTAGAATGAGGCGTCACGCCTCCTCATACTGGAATATCCCATCCCATGGAGTCCCGCATGCAGCTCTCAAAATTTGCCGCAAACCGTTTTTTCTGCCGCTGCGCGGCATTGCTTCTTATGCGCAGGGCGCGTTCCCATTTTCATGCAGTGCCAAAAGCCGCATCCTTCTCAGTTGTGCAGCTCCATCAGCTTTTGTTTCAATTCACCCTCAATGCGGCCCAGCTCCACCTCAGCGGCCTTGCGCTTGGCGGCGCCCTCCCGCTGAATATTCAGTACTTCATCCAACGTGGAAATCAGCTGCTGGTTTGTGTGCTGCAGCGTCTCAATATCCACAACGCTCCGTTCCGCTTCCTTGGCGGTCTGAACTGTTCCCATCTTCAGCATGTCGGCGTTCTTCTTCAAAAGCTCGTTGGTCATTTCCGTCACCGCGCTCTGGGCAGCGGTAGCCTGACGGCTGTGCTCCAACCCCAGCGCCAGCACCATTTGACTCTTCCACAGGGGAATTGTGTTTACCAGAGAGCTCTGGATTTTTTCCACCATCAGTGTGTCATTGTTCTGCAGCAGCCGGGTCTGCGGTCCCATCTGGACGGAAATCATCCGGGTCAACTCCAGGTCGTGGAGTTTTTTCTCAAACCGCTCGCACATCTGCACCATATCGTTATAAGCCTGGGCATCCTCCTGGGCGCCGGACTGCTCCGCCTTGGCCTTTAGTGCCGGCAGATCATTGGCCCGCACACTCTCCAGCTTCTTTTTGCCCGCCAAAATATACATGGTCAGTTCTTTGTAATATTTCAAGTTCAGCTCGTACATCTGATCAAACATGGCCACATCCTTCAAAAGCGTCACCTGATGCTGCTCCAACTCCCTGGAGATCTTATCCACATTGGTCTCCACCTTGGCATATTGGGCCTTCATGGTCTCCAGCTTGCTGCCGGACTTCTTCAAAAATCCAAAAAGGCCCTTTTTCTCCTCTTCCTCGCCAAAGCCCTTCAGCTCTACCACCAGTTCGGAGAGGGACTTGCCCACCTCTCCCAAATCCTTGGTTTTTACGGAGTTCAGTGCATTCTCTGAAAAGCCGGCCACGTTCTTCTGGGCGGCGGCACCGTACTGCAGAATCAAATTGGAGTCTGTGAGGTCGATCTTTTTGGAGAAGTCCTCCACCGCCTTTTTTTCTGCGTCGCTCAGGAGCTTGTCGTCCATCTGGACGGGGGTTACCTCGGGCTTTGCAGGCTCCGGAGCCGGGGCGGCAGGCGTCGCCGGTCCCGCCGGATCCAGCGTCAGCTCCGGCACGGCCTCTGCAGCCGCGCTCTGCGGGTCGAGTGTCAACTCAGGCATGGTGTTCAGTTCGTCAGACATGGTCGTTTCCTCCAATATTTACATGGTCTTGATTCTTTGTCTTTTCAGTCCCGGCCTTTCGTTCCGGCTTTGACAGCGCCCGGTATTCCCGGACGGCGCGGACCAGCCAGATCACAGCCCCCGCCAGCCAGACCAAAGCGCAGACCCGGACAAACCGGTTCGTCCCCTCGGTCAGCCATTTGAGACCCACAAGGCCAAAGCCCAGGGCGCAGCAGACCGTCAGCAAAAAGCTCCCGATCCGCTTCCACAGTCCCTTCATCGCCCACTCCTCTCACAGCTCCAGCTTGATATCCGGGTCCTCTTTGGGGGTGGTCTCCGCCTTCAGCGGATTCCCTGTCAGGCCTTCCCGCGCCATCATATTCTCCAGCACGGTGATGTCCGTGGAGATGTCCAGCGCCTCCGCGCCGTACAGGCTGTCCAGCTGCTTTTCAAACGCTGCCACGATGGTGCGCATCATCCCCTCCACCTTGGCGAGAGTCGCATCAATATTCTCGCCGGAAATACCGGCGGCGCTCATCCGGTCATAGCTGTTCAGCAGCTTCAGCGTGGTGGGCAGGTAGTAGTCCATGAACTTTCGAATTTGCGGCAGCTTCTTCGGATCCCGCCGCACCTCGTCAAAGATTTTCTGGGATACCTGCTCCAGCCGCACAATGTCGGCGGAAATCCCGGGATCGGCGATGTTGTCGTCCAGCCGCTTCATCTCGGTAACAGCGAGGCGGCCGTCTTTCAGCATTTTATCCAGCTCGGGATTACCGGTGCTCTCCTCTTTGGACTTTTCCTCTGTCTTGGCCGCCGCCTGTTCCGTATTGCCGCCAATACTCCCGCCGCCTTTGCAAATGACATTCACCAGAAAGAACACCGCTGCAGAAATTGCCGCCAGCAGCACATAGTGCATTGGCTCATACAGCGGAAACAGCAGCGCATAAGTCAGCCACACCGCCGCCACAGCATAAAACGGCGCTACAGGTTTTCGTTTTATCGTCTCCATTTGCAGATCTCCTCTACATGATTTTAATTATAATAGAGGTATTATACCTCTTGATAGCGCGAGTGGTCAAGGCGGGGCAGTTGTAAAATCCCTGTGAACAGATTTCCTGCAGCGGCTGTTTCTCTTTTCGTTCCACTCAGCAGGAAATTCCTTTGTCCCACAGGAAGTATTTCCGGTATGCAGAAAGCGCCTCTCCGAATGGAGAGGCGCTTTTTATAGAATTCCATAATTTCCCGTTTTCATATCCTGCCACAAGGCCACTCCCGGCGGCCGAAAAGTAAAGTATACAAACAGGAATGCCATCCCCCACAAAAGCAGCAGGCCCAATACCTGCTGCCACCCGGAAGTAAAGCGCCCCCTTTGCAGCAAGTAAAAATCCACAGCAAACGCTCCAAAATCTGCCAAGAGGAACACCGCAATATCCAGCCACATGATACGATATCCCAGTATGCCGGTATACGTATAAAAAAGCACTGGGAGCAGCAAAACGCCCGTTATCGCGCCAACCGCCCGCACCGCCAAAAAGTTTGGATAGTTTCGTCCCATCAGACACACCTGCACCACGGAGAATAAAAATATTGGGAAAAACAGCAGCTTCATATGCTCCCAGGTGGACTCGTTTACAGCGGAAAACGCCGCAGCCACATCCCATCCGCCGCTCCAGTCATAGCTGAAATGCAGCGCTGTCCCCAGTGCCGCTGTCATCAAAAAGCCTGCCAGTTCCCACAAAAGCAACTGTTTCCGCATATAGCCTCCCCATAAAAAAAGACTGCGGCACAGGGCCACAGTCCCATTTTATGCAGTTCCCCCCAGTCTATGCAAACTTTTCAACTCCGTAAAAAGCGTCTCTTCCATTATGCAAAGACCGCCTGCACCAGCAGCATGTAAAGCACTGTGCCGCCCGCGATGGACAGCAGCACATTGCCCTTCCACTTGTGGAGTATCACAACAGCTGCCACGGCTACCAATTCCGGAAGCCCATAGGGTGCCTGGAAAACGGAGACAGACTTCAGACAGTACACCACCAGCAGTCCCATCACAGCGGTGGGCAGAACCCGTCCCAAATATGTCACCACTGCCGGAGGACATCTATTCTCCGGAAACAGTAAGAACGGAAGCCAGCGGGTCAGCTGCGTCCCGGCCGCTACAGCCAGAATCATCAGCAGCGTCTGCATCGGTGTCAGGTACATAACGTTTTCCTCCCTCCCAGCAGCACGGCCATCATCAGCACCATGGCTGGAATAACCAGATTGTCCGGTCCAAATACCAGCAGGCTCATCACTGCGCAGGAAATCCCGATAATGCCTGCCGGGCGATTTTCCCGCTTTTTCCACTGCTCCAAAAACAGCACCACGAACAGCGCCGTCAGCGCGAAGTCCAGCCCGGTGGTATCAAAGGTCAGGAAATTTCCCAAAATACCGCCTATGGCAGTGCCCACAATCCAGTAAAGGTAATCCATCAAAGAGATGCATAGATAGAAGTCCCGGGGTGCGACTTCCAGCGGAGGATCCACAGTGGAAATAAGAGAGAACGTCTCGTCACACAGGGTATAAATGAGAAAAGCCCGCACCTTCCCAAGCCCCCGGTACTTCTCCAACAGGCTGAGACCGTAAAAAAGGTGTCTTGCATTGACCATAATAGACAGTAAAAATGCCTGCACCGGGTCAAATGCCGTGGTCAGCAAGGTGATGGCCACAAACTGCATACTGCCCCCAAAGGCAATGGCACTCATCAGCACTGCCCAAAATGGTCCATAGCCCTTACTCTGCATCAGCACGCCATAGGCCATGCCCAAGCACAAAAATCCTGTTAAAACAGGAATGGTTACCGGAAAGGCAGCCTTTGCCGCCAGCCGCCATCTTCCCGGTTGTGTACCGATCCCGTTCATCTGCTCTGTCCGTTCCATACCTTGTTGTTCCTCTTTGATATCAAAATCCTCCGTGAACCCAATGGCCGCATTCCCGTTTGTTTGGAGGCACCGCACCGTTGTCGGTGCGGTGCTTCACTGGATTACATCTTCTCAGGAGCGTCTACGCCAATGAGCTTCAGACCGTTCTTCAGTACAATTCTGGTGTCATCCGCCAGCTTCAAACGGGCCGCCTGCACAGCGGGCTCTTCTCCCCGGATGCGGCACACGGTATAGAACCGGTGGAAGCAGCCTGCCAACTCCTGGAGATAACGGTTGATGTGGCTTGGATCATAATCCCGGGCCGCCAGCCGAATCTCTTCGCAGAACTGGGAAATCTGCTTGATCAATGCCAGCTCTGTTTCACCAGCCAGCAGGGACATGTCCACATCTGCCTGCTTCGGCACACCAACGCCTTCCTCCGCCAGCGCCCGCAGCAGCGAGCAGATACGGGCATGGGCGTATTCCACATAGTAAATGGGGTTTTCACTATCCTCCCGCACCGCCAGCCCCAGGTCAAATTCCATCTGCGTATCAGGCTTGGCATTGAAAAACCACCGGGCGGCATCCACAGGAATTTCATCCAGCAGGTCGGAGAGGGAAATGGCCTTTCCGGTGCGCTTGCTCATACGCACCACCTCGCCGTCCCGCAGGAGCTTTACCAGCTGCATCAAAACAATATCCAGCTTCCCACTGCCGTCCAGCCCCAGGGCATCCAGCGCACCCTTCAGCCGGGCCACATGGCCGTGGTGGTCGGCGCCCCAGATGTTGATGACCCGATCAAAGCCCCGGACGGAAAACTTATTGCGGTGATAGGCAATGTCAGCGGCAAAGTAGGTATAAAATCCGTTAGCCCGGCGGAGCACATCGTCCTTCAGATCCAGCTTTTCAATATCCTTTTCCTTCTTGCCGGCCTTCCGGAAGTGATCCCGCAGGATATCGGCGGTCTTCAGCCACAGCGCGCCGTCCTTCTCATACGTCCACCCCCGCTCCGTCAAAAGAGACACCGTTTCGGCCACATAGCCGCTTTCATGCAGAGTAGACTCATAAAACCAATTGTCGTATTCGATCTTGTACCGCTGGAGATCCGATTTCATCTTAGGCAGGTTCACGCGAAGTCCATACTGGGCCAGTGTCGCCTGCCGCTCCGCCTCCGGCACATCCAGCAGCTTGTCTCCGTTCTGCTCGTAGTAGGACTGAGCCAGGTCCTTGATGTCCCCGCCCTGATATCCGTCCTCAGGAAACGGCACCGCGTCTTCCCCTTTGATAATCTGGAGATAGCGGGCTTCAATGGAGTGGGCAAACTTGTCAATCTGGTGCCCTGCATCATTGACATAAAACTCTCTTGTTACCTCTGCACCGCAGGCTTCCAGCACAGCAGCCAGCGTGTCACCCAGGACACCCCCGCGGGCATTGCCCATGTGCATGGGCCCGGTTGGATTCGCGGAGACGAACTCCACCATAATTTTCTGGCCCTTCAGGTTTGCGGAAGTGCCATAAACCGCTCCCTCGCTTTCCACGGCTGCCATCACATCTGCATACCAGTTGGGCGCAAGGCGGAAGTTCAAAAAGCCAGGGCCAGCAATTTCTGCAGAGGCAAAATAGCTGCCCGATAAATCCATGTGGTCCAGCAGTGTCTGTGCAATGTTCCGGGGCGGCTGGCGCAGCGCCTTGGAGGCCGCCAGTGCAAAGGTTGTGGTAAAGTCGCCGTTTGCGGCGTCCTTCGGAATCTCCACCGGCGCAGTTTTTACATCGGCCTGCGGCAGCGTCCCATCTGCAACCGCGGCCTGATAGGCCGCCATTGCCAATGCTGCAGCCTGATCTTTTGCGTTTTGAATCATATGAATCATTGAAGTATCCCTCTCATTCGTAACTTAAAAATATGGGTATTCAGTTTTTCCGTTTCACCCTGATTTTAAAGCAGTTTCTTCCGGTAACTGTGTGCTCCACTGCAATGGAGTATTTGATCTCCATCAGTCCGCCGCCTTCGCTCAGGTTGTGTTTCAGTGTGCTGGTCTGGATATCCACCGTTAACTCCCCAAATGGTGTCTCATACAGGGATGTATGCTGCCGTCCCTCTTCAAATACCATCTGGGAATTCACCTTTCCGGACCGGGTCAGAATCACCAAGGGACCACGCACCTCAAAGGTAGTGGTGGTTCCCTCCATACCAGTGAGTTCTGACTCCTGATAAGTCAGCAGGAATCCCGCCTCTGTGGACTCCAGCGTTCCGTCCGTCATCAGTTCTGTGGCATCCGGATCAATATCGTCGAAATACTGCTCTCCCCGGATGGACAGCAGCACTGGCATCTTCTCCCGATTAATATTGGTCAATGTCAATCCTCCGTGCACTGTGGTGCATATTCTCCTGCAAAAACAGCGATGCGATCTGCTCAAAGTCCTCCGGTCGTTCGCTGACGTAAAACTCCACTTCTCCACGCTGATGTTCATCTGCCCGGAGACCGTTTGCTTTCAGCAGCCGCTTCAATTCGAATGCAGACTCCTCTCCTGCAGAGACCAGCGTCACATCCGGTCCGCAGACATCCCCAATGATATCTGTCAGCAGCGGGTAGTGTGTGCATCCCAGAATCAATGTGTCGACGCCGGTCACCTTCAATGGTTCCAAATACTCCCGCGCCACCGTCTCAATGACTACATCCCCCCGGTGGATGCGGCCGTTCTCCGTCAGCGGCACAAACAGGGGGCAGGGTCTGGAAAACACCTCTGTCTCTGGAGACAACCGGTGAATGGTTGTCTCATAGGCGCTGGATCGCACGGAAGCCAATGTGGCAATCATTCCTACTTTTTTATTCTTCGTCACTGCCACCGCCCGGCGACAGGTAGGTTCCACAACGCCCACAATGGGCAGGTCATTTTCTGTCTGCAGCGTCTCCAGAGATGTGGTGGACACCGTACCGCAGGCAATTAAAATTGCCTTCAAGTCAAAGGAGCGCAAAAAGCGCACGTCCTGCCGCGCGTATTTTAAAATGGTCTCCCTGGCGCGCCCGCCATAGGGGACCCGTGCGGTGTCGCCAAAATAAACCAGGTTTTCTTCAGGCAAAATCTGCCGCAGGGAGCGCACTGCCGTCAAGCCGCCGAGGCCTGAGTCAAACACACCAATAGGGCGATTATCCATTGTCACAAAGCTCCTTTTCAGGCCGCGGCTATCACACGTCTGCCGCATACTGCATACTCTGATTATGTGGTATTTCCCAAATTATATATTATACTATGTGCTTTTG
Source organism: Oscillibacter sp. PC13 (assembly GCF_900115635.1). Lineage (GTDB taxonomy): Bacteria > Bacillota > Clostridia > Oscillospirales > Oscillospiraceae > Oscillibacter. Next base: position 103,644 of record NZ_FOXE01000006.1, on the reverse strand, counting down.
CCCGCCGCAAGACAGATTTTAGTCTTTTTACCCGGTTTTTTATATGGAATTTTTGTATTGTCTTTGCTATAATCATGCTATATAGGAGTATCTGGGAGGTGTTTGCCCATGAAAATTGAATTGACGGAACAGCAGTACCGCTATCTGCTGGATCTGACGTACATCGGGAACTGGGTGATCAACTCCACCCGGGAAAATGACCGTATCAAGGAATACGATCAAGTGGAAAGCCTTATTTTTTCCCACTGCCTGCAGCACGATATGAGCAAGCTGGTGGAGTTGTACCGCGGGGAGCTGATTCCATCCAGGGCCTATGCCGACGGCGGCATTCACGAAGCCATCGAAAACTATGAGGACATCGTTTTTTATGAAATTCTGGCAGAGGAGCTCGCCTTGAAGGATATGGACGGCGAACCTTTGACCCGTGAAAATTATGGGGAGCTGATGGACCGCATCGATGCGTACCTGTCTGAGTTCGACGAGCACGGAACCGATCATGTCAGCGTGGATATCGATTAAAAAAACGGCGGGGGCTCAATCCCCCACTCTCTAACAACGATCCAAGAAAAAGGAGTTATCAAAAATGTCTGAGAAGTCAAAGGTATACTTTGCGGATTTCCGCGCCCCCAGCTGGCGTGAAAACCTGCCCCAGAAGCTGGCCCGTCTGATGATGACCGCAGGCTTTGGCGACATCGATATGGACGGCAAATACGTGGCCATCAAGATGCATTTCGGCGAGCCGGGCAATCTGGCCTATCTTCGTCCCAACTGGGCGAAGGCAGTAGCAGATTTGGTAAAAAGCCATGGCGGTAAACCCTTCTTGACGGACTGCAACACCTTATATGTGGGCGGCCGCAAAAATGCGCTGGACCATATTGAATCAGCCTATGTCAATGGTTTTACCCCCTATTCCACCGGCTGCCATATCCTCATTGCCGATGGTTTGAAGGGCAACGACGATGTGGAGGTTCCCGTAAAGGGCGGCGAGTATGTAAAAGCTGCTAAGATTGGCCGGGCTGTCATGGATGCTGATGTCTTCATCTCCCTCACCCACTTTAAGGGACATGAGCAGGCTGGTATGGGCGGCTGTTTGAAAAATATCGGCATGGGCTGTGGTTCCCGGGCGGGAAAAATGGAGCAGCACAACTCCGGAAAGCCCTATGTCAAGCAAGATCTCTGCATTGGATGCCATGCCTGTTCCAGGATCTGTGCTCACAGTGCCCCCCAGTTCGGTGCAGATGGAAAAGCCTCCATTGACACTGAAAAGTGCGTTGGCTGTGCCCGCTGTCTTGCCATCTGTCCGAAAGACGCCATTGTCTCCCGAAATGATGAAGCCCCCGCCATGCTGAACAAAAAGATGGCGGAATACACCAAAGCAGTGGTGGATGGCCGCCCCTGTTTCCATGTGTCATTGGTTGTAGATGTCTCCCCCTGCTGTGACTGCCACGCGGAAAATGATGCACCTATCACGCCGGATGTGGGCATGTTTGCCTCTTTTGACCCTGTCGCCTTGGATCAGGCCTGTGCCGATGCGGTCAACGCCCAGCCGGCCCTGCAAGGTTCCCTGCTCTTTGACGAGGGCTATGATTGCAATTGCTCTGACCGTCTGGTCGCCGCCAATCCGGACACCGACTGGCGGGTTTGTCTGGAGCACGCTGAAAAGCTTGGGCTGGGTACACGGGAGTATGATCTGATCGAAATCTAAAATTTCCACAAAAAAACGGGCTTCTAAAAGAAGTCCGTTTTTTTCTGCAGTTTTATACAAATAACGCATTGAAACTGGCCACAATATCGTCAGCACCCTCCATGGCAATCATCATCACGTAATTGCCTTGGGTGACAATGCGGGAGTTGTTTTCCCATACCTGGATGGAGTCTGGATACCATGCGCCGCCGGGGTTTTCATGATCTCCCACCTGATAGTTGATTCGAGCCTGAAAAATATCTTTTACTGTCTGGACATCCGCCGCGTTGGAAACCTCCACCAAGGCAATCTCCCCGGCCACGGCAGAGATCATGGCCATGTACACGCCGCACTGCTCCGTGGCCAGTTCCGCCAGCCCTGTGTAGAACGCGTCCATGGTCTCTCCTTCAGCCTGCATCATAGCCGGCCAGCCGGCACCTGAGGCCAACGTGTTGTAAAAGGCGTTCAGATCCACGTGCTCCTGTTCCGCAGGCGTATTCTCCGGTTTCTGTGCGGGAGAATCCGTGGGCTTCTCCACCGGCTGTCCCTCTGGTTTTTCTGCGGGGTTGGCCGGCCGCCCACCGAGCTCCGGGTGCTGGGTGTTGTCCGCAGGCCGCTGCCCCACTCCCGGCCTGGGTTCAGCGCCGTCCGGCAGCAATTCCTCTCCGTCCGCTATGATGGCGGTGGAGCCGTCAGCATTCTGGATCTCCCCGAGTTCCGTCTCATCTTCCGGCCGCTCCACAGGCATCTCCACAGTACCGTCCACGCCATCTTCTGCACCCGTGCTCTCCACCGGAGCAGAGGTTCCCACATCCTTTGCTGTGCCGCACGCCGTCAATAGCAGCGCCATGGCAGTTGCCAGCAGCATCATCCGGAACCTGATTTTCAAATTTCGTCTCATTTCTGTCTCCTGTCTGCTATCTGGAGGAAGCTCTCCTCTTTTTCAGTTCAGACGCAGCTGTTTCCTCAAAAGTTCCATCCCGCTTGTGGGAGGCGTACCATATGTTCTTTTGACGATTTCTATGCGCAAATTTTATCAGTTTTACACAAGGTTGACTTTTGGATGCCCGCATTTTATAATGGTTTTTGTTTGATTCAGGCTGTTTCGTAATGTGTCGCTTGCATGGAAAGCGGCCTTTTTTGTCCCCATGGTGCGGACAGCCTGCCAACGTTCCTGCAAGGAGGCACTCATGAAGCGCACGACTCATAAGACCGATATCTTTGTCATTGGCTTTGCTCTGTTCTCCATGTTTTTTGGAGCCGGAAATGTTATTTTTCCCCCCTACCTCGGACTGCAGTCCGGATCCCAGTGGTTTTTAGGATTTCTTTGCTACTATTTGGCGGATATTGGTCTGGCCCTGGTGGCCTTGTTTGCCATGCTGCGCTGTGGCAGCCCGGATGGTATTACCCGTCCTCTTGGGAAAATCCCCGCCACTTTGCTGATGAGTGCCATTGTTCTTTGTATCGGCCCCATGCTGGCCATCCCCCGAACCGCTGCCACCACTTACGAGATGTCTGTGGCTCCACTGGTGGCCGGTTTCAGTCCGCTGCTGTTTTCAGCGCTGTTTTTTCTGTTGATTTTGCTGCTTTGTCTGCGGGAATCCGCAGTGGTGGACATTGTCGGAAAATTTTTGACTCCGGCTCTGCTTGCGGGGCTCCTCATTTTGATTGTTCGGGGTGTAATAGATCCCATCGGCCCCGTGCCAAGCCGGACTCTTGTTGAGAACGTCCCTGCCAATGGAATCGAGGCCGGTTACCAAACGATGGATGTATTAGCTGCCGTGGTGTTTGGTATCATCATCCTGAAAAGTGCTGAAGAGAAGGGCCATACCACTACCCGCGCGAAATCCCGGGTAGTCGCCGGTGCGGGTATAGTGGCAGGCACTGCACTGCTGGTGGTCTATCTGGGACTAACCTATTTGGGAGTCACCACCTCCCGCTTTTTTGATCTCTCCGTTAACCGCACCTATCTGGTTGTTTCCATTGTTCAAAATCTGATGGGCAGTGCCGGCACGTTGCTGTTTGCCGTGGTTGTGGCGCTGGCCTGCATTACTACGGCAGTGGCCCTGGTAAGTTCTGCCGCAGCTTACTTCTCAGGGCTCTCCAGCGGACGCATTTCATACAAGTTTCTTGTTGTTCTGATCTGTGTGTTCAGCGCTGTGGTGTCCAGCATCGGCCTTGATCAGATTGTTTCCATCGCATCCCCTGTGCTGAGTATCGTCTACCCTCCTACCCTGGTTTTGATTGTGCTGGCCTTCTTTCAGCGCTGGATTTCAAACGATTGGGTATTTCGTCTGGCAGCGTTTGGTGCCTTGATCACGAGTCTTTTGACCGTCATCAGCACCTATGGCACCCCCATTTTACTGTTGAGCCGCCTGCCTCTGGCCGATCTCGGATTTGGCTGGGTGGTTCCGGCCGCGCTGTGCGGCATTCTGGGACTTTTGATTCCTGCGGCAAGACAGTAACCCTTCCCGCACAATGTCTTTCCGCTTTTCCAGCGTCTGATTTTCTCCCTTTTTTGATTTTTTTAAATATACTCTTGACAACTTGTTCAGAATCGTGTAAAGTCTGAACCAATACAGTACAAATGCCATGACAGGGAAAAAGTCGCTGCGCGCATTTCAGAGAGCCGCCGGTTGCTGCGAGACGGTATGCAGACAGACGATATACTGGCCCTTGAGCAGTCCGCTGAAAGCCTTTTTGGGCCGTAGGTGTGAACGGGTTCCTCACCGTTACCAGCGAGGCAGTATTCGTTCCGAATGGGACCGATACGGAGAGTGGATATTTTTATATCAACAAGAGTGGTACCGCGGAAGTGAGCTTTCGTCTCTTATTTTGAGAGACGAAGGCTTTTTTTGTTGCCCGGGGCTGCCTGAAACAGAAAAAGCCACAAATAAGGAGGAACTTTCCATGAGACGAATCAAAATTTTTGACACTACACTCCGGGACGGCGAGCAGTCCCCCGGCTGCAGCATGAATCTGCCGGAAAAGCTGGACATGGCCCGGCAGCTGGATGCCTTGGGTGTGGATGTCATCGAAGCCGGCTTTGCCATCTCCTCCCCCGAGGATTTTAAAAGTGTACAGTCTATTGCCGGCGTGGTCACCAACTGCACCGTGGCGAGTTTGGCACGCTGCACCAAGGGCGACATTGACGCTGCCTGGGACGCCGTAAAGGTCGCCAAGCATCCACGCATTCATGTTTTCCTGGCCACCAGCGATATCCACATGGAGTATAAGCTGAAGATGTCCCGGGAGCAGGTGCTGGCCAGCATCGCTGAAAATGTAGCCTATGCCAAGTCCAAATGCGCGGACATCGAATTCTCCGCAGAGGACGCCTCCCGTTCTGACAAGGAGTTTCTCGCCCGCTGCTACACCGCCGCCGTCAAGGCCGGTGCCACCGTCTTGAATGTTCCTGACACTGTGGGCTACTCTACACCGGAGGAGATGAGCTCTCTTATCCGCTACCTCAAGGCCAACGTGGAAGGGATCGACCAGGTGGATATTTCCGTCCACTGCCACGACGATCTGGGTCTGGCCGTGGCCAATACCCTGGCCTGTGTCCGGGCCGGTGCCACACAGGTGGAATGCACCGTCAATGGCATCGGCGAGCGGGCAGGCAATGCCAGCCTGGAGGAAATCGCCATGAATATTAAGACACGGGCCGACTACTATGACGCCGAAACCGGCATCAACACCAAGCAAATCTATAAAACCAGCAAGCTCCTCTCCAGCATCACCGGCGTACCCATCGCCCCCAGCAAAGCCATTGTGGGTGCCAATGCGTTTGCCCATGAGTCTGGCATTCATCAGCACGGCGTGGCCGCCAATGCCGCCACCTATGAGATTATGAAGTCCACTGATGTGGGCATTCCCCAAAACACCATGGTCCTGGGCAAACACTCCGGCAAGCACGCTCTGCGGGACCGTCTGGTGGACATGGGCTACGAGCTCAGCGATACTCAGCTGGACGACGTCTTTGCCCGCTTCAAAGCCCTTGCAGACAAGAAGAAAAGCATCACGAACTCCGATCTGGAGGCACTGGCCCTCAGCTACCGCCGGGATGATATCCCCACCTACGAGCTGGTTGGACATGTGGTCAATACCGGCAATGAAATTGCCAACACCGCCTGCATTAAAATTTCCAAAGACGGCCAGTCCTTTGAAGAGGTTTCCCTTGGCAGCGGCCCCCTGGATGCGGCGTTCAAGGCCATTAACCGCATTACAGATCTGGATGTGAATCTGGAGAGCTTCAGCCTCAACGCTGTCACGGATGGCGAGGACTCCTTGGGTGAGGCCGTAGTGAAAATCAGCCACAATGGCGAGGTCTACACCGGCACCGGTATCTCTACAGATATCATCGAGTCCTCTATTCGCGCCTATGTAAACGGTATCAACAAAATTACGGCGGGCTGAGGAAAGGAGACAGCACAACATGGGAATGACAATGACACAAAAAATCCTGGCTGCCCACGCAGGGCTCCCTGAGGTGCGGGCTGGCCAGCTGATCAAGGCCAAGCTGGATATGGTTCTTGGCAACGACATCACCTCTCCGGTGGCCATTAACGAATTTGAAAAGGCCGGCTTTGACAAGGTGTTCGACAAGAGCAAAATCGTCATGGTGATGGATCACTTTGCTCCCAACAAGGACATTAAGGCCGCTACCCAATGCAAGCAGTGCCGGACTTTTGCCCGCCGGTTTGACCTGGACAATTATTACGACGTGGGCCAAATGGGCATTGAGCATGCCCTGATTCCGGAAAAGGGTCTGATCGCCCCCGGCGAGGCCTGCGTCGGCGCGGACTCCCACACTTGTACCTACGGTGCCCTGGGCGCCTTCTCCACTGGCGTTGGCTCCACGGATATGGGCGCGGCCATGGCAGTTGGTGAGACCTGGTTCAAGGTGCCTGCCGCCATCAAGGTGAACATCATCGGCTCTTTCCGCCCCTATGTCAGCGGCAAGGATGTCATTCTTCACCTGATTGGCAAGATCGGAGTGGACGGTGCCTTGTACCGCTCCCTGGAATTCTCCGGCCCCGGGCTGAAGAATCTCAGCATTTTTGACCGCCTCACCATCTCCAATATGGCCATTGAGGCCGGCGCGAAAAACGGTATTTTCGCCGTAGATGAAGTTACCCGGGCCTATGTGGACGGCCGCGTCAACCGGCCCTACACCGTTTACGAGGCGGATCCGGACGCGGTATACGAGCAGGTCATCGACTTGGATTTGGGAGAAATCGACTGCACAGTTGCCTATCCCCATCTGCCGGAAAACGCCCACCCCGCCGCAGAAGGCGGCAACGTTGCCATTGACCAGGTGGTCATTGGCTCCTGTACCAATGGACAGATCGCAGATATGGCCGCTGCCGCTGCCGTGCTCAAGGGAAAGAAGGTGGCAAAGGGCATCCGGGCCATCATCATCCCTGCCACCCAGGACGTCTACCGCCAGTGCATCAAGCAGGGCTATACGGAGATCTTCCTGGACTCCGGCTGCATTGTCTCCACCCCCACCTGCGGGCCGTGCCTTGGCGGCTACATGGGCATCCTGGCCGCAGGTGAGCGCTGCGTCTCCACCACCAACCGCAACTTCGTGGGCCGTATGGGCCACGTGGACAGCGAGGTCTATCTCGCCTCTCCCGCCGTGGCGGCCGCCAGCGCCGTTACCGGCCACATCACCCATCCCAAGGAGGTCATGGAAGCATGAATGCACACGGTAAAGTTCATAAGTACGGCGATCACATCGACACTGATGTCATCATCCCCGCTCGGTATCTGGCCACCCAGGACGAAAAAGAGCTGGCCAGCCACTGCATGGAGGACATCGACACGGAGTTTGTAAAGAAGGTCCACGGCGGCGACATCATGGTGGGCGGCTGGAACTTCGGCTGCGGATCCTCCCGGGAGCACGCTCCCGTTGCCATCCGGGCCGCGGGCATCAGCTGCGTCATTGCCAAGACCTTTGCCCGCATCTTTTACCGCAACGCCATCAACATCGGCCTGGCCATTCTGGAGTGCGAAGCCGCTAGCGACGGCATTTCAGACGGGGACGAGGTATCTGTCGACTTCGACACCGGCGTCATCACCAATGTCACCAAGGGCGAGACCTATCAAGCCGAGCCCTTCCCCGATTTTATCAAGGATATGATTCAAAAGGGCGGCCTCATGGCGTCCCTGAAAGGATAAAACAGTATGGAAAAGACAATTGCAATTATCCGGGGCGACGGCATCGGCCCGGAAATCATGGCCCAGGCTTTGGCTGTCTTGGATGTGGTCGCCAACAAGTTCGGACATACCTTCCGTTATGAGGAAGCCCCCATGGGCGGCAATGCCATCGACGCCTTCGGCGTACCCCTGCCGGAGTCCAGTCTGAAAACCTGCCTAGCGTCTGACAGCGCCCTGCTCTCTGCCATCGGAGGGCCCAAGTGGGACACCATTGATCCCGCCATCCGGCCGGAAAAGGGCCTGCTGGCCCTCCGCGCCGGCATGGGCCTGTATGCCAATCTGCGCCCTTCCAAATTGATTCCCCAGCTGAAAGAGGCCAGCCCGCTGCGGGCAGACATTGTGGAACGCGGGATTGATTTCATGGTCGTCCGGGAACTCATCGGGGGCGCCTATTTCGGTGAGCACAAGACCTATCAGCGCAATGGAGAGGAGGCCGCCTCCGATGTGATGGCATACTCCCAGCACGAGATCGAGCGTATCGTCCGTGTTGGCTTTGACACGGCCATGAAGCGCTCCAAGCGGCTTTGTTCCGTGGATAAGGCCAATGTTCTGGACTCCTCCAAGCTCTGGCGGAAAATTGTGAACCGCATTGCCGAGGAGTATCCGGAGGTAGAGGTCCGCCATATGTATGTGGACAACTGCTCCATGCAGATTGTCCGGGATCCCAGCCAGTTTGATGTGATTGTGACGGAAAACCTCTTCGGCGACATTCTCTCTGACGAGGCCAGCCAGATTACCGGTTCCATTGGTATGATCCCCTCCTCCGCTTTGGGAGAAGGCACCCGAGGCCTCTATGAGCCCATTCACGGATCTGCCCCTGATATTGCAGGCCAGGATCTGGCCAATCCCATCGGTATGATTCTGGCGGCGGCCATGATGCTCCGATACAGCCTTGGGATGCCCGCAGAGGCGGATGCCATCGAAACAGCTGTCAATAAAACACTGGAAAGCGGTCTGCGAACCGGAGATATCATGGAACCCGGGAAAACGAAGGTCGGCTGTGCTGCCATGGGCCAGGCCATTGCTGCTGCTGTCTGAGAACACTTTATCCAGGGGAAAAACCGCGCCGATAGGGCGGTGTCCGTAAAACAGTGAATCCTCCGTATGGTTTAGATCATACGGAGGATTCTTTTCACATATTATTCAAACTGGCTGTCAGCGAACAGTTTATGAAACAGTTGCGGACGGCAACCTACGGGGGATAGCCGCTTTAGCGGCGCAAGGGGATATAGCCAACCTTGCCGGAAGGTCATGACGCAGCCTTCTGACGGCAGGGAATGAAACTGCCCAGGATGCACGATACTCCCGATAGGAGGGTATAGAAGTGCGCCTTTTTGTTCTGAAAGATTTTGCAGTAGCCCGGTAATCCGGGAGTTGCCACTATAAACTTTTGGCCAAGAGCACAGCATTAATCGCAATCATAGCTGCTGCAAACATGGAAAACGCAAAATATACAGCTTCAATTGTCTTGGATAATGTCGTTCTGATCCCGTATATCAGATAAGCTATCCAAACGATATAGGCAATAAAAATAATCCCGCTATTTCTGATCAATTAAGGATAGGAGAAATAGTGTATTCACTATTTTCATACCTTGTTCTGAGAACAAAGCATTCTTGATTTTCACCATAAGTCTTTCTCCCCAAATGCCGATTTATTTCATTCGCTTAATAAATAAAGAATATCAGCAAAAAGAAAATCATTCAACCATCTGCACCAAAACCGCCCGAACTTTTTGTCCGGGCGGTTCCGATATCAATCAGAAATCCGTTCAAATTTCACAATCGCTTCTGTCTGTGCTTGCCTGCGTTCATCTGCCACACTATTTTATACACACCCGCCTCCGGCGCGGTTTTTTTCTTATGCGAATGTCACCACCGTACCAGTCTTGCCATCCAGCGCTTCCAGCGCCTTGTCCAAACTTGTGATAATGGCCTTTTTGCCGGGGTTCGCCCTGACAAATTTCATGGCTGCCTCCACCTTTGGGAGCATACTGCCCGGTGCAAAATGCCCCTCTTCCACATATCTGGCCGCCTCTGCCAGGCTCATATGCCCCAAATCCTGCTGATCGGGCTTTCCATATCGAATGGCCACCTTTTCCACTTCTGTCAGGATCAGCAGCACATCTGCTCCCACCTGCTCTGCCAGAAGCTCTGCCGCCAGATCCTTGTCGATCACCGCTGCCACACCCTCCAGTGTACCATCTGCATTTTCCACCACGGGCACACCGCCTCCGCCGCAGGTGATGACGATAGCATCATCCCACAGGAGCTTTACCGCATGGATCTCAACAATTCGCCGGGGGATAGGCGATGCAACCACCCGCCGCCAGCCACGGCCGGAGTCCTCCCGCATGGTGTAGCCCTTCTCCGCCGAAAGGGCCTGTGCCTCCTCCTGGGTGTAAAAGCTGCCGATAGGCTTTGTAGGATTTTGGAAGGCCGGATCGCTCCGGTCCACCACCACCTGTGTGGCAATGGTCACCACAGGGTAATTTCGGTCCCGCTTGTTCAGGGCATATTTCAGCGCCTGCTGGATGTGATACCCAATATATCCCTGGCTCATCGCACCGCACACGTCGAAGGGCATGGGAGGCACCACATCTTTTGCCGCCTCACTGGCTTGTACGATCCGCCCCACTTGCGGCCCATTGCCGTGAACAACCGCGATCTCATATCCCCGTCCACTGATTTCTGCCACGTATTCGCAGGTCTTTTTTACAACTTCCAGCTGTGCCTCTGCCGTAGGGGCGCTGTCCTTGGACTGAAGGGCATTGCCGCCCAGGGCAATCACAATTTTTTCCGGCATATCCGATTTCCTTTCCGTTTGTCAGACTGTGCGGCCTCCAGAATGCGCCGCCTCCCTGCTAGTTTGAAGCCCTGCCCCTCGTTTTATACGGGACCGTTCACATTTCCTTACAGCCTGGACCTCAGGAAATGCTCCTTCCCGTTACATGCATTCTTCAGGAAATTTCAGTCGAAAATTGTGTTCTCAAGGCTCTTCCGTGCTCTGTTTTCTCCGGCCTTGTCGCTTTAGCACAGCAGTGTGAGCGCGTAATGGCTATTGAAAAAGGGACTATGTGTCGAAGCGAAAGAATTCCACCTATTGGGCGGAATTCTTGAATGGACTTACCCAATGTGCCGTCATCTGGTCAGTCGTCTCCTGTTTGGTTGTAGACGTATTCTATTCTGTCTCCCAAACACCGGTCATCGAAAAAGAGCAGGGCGTATCCTAGCGCCCTGCCCTTGTTTATCAACCGGAATCCCGACACGCCCCGTGGCCTCGTCTCATCCCGTGTGTTCCCCAGCCGTGACCCTGGAAGTCGCAGACACCATCACCATCTGCGTCAACAAGGCCCTTTCTGATCCCACGGTTGTCACAGACACCGTCACCGTCTGCGTCCACATACGCCGGACAGGTGGCTGGCGCCGGCACCTCCGCCGCCAGAGCGGACGCTGTGCCAATACTCACCGCCACTGTAGCCACCGCCATCGCGGCAAGGAGCATTTTCTTGTATTGTTTCATCATACTTGCCTCCTTAATTGATTGGGTTTATCGTTCTATTACGCTATTACGCTGAATCTTTTTGTCCCCCGGCGTTTTTCAGTTTGCAAATTCCCTGCGTCATCGTCCCCATGGGGCAGAACGTACACCAGGTTCTGGGTCTGTACAGCACCATCACAACCAGGCCAATTAGGGCGGAGGTCAGCATCAAGCTGTAAAAGCCAAAGCTGAATTGGGCAACCCAGTCAGACACTGTGCCAGCAGCGTACGCCCACCCCCAGGGGACACGAAATGTCCAGAAGAGTTTGACGGCCTCCCGCAGCGTCCCCGCTCCAGCAGCCACCAAGTATGTCTGGAACACCATATTCCCGAACATCGTCAGGAAGAAAATCAAGAAACCGACGCGAAACCATTTGGCGGACATCCACTTCGGTGCGGGCCTGCCGCGGGAGAGCTTACATCCACTCCCCAGTCTATTGAACAACTGTCCCCGGCCGCAAAGGGAGTTGCAGAACGCTTTATCCCCCCGCACAACGGCAATGCCCAAGGGAAGGAGAAAATCAATCATCCCCAGCCATGCAAACAGGATGTTGAAAAAGCCGAGGAGAAAGTAAAGGAGAGCCCAGATCCACAGATAGTCATACCAGTGTTTTTCTCTCATGCCAGCACTCTCTCCTTCATCCGGATGCATCCTGCCGGGCAGATCTTGGCACACTTTCCACACCCGACGCAGAGCTCCAAATCGACAACAGACCAGCACCCCCGCCAGACGCTGACAGCGCCTTTCGGACATATCTTTTCGCAGGCACCGCAGGCCACACAGACCTGCTGATCTGGCTCCGCGTACCGTTTTGATACCATATCTACCGCCTCCCCGCAAAATATCCGTCGTTCTTACTTGCTTTCATCATACCAGGCAGACGCGGAGATGTCTGTGACAGAGTCACAAACAAGCCTGCAATTTTTCCCGGTCCAGAATAAGGACCTTGCCGCGCTCCAGCGCAAGGATCCCCTCTTGGGCAAAATACTTCAAGATCCGGGTGACAACCTCCCTGGCGCTGCCGATACAGCGGGCAATCTCGTCGTGGGTGTAAGAGAGGGACATCCTCCCAGTCTTTATCATCTCGTCCCATAAAAATGCCGCCACCCGCCGATCCGCACCGCAGAACAAAATTCGCTGCATCGTCCACATTACGTCAGAGAACCGTTCATTAGCAGTCTTAGCCAGAAACAAGTCCACATAGGGATTCCGTTCCATGACTTGGTGCAGGGCAGCAGAGGGGAGCAGCAGAGCCTCTGTCCGCTCCATGGCCTCAATCGCTACGTCAAAGGCAATAGAGTCCAAGAGGCACGACGCTGACAGCACGCAAATGTCTCCCGTATGCAGGCGGTAGAGTGTAACCTCCCTCCCCTCGTCTGAAACGATATAGATACGGATTTGACCGTTCTGGAGGAGAATTGCTCCCTGGCATCCCTCGTCAAAGCGGTTGATAATCTCGCCTTTGGCAAAGCTCTTAGTGAGGCAGCCTGTAGAGAACATCTCCCGGTCTTGTTCGGACAACTTCTCCCAAAAGGGAAGTGTAGCGGATAGAACCTGACTTGCGGTCATTTGTATCCTCTCCTCATTTCTCAAACTCAATTTTCAAAACAGGTCCAGCCAATATTTTTGAAACGCTTTTGCAAGACTTGAAATGTTCTTTAAAACAAATAGCTCGAACACCTTGCCAGCGGTAACAGGGTTCAAGCTATTTAGAGTTGGAAAGGTCGGTTAAAACCGATATTTTTGCCAGAAACGAAAAACAGCCGCCCGCAAAGCGGCCCACCAAATCGAAGCCCAGTGAATGCGGGTTCGATTTGGAAAGGAAGAGCAAGGGAGCTGGCGGATGACGTCTTTTTTGTCGTAGGTATAAAAAGACGTCGGAGCAAAGCGGACTTTGCTCCGACGTGGTGCGCCTGAAGGGACTCGAACCCACACGCATCGCTGCACGAGAACCTAAATCTCGCATGTCTACCAATTCCATCACAGGCGCATCTTTCATGGATACAATAAGACACAGTACATGAGTAGCAGAATCATGTGTCCATCGAACAAAGTTAAACTTAGTATACCATATTCCGCGCACTTGAACAATAGGAAAAACTACGGTACAATAAAGAAAATTCACTTGGAAATCATAGAAAAGAGGAGCCATTATGCCTACGCCCCGCGTTGCTGCCATCCATGATTTATCCGGATTTGGCCGTTGTTCCCTTACGGTTGCCATTCCCATTCTCTCTGCCATGGGAGTTCAATGCTGCCCTCTGCCAACGGCATTCCTTTCCACGCATACCGGCGGCTTTGAGGGCTTCACCTTTTTGGACATGACAGAGGAAATCCCAAAGGTCGCCGCTCACTGGAAATCTCTCAACCTGCAGTTTCAGTCGATCTACAGCGGTTTTCTTGGAAGCGTGCAGCAAATTGGCCTGGTGGAACATTTTTTGCAGGACTTCCGCGGCAGGGACACCATTGTTGTTGTGGACCCGGTAATGGGCGACCACGGTGAGATTTATCAGACTTATACGCCAGCCATGTGCACTGGAATGGCCCGCTTGGCAGCGTGTGCGGATGTCATCACCCCCAATCTGACGGAAGCAGCCCTTTTGCTGAATCTGCCATATACAGCCCTGCAGGAGGGGAAGACAGGTTACTGCGAAATCGTGGAAAGGCTGAGCATGGATGGGCGCCGTTCCGTGGTGCTCACCGGTGCTGTTCTCTCTCCGGAGCAGACTGGTGCCATGTGCTTTGATGCCAAAACAGGACGCTCCACTGCAGTGCAGACCTCCCGGATTCCCCGCGAGTTCCACGGAACTGGAGATGTATTTGCCAGCGTGCTCACCGGCGCACTGGTGCAGGGCGCCTCCCTTCCGGATGCCGCTGCCAAAGCCGTGGACTTCGTGCGTATCTGTGCGGAGCGGACCGCCCTGGAGAATCTTCCCATGCGGGAAGGTGTGGACTTTGAACCGCTTTTAGGCACCCTGACAGCAACAGGAGGTATCCGATGAAGGAGCTTCCCTCTCTGCGCCGGGTCAATGGGATGTATATTCTGGTGCAGTTGATTTATTGGTCGATGTTCGGTGCCTTTTCCGGGTTTCAGACCGCCCTTCTCTTGGGCCGCGGCTTTTCCAGCGGGGAGGCGGGAGTGTTTGCTGCGCTCCGCTGCCTATCCGGAATTCTGGCCCAACCTTTTTTGGGCGGCTGGGCAGATCGGAACCCACACGTTCCCTTAAAACGGATTCTGGGCACCTCCTTGATCGTTGCCTTGGCAGTCAACGTTATTTTTTATTGTACCCGTCCTGGTTTCGCTGGAACTGCCCTCATTTTCCTGGCGCTTGGCGTGGTCGAACTGAATACGTATCCTCTGGTGGATTCCATGGCAGTGCAGTTCATCAACACCGGCCTGCAGGTGAATTACAGTCTGGGCCGCGGCCTGGGTTCGTTTGCCTATGCGGTTATCTGCGTGGTGCTGGGCGGTCAGGCGGCCCGTTTCGGTGTGGAATCTGTTCTGCTGGTGCACGGGATGCTTCTGAGTCTGCTGATTATCGCCGTGGCTCTCTACCCTACTTTCCCGACGGAGCTTCTGCCCAAGCGTTCTCCCTGTGAAGCTCCGCATTCTGTTTGGTATCTGCTGCGCAGCAGCCGCTCTTTTTCTCTGATGCTGGCAGCTGCATTTTTTGGCATGACAGCAGTGATGCCCATCGTCAATTTTATGGTGAATATTGTAACAGATCGGGGGGGCAACTCCACTCATCTTGGAATTGCATTGTTTTTGATGGGGGCCTCTGAGCTTCCGGCGGCGCTTCTCTTTCCGCATTTGTGGCGGCGCCTTGGCAGCAAGGGTACGTTGTCTCTGGCGGTCTCTTTTATGGCGCTGAAGCCATTTCTGTTTTTACTGACTCCCTCCCTTGGATGGGTTCTTGCCGTACAGCCTATTCAGATGCTGGGGTATGGACTCTTTACCCCCTCTTCTGTCTACTATGCCAACGAAAGCGTCCCCATCGCAGACCGCGTCCGCGGGCAGACCGTGATGATGATTGCCTCCAATGGTCTTGGCGGCATGGTGGGGAATCTCCTGGCGGGCTATGCCATCGATTTGGGCGGGGTCAATGCGATGCTGGCGCTGTGTACCCTATGCGGCGGGTTGGGCATTGCCTTTGCCGCTGCCTCCATCCGCTGCAGCACGCAAAAAACTTGATTGCTATGAGCCTATTCTCATGGGAAATCCACGGATTCTTTCAGACAGCCTTCTAAAATTCCAGCCGGTCATTTCGCTGAAACCGGGAAGGGAGTAAATGGATGCACATATTAAAAAAGCGCTGGACTGCTTTTATTCTGGCCGTGCTTGTGGCTGCGAGTCTTTTGACACCCTCCTCGGCTGCGGGCGGGAGTGCTGTCGAGGCTGCCCTGGCTGCCTCCGGTGCCATGGAATACGGCGGTGCCGACAGCCTCCAATACGCCGTATGGCAAAACGGGGAGATTCTGCTCTCCGGTCACGTTGGAAATTACTCCCGGACGGAGAATCGTGCTCTGACAGGTGAGGAGTTGTACGGTATTGGATCCGTCAGCAAAATTTACACCACCGCCGCAGTAATGCAGCTGGTTGAGCAGGGCAAAGTTCTCTTGGATGCACCGGTCACGCAGTATCTTCCCAATTTCCGCATGAAGGACAGCCGATACAAAGACATCACCGTGCGGATGCTCCTGAACCACTCCTCCGGTCTAATGGGCTCCACCTTTGACAGTGCCCTGCTGTTTGACGACCCGGACCGTGGGGCCGCAGAGGGGCTGCTGGACCAGCTGGCCACACAGCGCCTGAAAGCAGATCCGGGCGCTTACAGCGTCTACTGTAATGACGGCTTCACCCTGGCAGAGTTGATGGTGGAGGCTGTTTCCCGTCAGAGTTTCCCAACCTATATGAATCAGCATATCCTGGAACCGCTGCATCTGGAGGATACCTTTTCTCCAAGTGACAAATTCGAGGAGAGCCGTCTGGCAAAAACCTATCAGGGAACCGATCCCCGCGCCCTTCCCAAAGACTGCCTGGGAGTTGTCGGTGCCGGAGGGTTGTATGCCACCGCTGCCGATTTGGCCGCTTTTGGCGGGGCCCTCACGGAATCCAGTTTGCTGCGCCAATCCTCGCTGGATGCAATGGCCGCTCCAGAGTATCAAACGGGTATTTGGCCGGAGGACGATCTGGATCAGCTGTCCTTTGGCCTTGGGTGGGACGCCGTGAATTGGTATCCTTTCTGCCAAAGCGGCATCACCGCTTTGGTGAAGGGCGGCGATACCCTTCGCTATCATGCCGGCCTGCTGGTGATTCCGGAATACAGCCTGTCTGTGGCAGTGGTGTCCTCCGGAGGCGTCTCCACTTATAATGAACTTGCCGCTGCCCGAATCGCGCTGTCCCTGCTGAAGGAGCAGGGTATTCCGGTGGACGAAACGGTTCCGGAACTTCCGGCTGCCGAACCAGCTGTGATGCCGGAATCATTGCTGGGGAAAGCCGGATATTATGCCTCCACTTCCGCACAGTATCAGATTCAGCTCTCCGCAGAAGGGACAATGTCTCTGCGGTATCTGAATGCTTCTGACGTCCCCGTACAGGTTCTCTCCTACTATAATGACGGCTCTTTCCGGAATACCGCTGGAACCGTCCTTCTCAAGCTGGTGCCAGAGCGCAATGGACAACTTTATTTGTACCAGAAGGGATTCACACAGCTGCCCGGCCTTGGCATTCTGCCAACCTCCAACTACGCGGCCGTGATGGTTCCGGAGAATACGCCCTCTCCCGAGGCGTTGGCTGCCTGGAATGCCGCTGCGGCCCAGAGCTTTGTCCCGCTGCATGAGAAGTATAGCTCTCAAGTGTATCTTAGTCTCGCCACTTCTGCCGCCGCCCCGCAGCCAGAGCACATTCCAGGCTATGTGGGTGCTGCCCGAATTGTTGACAGCACCACAGCTCTGTATGAACTGCAGCTGCCCGGCACAGGCGGACGGGATGGCCAGGATTTGCATCTTTCCACGCAGGGACAGGCCGCTTGGATGGAGGCCAATCACACCGCCTATCTGTCCGTATCGGGTATCCCCAATCTGTTTGCAGGCACCGGTTGGTCCTACACCACCATTCCCTCAGACGGCTGTGCCCGCTGGTACCGGACAGGCGCGGCCGCCGGGAAAATCATGACGGTTCAGCTTCCAGAAAGCGGTGGCTTCTGGGTTTATAATGCCAACTGGCAGTTGGTTGCCTCCTCGGTTTTGTGGAATGACTCCAGCATTCCTTTGCCGGCAGATGGTTATGTTGTCTTCGCCGGTCATTCCGGTGCCCGGTTTCACCTGCGGTTCACCGCATAAATTGCGTAAAAAAGGGAGCGGCAGATGCCGCTCCCTTTTACATATCCGCTGTCAGATAATCCACCAAGGTCTGCATTTCCGCCTTGGACCGGACAGCATGCGCGCTGTCAATTACAGATTGCCGTTCCGCCTCCGAAAGGGCAGCAAACCTCTGCAGCGCTCCCGGATGCTGGGCAAGTGCCATCCCAAGTCCCAAGGGCAGTTCCTGTTCTTCCATATTGATCACCTCTGCCCTCCAGTGTGCGCAGAACGGCGGACGTTATGTAAATGCTTATCCCACCCGGAACAGATTCAGAAGGGACATCAGGCAGGATTCAGGCAGATATGTGGTTCCATCTTCAAACATGCAGATCCCATAGGGTGCCTCCTCGCCGTCGGGCAGCACAGCCTCCTGGCCCGGCAGCGCCGTAAAGACCGTCTTCCCGTTTTCCTTCACAACAGCCCCATTGCCGTTCTCCCAGGAGACCTCCAACCCAAGCACCTCAGCCGTGGCTCGTATGGGAAGCATTACAATCCCATCGCTGTCCGTCTTAATCGATGCGTCCAGCATCTGCCCATTGACAATCGGGCGCCCGTTTTCCGTCTGTTCCGCATAGCCCCGGTAGGCATAGGGGAACACCATGACCCGCTGCGGATTTCCCTGTGCATCGCTCCAGACCATAAATTCCGTACCGGGAACCAGATCCTCCAGTCTTACGATGTTCTTTGTTAAATAGGGGACGATCTCTGCATCATCCGTGATGGTCAGTGTCTTGCCGCTGGTGGCGGTCAATGTCACCTGTGTCAGCGGAGGCACGGGATAGATGGCAATTACAGCCTGCGGCTGGAGCTCTGCTGCTTGGTAATACTGGGGAACCGCATAGTCCGCAGGGATATTTCCAACCACCACAGCAGCAGTGGCCTGGGGCGGCAGGCTCATGGTCATAGCCGGCCCCACCCATGCATAGACAATATCCCCATCCTGAATTGCCGTTTTTTCCATTGGAAGGCCGGACACGGCATCCATCAGAATCGTGTCGTCACTCACATGGACAATGATCTCCTGATTGGGGTCGCTTTCATTGCTGTTCTTCAGGAACAGGCTTCCGTTTTCAGTCCAGGTTACAGTTCCCCAGACCTGAACCGGTCCAAGACGGGCAGGGGACGTCTCTTCCGCGGCAGCCGCACCGACAGCACACAGCATGGCGGCGCACAGTACCAGAGAAAACAATTTTACAAGAGTCTTTTTCATAATACGCCATCCTTTCGGTAAGTTGTTTATACAGACGCAGGAACACGCAAAAAGTTCCTCAAACGCCCAAGTATTTCCACGGTATTGGGGAGCAGAAAAAGCAGCGGCAGGATTTTATGCCTGCCGCTGCTGAATACGGTCCTATCTATACCTTCTGTTCCAAGAAACTTTTATTTTTTCCCGTGAAGGGCCTTCATACGCTTTTCGTGATCCAGGATGGATTTGCGCATCCGCAGGCTCTTGGGTGTGACCTCCAACAGTTCGTCATCTGCCAGGAACTCCAGGCATTGCTCCAGGCTCATCTGCTTGGGAGGCACCAACCGCAGGGCCTCATCCGATCCGCTGGCCCGGGTGTTGGTCAGCTGCTTCTTTTTGCAGACGTTCACCGTCATATCCTCGCTGCGGGGGCTGACGCCGATGACCATGCCGCCGTAAACCGGCACGCCGGCGCCGATAAACAGGGTTCCGCGCTCCTGGGCATTGAACAAACCATAGGTAATGGACTCGCCGGTTTCAAAAGAAATCATCGAGCCCGTACCGCGGCGGGAGATATCACCCTTATAAGGAGCATAGGAATCAAAGACCGAGGCCATAATACCCTCGCCCTTGGTATCCGTGAGGAAATCGTTGCGATAGCCGAAGAGGCCCCGTGCCGGAATCAGGAACTCCACCTTCATACGCTCGCCCACCGGCGTCATCTCCACCATATCAGCCTTTCGCTGCCCCAGTTTTTCAATGACGGATCCGACGCAGTCAGCCGGCACGTCCACCACCAAACGCTCGATGGGCTCGCACCGCTTTCCGTCAATTTCCTTGTACAGAACGCGGGCGGGAGATACCTGAAACTCATATCCCTCCCGGCGCATGGTTTCAATGAGGATAGACAAAGACATTTCGCCGCGGCCCGCCACATTGAACGCCGTATCCCGATCCGTCTCCGTAACCCGCAGGGACACATCCTTCAGCGTCTCCCGGTACAGCCGCTCCCGCAGTTGACGGGAGGTGACAAACTTGCCCTCCCGGCCGGCAAAGGGTGAGTCATTGACAGAGAAGGTCATCTCCAGCGTGGGAGCGCTGATCTTCACAAACGGCAGCGCCTCCACAGCAGACGGTGCACAGATGGTATCGCCGATGGTGATATCAGGGATGCCGCTCATGGCAATAATATTACCCGCAGTAGACTCTGTCACCGCCTTCCGGCTGAGGCCCTCAAATTCATAAATAGCCGTAGCCTTGGCCTTGCGGAGCACCGCCTCCGGATCGTGGTAATTGCACACGGCAATCTCCTGGTTCTGCTTCAGGGTTCCCCGCTCAATGCGGCCGATGGCAATCCGTCCCACAAACTCATTGTAATCAATGGAACTGACCAGCATCTGGAACGGCTGATCCACGTCTGCCTCCGGAGCAGGGATATACTCCAGAATCGTTTCAAACAGCGGCTTCAGATCCGTCCCCACCACGTCGGGGGAGTAGGAAGCGGTGCCCTGGCGCCCAGAGCAAAACAGCATGGGGCTGTCCAGCTGCTCAGGCGTGGCATCCAAATCCATCAGAAGCTCCAGCACCTCGTCAATGACTTCGTGAATCCGCTGATCCGGCCGGTCAATCTTGTTGACCACCACGATGACCCGGTGCCCCAGCTCCAGCGCCTTGGACAGCACAAAACGGGTTTGCGGCATCGGCCCCTCGGCGGCATCCACCAGCAGAATGACGCCGTTGACCATCTTCAAAATTCGCTCTACCTCTCCGCCAAAGTCAGCATGGCCCGGGGTATCCACAATATTAATCTTTGTATCGCCATACTGGATGGCGGTATTTTTGGCCAGAATGGTAATGCCCCGCTCCCGCTCCA
Organism: Oscillibacter sp. PC13; assembly: GCF_900115635.1. Classification (GTDB taxonomy): domain Bacteria; phylum Bacillota; class Clostridia; order Oscillospirales; family Oscillospiraceae; genus Oscillibacter. The sequence continues at coordinate 82,778 of NZ_FOXE01000006.1, read as the reverse complement.
GATCACCGGAGTCCATCACGCGCTCCACAGTCTCCTGGTTTTCCCGATAGACGCCGCCCTGCTTGAGCATCTCATCCACCAGCGTCGTTTTGCCGTGGTCAACGTGGGCGATAATGGCAACGTTTCTCAAATGTTCATTCTGCATACTTCCATACTCCTTCTGTGCGGCGGTGCCGCAGGGGGCTCCCGCTCCGGTCCGGCGACTCAATTCTTTACACACGGTATTATATTATATTCTGCCTTTTTCGGTATTTCAATAGAAATCTCAACATTTTTTTGATATTTCCAAGATGTTTTCTCTTTTAAATCGTCCGCCAAAAAAGTAATACCTTTTTCCACAAAGAAACCTTTTGCCAGCTGTCTTTTTTCGCCGTTTCGCGTATTGACGCCCCGCTTTTTTCTTTTTATGATAGACATTGCTGCGGAGTGAAGCGGCGCCAGCGCCGCACGTTCCTCCGCAAGTATTGTGGTCCGCTGGGACCACCCCAGGAGGCAATTTGCCATGTATCGCGTAAAAACATTCAACAAAATTTCTCCCGTTGGATTGAATCGTCTGGATCCGGAGCTTTATACCGTCTCCGATTCTGAAACCAAAGAGGATGCCATTCTGGTCCGCTCTGCAAAGCTTTTGGACTATGCGTTCCCCGAGAACCTGTTGGCCATCTCCCGGGCGGGTGCGGGTGTCAACAACATTCCCCTGGAGCGCTGCTCAGAAGCAGGAATCGCTGTATTCAACACGCCCGGAGCCAATGCCAATGCTGTAAAGGAGCTTGTGCTGTGCGCCATGCTGATGGGTTCCCGGGATGTGGACGGTTCCATTCAATGGGTCCGCCAGCAGGTAGCCGCCGGCGTGGATGTCACCACTGTGGTGGAAAAGGGAAAGGCCGCCTTCATTGGTCCGGAGCTTTATAAAAAGACGCTTGGCGTCATCGGTTTGGGAGCTATCGGTTCGCTGGTCGCCAACATCGCCCTTTCCATGGGTATGGATGTCTATGGGTACGATCCCTTTCTATCCGTGGACGCTGCTCTGCGGTTGGACCGCCACATTCATGTGGTGAAGGATATCAACGAGCTCTATAAGCGGGCGGACTATATTACCATTCACATTCACTTTACGGATAAGACCAAACAGATGATTGATGCAAAAGCCATCGCCGCCATGAAGCGCGGCGTCCGGTTCATCAACCTGGCCCGCGGAGAAATTGTGGATGACGACGCCATGCTGGCGGCTCTGGACACCGGCTGGGTGGCCGCTTATATCACCGACTTTCCCAACAATCGCCTGGTGCAGGCCCCGCATGTGATTGCCATGCCGCACCTGGGAGCCTCTACGCCGGAAAGTGAGCAAAACTGCGCCGTGATGGCTGTGGATGAGCTGCGGGACTATCTGGAGAACGGCAACATCCGCAACTCCGTGAATCTCCCAGCGGTCAGCCAGGAGCGTAGCGGCATCTGCCGGCTGTGCCTCATTCACAGAAATGTACCGGCCATGCTGGCAGGTATCACCACACTGCTCTCTCGCGACAGCGTCAATGTGGAAAACATGAGCAACAAATCCAAAGGAGATTACGCCTATACCATTGTCGATCTTGGCGCACAGCCGGAGGCCTCTGTGGTAGAGGAACTGGCCGCGCTCCCCAATGTCATTCGTCTCCGGGTCATTTGATTTTCAAACCGGGCCGCTGTCAAATGCGGCGGCCCGGTTTCATGATTGACAGCCGGGGCAGAAACAGGTAAAATAAAAGTTGTCCATTTCACCGGCCTGCAGCTGCGGTGCAGGTTCAGGAATGCTTTATCAGTGTTTTTTCCTCTGTTTCACCTTCTCCCAAAATTCAATATCATATGCATGCCCCGGTAGCTCAGTTGTATAGAGCGGTCGCCTCCTAAGCGACAGGCCACCAGTTAGAGTCTGGTCCGGGGTGCCAAAAGGGGCTGAAAATTAATTTTCAGCCCCTTTTTATGCTGTAAAAGCAGGCCTTGCATCATGATATCATGCATACGCAGGCGGCGAAAGCCGGGCTTTATGTGCTCCGCACTCTAACAGGCCACGGAGCTTTAAGGATCCAAATCCGCATATGCAGCCAAATACAGCAGCACTGCATCCTTTGGTATCCGGAGATCATATCCCGTTTTTTTCCTCAGGCAGTCCATTCGGTACTGGAAGGTATTGCGATGAACAAAACTGGCATCGGCACAACGCTGGATACTTCCGCCGCAGTCAAAGTACAGGCGAATGGTATGAAGCAGTTCTTTCCGCTCATCCTCTTGGCAGGCAGCAAATACCAGACGCCGCAAATCCTCTGTGATGGGCCGGGGGATGCTTTGCATGATAAATTCCAGGGATACCTCGTCATAAAACAACACGCTGCTTTGGGCTGACTGTACCGCAATGGCGCTGGCCGTCTGTGCCTCCAAATAGCAGCGCCGGATATCTGCCGGACTCTGTGAGACACTGCTGATTCCACCGGCCACCTGCGTGGAATAATAGCTCTCAATGTCCTGGCAGATCTTCCCGATCATGGAAGCACTCTCCGAGCGGCTGCTCCGGTGCAGCAATACAATAATGCGATTTCGAATGACTGCACAACAATGGTTCCGGTTTGTCCGAAGGTGCCTTTGAATCATTTGCAAAATCAGGCTGCTCTGCATCTCCTCCATTCTGTCAGCGCGGTCATGATCTGTCCGGATGGCCTTTGCCGGCTGCAGAATCGCAATTGTATAAGGCTCCGCAATATCAATCCCCAGCAGGCGTCCACGGACCTCCAGCTCTGGCCAGTCAGGCTGGTCGGTAAATAGCCAATTCTCCATAAACAAGCCCTTGGCCCGATCCATCAGATCGGAGTTCTCCTTTTGCCGAACACTTTCCAGCATAATTTCTGTCATACGTTTGATAATGTCGCCAAAAATGGAAACCTCATCAGGATTTCCCGTGATTCCGATGACGCCGGCCAATTCATTATCAATCACAATCGGCAAGTTGATCCCAGCCTGGACGCCATGAGCTGGATTATCCTCTCTGACTGTCAGACATGGCAACCTCCTTTCAATCAACTCTGCAGCCCCCTGATGCAGCTGCCCGCATCGTGTAGGATTGGTGCTGGCAATGATCACTCCCTCCTGATTCATAATGTTCATATCCCGGTGAATCGATCCCTTCATCTCATTTACGATGCTCTGCGCATGTTGCCGGTTAATCCGCATGTTCTCTCTCCCTTTGTCCGCAGAAAATTTCAAATTTGTCATATTTACAAATATTATACGCTATTTTTTGTAACAATGCCAGCCAAAACTCTGCTATATATAAAATTAGAGTGAGACATTCCACCGCATTTGGTAATATGCACAATTTAAATGATGGAGGTAGTCAAATGAAAATCGTAATTCTGGACGGTTACACAGAGAATCCCGGTGATCTAAGTTGGAGCGGATTGGAGGAACTGGGCGATCTGAAGGTCTATAGCCGGACCTCATTGACGAATGAGGATGAAATCATTGCGCGCATTGGCGATGCAGAGGCTGTCTATACCAATAAAACTCCTATCAGCCGCCGGGTGATTGATGCCTGCCCCAGCATGAAATTCATCAGTATGCTGGCCACCGGTTACAACGTGGTGGATGTGGCGTATGCCAAGGAAAAAGGAATTCCCGTGACGAATGTTCCGGTCTACGGAACCCACTCCGTCAGTCAATTTGCCATTGCACTTTTGCTGGAGGTCTGCCACCACATCGGCCATCATGATCGGACCGTCCACGAGGGCAAGTGGGAGAACTGCGCCGATTGGTGCTACTGGGATTATCCCCTTATTGAGCTGGCTGGCAAGACCTATGGCCTTCTGGGCTGCGGCAATATCGGCATTCACACCGCCGAGATTGCCAAGGCGCTTGGAATGCGGGTCATTACTTATGATGGCAAAGAAACAGAGGCCGCCCACAAACTGGGCGTGGAATACGTTTCTCTGGAGGAACTCTTCACCCAGTCCGATGTTTTAGGGCTGCAGATGCCTCTCTTCCCCTTCAATACCGGCATCATCAACAAGGAGAACATTGCCAAGATGAAGGACGGCGTCATCATCATTAATAACAGCCGCGGACAGATGGTGGTGGAGCAGGATTTGGCAGACGCTCTGAATTCGGGCAAAGTCGCTGCTGCCGGCCTGGACGTGGTTTCCACGGAGCCCATCCGGGGCGACAACCCGTTGCTGAAGGCCAAAAACTGCATTATTACGCCACATATCTCCTGGGGTCCCAAGGAGAGTCGCCAGCGAATTATGGACTGCGCTGTGGAAAATTTGAAGGCATATTTGGCCGGCAGCCCCATCAACGTGGTCAATCCGTAAATCTATGAAGAAGTGCATCATCGTCTCGGATTCCTTCAAGGGCACTTTGTCCAGTCAGGAAATTTGTTCCATTGCAAAAGACAGCTTCCGCAAGCTTATCCCCAGCTGTGAGGTTGTCACCATTCCGGTAGCTGACGGCGGCGAGGGAACGGTTGCCTGCTTCCGGGAAGCGTGCCACGGAACGGAGGTCACCATCCCGGTCCAGGGGCCTTATGGGGAAACCATGCGTGCCACCTACCTGCAGCTGGAGGGGAAGCAGGCAGTCATTGAAATGGCATCTTCCGCAGGGCTTCCGCTGGTGGGGGATCAGAAGAACCCCTGTGATACCAGCACTTATGGCGTTGGTCAGCAGATTCGTCATGCGGTGGAGCATGGAAACACCCGCATTCTGCTGGGACTGGGCGGCAGCTGTACCAACGATGGGGGATGTGGTTGTGCCGCCGCCTTGGGCGTACGTTTTCTGGATACAGAGGGGCACTCCTTTATCCCTGTTGGCAACAGCTTACATCGCATTGCCAAAATTGATCTGCGGGAATCTGACCGATTCCTCCGTGGTGTTCAGTTAACCGCCATGTGTGATATTGACAACCCGCTTCATGGTCCCACCGGTGCGGCCTATGTCTTCGGCCCCCAGAAGGGAGCCGACAAAACAATGGTGGAATTTCTGGACTTTCAGCTGCTGGTGTTTGATAATATCATCCAGAAAGAACTGGGTCTTTCCGTTGCAAATATTCCTGGTGCCGGCGCCGCCGGCGGATTTGGCGCTGGTATGATGGCCTTTCTTCATGCAACGCTGAAGCCCGGCATCGAAGCTGTATTGGACTTGGTACAGTTTGACACGCTTCTTCAAAACTGCAATCTGGTCATCACCGGAGAAGGCCGTCTGGATAGTCAAAGTATTCGCGGCAAGGTCATCAGCGGTGTGGGGAAGCGCGCTCAGCAGCACGGGGTTCCAGTCGTTGCCATTGTTGGCGGCATCACACCTGAAACCGAGTCCATCTGCGAAATGCCTGAGATGGGCATCAGCGCGGTTTTTCCCATCAACCGGCAGGCAATCCCCTTCTCCGAATCCCAGTTTCACAGCCGTGAAAACTATCGATACACCTTTGAAAGCGTTCTGCGATTGCTGAATATTGCAGAGCACAGCAAATGAATTGACTGGCAGCATCCGTCAATATGAAATCTTCCTTTCTTTTGAAAAGGCCTTGGAAATACTCTAGTATTTCCAAGGCCTTTTCCATGTTTAAAGCACCGCTTCTGCCGTATCTCCCAGAAAGCCATATTGTTTCATTTTACGCCAAAGAGTAGAACGGCTCATGCCCAGCCTTGCAGCTGCCTCCTCCCTGCTTCCAGTGGCCTGCAGCGCCGCCTGAATCCGTTCCCGTTCCGGCATTTTCTCCGCCATCGTTCCTGCCGTTCTTTCTGCCGGATAATTCCTGGATGGAAAAATACTGTCCGCCAAAACTGTTTCAATATCGCATCCATCCGTATACAGTACCATAAAGCGTTCCGCCACATTGCGCAGTTCCCGGATATTTCCAAGCCATCTGTAATTTTGCAGCAGGGCCTGCGCCCGTCCCGTGAGATGTGGCAGCGTCTTTTCAAACTTCACTGCATAGGCCCGCAGGAATGACAGGAATATCGGCACGATATCCTCTGTCCGCTGGCGGAGGGGCGGGACGAACAGGCAGAGCACATTCAGCCGGAAATAAAGGTCCCTGCGGAATTTATTTTGGTCAATCATCGCCTCCAGGTTCTGGTTTGTGGCGGCAATGATGCGCACGTCCACCGGAATGACCTTATCATCCCCGATCCGCCGGATCTCCTGCTCCTGGAGTACCCGCAGCAGCTTTCCTTGAAAGGAATACGGCAATTCGGCGATCTCGTCCAGAAACAGTGTTCCATTGTGGGCCAGTTCGAATAAACCCCGTTTTCCTTCCTTTGCCGATCCGGTAAATGCGCCGCCGATGTAACCAAACATCTCACTTTCCAGAAGGTGTTCCGGAATTGCAGCGCAGTTGACAGCAATGAACGGACGGTTGGATCGGCGGCTGGCTACATGGATGCTCTGCGCAAACAGCTCTTTCCCGGTCCCGGTTTCTCCATAAATCAACACATTGGAATCCACAGCCGCAAATTCCTTTGCGCTTTCAATCAAATGTTTCATCTGTACGCTTCTATAAATAATGTCGTCAAACTGGTACCGCGTCACCATACCTTTGGCAAACAGCTTTTTTCGAATCTGGTTCTCCATCTCCTGAATGCTGCTGATATCATGGCAGTCAATAAATACACTGTCCACCGTTCCATCTATAATGGTTGGAACAATGTTTGCCATGTAAATCTTCCCGGCCCGACGAAAAATCTCATTTTCGGCAGGCTGCTGTGTCCGCAGCACCTTGGAAAAGCTTTCAATAAACTCCGGCAGGAACTGGCTGTATGATTTTCCCACAATCTCATCTGTGTCCGCACGAAGCAATATTTCCACAAACCGGTTGCAGCTGCTGATAACTCCGTCTGCATTCATGAGGAGAAACCCCTCGCTAGAGTTGTCGATAATCGTTTGGAGCGTCTGTGTCTTCACTCGTTCCTGCCGCTGAATCCGTACGGTCTGCACCGCGTCGTTCACCGCATGATAAAGCGTTTCCGGATTGGTCAGGGAGTTGTAATTATTTACATGCAGGCTTTTGGCACAGCGGCAGGCTGTGCCTCCACCGATAATCGTATCGTTTCCATTTTGCAGGGCGGCATGAACAATTGCCGGGATGTCTACATCCGGCCCATTCATCGTGTAAATATCGATGGGAATATCGCAGATTTTTTGAATCGTCTCAGAGGAAATTGCCAAGCTCGGATGTCCAATAATTGCAATTTTCTTGGAGTGAAACTTCTCCCGGCAGGCCTGAATCGCGTTGATGGCATCCGCACTGGTAAAATTGATTTTAATTACCGGGACTTCTGTCTGTTCAGCGGCGATGACATCTGCGGAATATCCCCGCGCGACAATTACATCGCAGGGCCAGTCCCGCTTGTAGTTATGCAGATCGATGTACATGTAAAGTACACATTTATATTCAATTTTCTCTTCACACGGGAAATTGTCAATCAGCTTGGCAACCTCCTGCTCCATCTCCTGATAGGGAATAATAAACAGAATTCGAATCAACTTGTGCCGCCGCCCTTCTGTACGTGTTCTTGCTGTCGTACTTAAGGTACTACAAATATAAAAAACATGTCAACAGTTCCTTTGGCAAAATGTTTTATTTTCGTTTCATATTTCTCGTTTTTTGTCTCACTGAATCACCGCAAGCAAACGCCCATCACATTCTGTGAGATTTTTCCATTCCATTCGGCAGTTTTTTGTAGAAAACAGAAAAACGAATTTGACAAAATAGGCAACTTTGCCAAAAAAAAAGTCATTTTGATGTTCTTTCGGCTTCGGCACGGATTTTGCTGATATGATAGATGTGAGGCTTTTCACAAAGTCGTGTCCGCTCTCACAGTGCGGCGGCATTTCTATTGGGATATTCGGATACCAGTTGTTTTGCAGTTCTTCCGGAATCCAGATATCCCATTTGAAATGTCTCCAGATTTCTGAATTTTTAGGAGGAACTCAACATGAAAAGAAACAGACTCATCGCTCTTGCATTGCTGTTTGCTCTGTGCCTGTCCCTGACCGCCTGCGGCGACAGCAAGCAAGAATCCGCTCCGGCAGATAAACCTTCCACCGAGCAGCAGGCAGAAACCCCCGATTCCACCACCGTCGACTTTCCCACCAAACCCATCACTCTGGTCATTCCCTGGGCCGCCGGCAGCTCCGGTGATAACGGTGCCCGGATCCTGATGCCCTATGTAGAGGAGGAACTGGGCGGTGCCTCCATTACGGTTGTCAACAATCCCGGTGCCAGCGGCTGGCTGGGATGGGATGAGGTTGCCGCAGCCGATCCGGATGGCTATACCATTTCTCTTCTGACGCTGCCTTCCTTTTATGGCGGCTATATGAACCCCGCCAATAACCGCACCACCAACTTGGATAATTTCACCATGATTGCCAACCAGGTTAGTGACTGGGCCACGCTGTACTGCCAGCCCGGTGAGACCCGCTGGACTGACTTCAACAGCATGATCGAATATGCCAAGACCAATGAGCTGGTGATCGGTGCCTCCGGCGTGGACTCCGATGACAACATGATGGTCGAGCGCATGAAGGAACTGCATCCCGATATCAAGCTCTCCACCGTTCAGGGTAAGAGCTCCGGCGAGGTTAAGCCGATGCTGCTGGGCGGCCACATTGATCTCTGGATGGCCAATGTAGGCGACGGTGCCACACAGGTGAAAAACGGTGAGTTGTCCGCTCTCTGTGTATTTGCTCCCGAAGCCTGCGATATGCTTCCCGACGTTCCCACCTACAATGAACTTACTGGCAACAACCTGGTCGCTGGTTCCGACCGCGGCTACTTCATGCCTGCCGGCGGCGACCCAGAAGTCGTCAAAATCCTGCAGGATGCCTTTGAGAAAGCCATCAACAATCCCGAGCACATCGCCGCCATGACCGATCTCGGCATCAATGTCAACTACATGAATGGCGACGACCTGTTGGCCTATGCAAAGGATACCGAAAAGGTCATTGAGAAACTGAAGCCCGTCCTTGGTTGGCAGTAACTTGCTTCCCGGCATAACTGGCATAATTTTCATGAACCAGTGAGCTCCCGGCATCTGGCTTCCCTGCTGCATGCAGCGGGGAAGCCAGATGAAAGGTAAAGGAGAACGAACCAATATGAACAAAAAAAGAATTATCCATCAGGATGTCTATATCAGTGTACTTCTGATGATCCTTGGCGTATATCTCTTCTACTTGACTACGAAAATGATGCCCGAGGCGGCGCGGTTTCCCCGCATGGCCCTCGGTGTGTTTATGATATTGATGGTCTGGACCTTTGTTGACGGTGTGCGCAAGAGCATTGCGGCCACAAATGTACAGGAAAAGAAGGATATCCGGCTCTTGAAGTGGGAACAGAACAAAATGCCTTTCGCGCTCTTCGTCATCACTGTCGCTTACGCAATTGGCTTGGATTTTCTCGGTTTTTTTACTGCGACCGCGATCTTTATTCCGGTTGTTATGCTGTTTTTCCGGTGTCGTAACATCAAACTGATTGCCGGGGTTACTATCGGCACCCTGCTTTTCGTCTACCTAATGTTTGTAGTTTTTCTGCACGCAGCTTTGCCCTGAGCAGCCAGTCCGTTTGAAGAAAAGGAGCATCGTTTTATGAGTGTTATTGCAAACGCCTTTATGGCGCTGCTACAGCCGGAGGTCCTGCTGGCCATGATAGTTGGCATTTTGGGCGGTATGATCATCGGCATCCTGCCGGGTCTTGGCGGAACCATCGCCGCAGCCTTGATGATGCCGTTGACCTATACGCTTTCCCCCACGGCCGCTCTCGTCATGCTGACCACAATTTACACCTCTGCAGTTTACGGCGGATCCTTTACTGCCATTTTACTGCACACGCCGGGTACCACCGCCTCTGCGGCAACTGCCCTGGACGGCTATGAGCTGACCAAACAGGGAAAGGGGTTGGAGGCCATCGGCATCGCAACCTTTGGATCCATTTGTGGCGGCTTTTTCAGCGGCGTCATGCTGCTGATGATTGCCCCGTCCCTTTCCAAAGTCGCTTTGATGTTCAGTTCCTCGGAATACTTTCTGATTGCAATCTTCGGTCTGACCATCATCGGCAGCCTGGTTAAGGACGCCCCCATCAAAGGTCTGGCCTCCGGCGCCTTTGGCCTTTTAATCTCCACGGTCGGTATGGATGCCATGACCGGCCAGCTTCGCTTCACCTTCGGGAAGGCGTGGCTGCATTCCGGCATTACCATCGTCCCAACCATGATCGGTCTTTTCGCCATTTCTCAGGTCTTAATTTTGGCCGAGGACTGGGCCAAGGCCAATGAAAAAATGTTTGAAGATTCAGATGGAAATCTGAATCACGGTATGGTGGAGTCCATGAAGCGCATGGTTCCCTCCGGTAAGACCATGCTGCAGCTGCTTCCCAACGCCATCCGTTCCAGCATCATCGGCCTGCTCATCGGCATCATGCCCGGCGCAGGCGGCGACGTGGCCTGCTGGGTGGCCTATGACTCTGCCAAGCGCGTATCCAAAAATCCGGACGAGTTTGGAAGGGGCAGCATTGCCGGTGTGTGTGCTTCAGAGGCTTCCAACAACGCCGTCACCGGCGGCAGCTTCATTCCGCTGTTTACACTGGGTGTCCCCGGCAGTTCCACAGCTGCAGTAATTCTAGGCGGTATGATGATCCACGGCTTGATTCCCGGCAACAGCCTCTTCACCGATCAAGCCGATAAGGTTTATCCTATCATGATTGGCTTTATGATTGCGAATATTCTGATGGGTATTGTAGGCATTTTAATTGGGCCTTCCCTGACCCGCCTGGCGGGAGTACCCATCAGCAGCCTGGCTCCCATTTTGATCGTGCTTTGCATGATTGGCGCTTATACTGCCAACGGCAATATGTACGACGTATACATTGCGCTGGCATTCGGCATTATCGGCTACTTAATGCGCCGCACCGGCTTCACACCGACCCCCATTGTGCTGGCGGTAATTCTGGGCGGTATGGCGGAAAATGGATTCTCCCAGTCTTTGGTCATGGCCCGGGGAGATGTTATCGGCTACTATTTGTCTCGTCCCATCAGCTGTGTGCTGCTGGTTTTGACAGTTGTCGCCCTGCTGTGGCCCGTGTTCCAGTGGGCAAAGGGTAAAGCCAAGGCCGCCAAAGTCTAGTGTTCTGCAACCAAAACTTTATAGATGAGCAGGTGAACGTAATTATGAAAATAAAAAAAGAAGCGTCGGCGGGAACGGCAACCAAAAACGACGCACTCATCACCATCAGCCCCCGGGACGGGGAGGGGATTGAGGTGGAGCTGAAAAGTATCGTCAAGGTTCAGTTCGGCGATCAGCTGATTGCGGCGGCAAAGGGCATGGCCCAGGAGATGGGCGTGACCTCCGCCCTTATCAAAATTGAGGACAAGGGCGCTCTGGACTATGTCATCCGCGCCAGGGTGGAAGCGGCTGTCCTCCGCGCACAGGGAGGTGCTGACGAATGAGACGTACCATGCTCTTCATGCCCGGCTCCAAGCCCGGCAACCTGCTCAACGGCGATGTCTACGGCGCCGACAGCATCATCATCGACCTGGAGGATGCCGTGGCCCTGGCGGAGAAGGACTCCGCCCGTATCCTCACCAAGCACGCCATGCGCACCTTCCACTATGACTGTGAGCTGATCATCCGCATCAACTCCCTGACCACGCCCTTCTGGCAGGCAGATCTCGACGCCGTCATCCCGGAAAAGCCGGACGTCATCATGCCTACCAAAATCTATACCGCCGATGACATCCGCACCATTGACGCCTATATCACGGAAATCGAAAAGGCCCACGGCATGGAAGCAGGCGGCGTGAAGCTGCTTCCTCTCCTGGAAACCGCCGCCTCCATTGAGCATGCTTTTGAAATCGCAACCGCCAGCCCCCGCATGGTGGGCCTGTACCTGGGCGCCATGGATTTGGCCCTGGATATGAAGGCCACCCGCACCCACGAGGGATACGACATTGCCTACGCCCGTTCCCGCCTGGTGATTGCCGCCCGGGCCGCCGGCATCGATGCCCTGGACACCCCCTATACCTGGGATATCCACGACAACGACGGCCTGGCGGAGGAGACCCGCATGGTGAAAAACATGGGCTTTAATGGCAAGGCCTGTATTTATCCCGGCCAGGTGGAGGTTGTCAACGACATTTTCTCCCCCACCAAGGAGCGCTACGAGTGGGCACTGGCCATCGTGAAGGGCGCCGAAGAGGCTGAGGCGCAGGGCAAGGGCGTTGTCGCGGTCAACGGAGAGCTGGTAGACGGCCCTGTGATCATCATCGCCCGGAACACCGTGGCGGAATACGAAAAAATAAATGGGGTGCATCGTTCATGAAAGGAAAACTTGTCGCTTCAATTGAAGAAGCCATCCGCCTGTGCGGACTGAAGGACGGCATGACCGTATCCTTCCATCACCATCTGCGGGACGGCGACCAGGTGCTTCCCATGGTCATGGCAAAGATTGAGGAGCTGGGCTTTCATGACATCACCGTCAGCGCCAGCTCCATCCACGGCTCCCATGGCTGCCTTGCGGACATGATTAAAAGCAAGGTAGTCACGGGCATTGACACGAACTTCATTCACAAGTGCGTGGGCACCACTATTTCCGAGGGGTATCTGGAAACACCCGCCATTTTCCGCACCCACGGCAACCGCCCCCACGCGCTGGCCACCGGCGAGGCCCACATCGACATTGCTTTCATCGCCGCCTCTGCGGCGGACTGCCAGGGCAACATGAATGGTGTGGACGGTCCCTCCGCCTTTGGTCCCATGGGCTACGCCTTTGCTGACGCCCAGTTTGCCGACAAGGTGGTTGTCATCACCGACTATCTGGTGGACTATCCGCTGACCCCCATCTCCATCGACGAGCGGTACGTAGACTATGTGGTAAAGGTAGACTCCATCGGAGATACCTCCGGCATCGCCTCTGGTATCACTACCATCAGCAAGGATCCCATCGGACTAAAAATTGCCAAGACAGCTGTTCAGGTTTTTGAAAACTCCGGTTATTTTGAGGATGGTTTTGTCTATCAAACCGGCGGCGGCAGAACCTCCCTGGCGACAACCAAATTTTTAAAAGAGGCTATGGATCGCAGAGGTGTTCACGGTGCCTGCATTCTGGGTGGCATCAACGGCCTGTTCATCGACCTTCTGGAACAAGGCTATTTCAACAAAATTGTCGATACCCAGTGCTTTGATTTGAAAGCAGTTGAATCCCTGAAGAATGATGTGCGGCATCAGGAGATCGCCTGCGGCCACTATGCGGACATGTGCGCGAAGAGCTGCGTGGCTGCCCATTTGACCACTGTCATGCTGGGTGCTACAGAGATTGACACAGAGTTCAACGTCAATATCCACACCGATTCCAACGGCCTCATTATGGGCGGCAGCGGCGGACATACCGACATTGCCTATGGCGCCAAGCTGACAGTGATTGTAACACCCTTGCTGCGCCAGCGCCGGGCAGCCGTACTAGATCGTGTGGGCACCAAGTCCACGATGGGCGATACTATCGATGTGCTGGTCACCCAGCGGGGCATTGCCGTCAATCCGAAACACCAGGGGCTTCGGGAGCGGCTGCTGGATGCCGGTCTCCCGGTGAAGGACATCCATGAGCTGCGTAAGATGGCCCGGGATCTGACCGGCGAGCCCAAGCCCGTTGCCTTTACCGACAAGGTTGTCGCCAAGGTCTATGGTTACGACGGAAAGCTGAACGATGTGATTTATCAGTCAAAAGGCTGACCCCTCTCCGGCGATATCAAGGGCGATAAGATCCTCCGCCAACTTCTGCAAAAGCCCGATTTTTACGTAAGAAGAGGGAGTGGACAGATTAGACCGTCCGCTCCCCTTTATATTCTTATTTCTTCCGCAGATAGACCAGCCCCAGCGTGTCCGGACCGCAATGGCAGAAGATAGTACATCCCGCCTGGCTCTCCACAATTTCTTCAAAGCGGCCATCTGCCAACAGGGCTTTTCTGGCTACATCCACCAGTCCCGGCGTCCGACAGGTATCTACCAAAAATACCCGCTTGGTATCAATATCCGTCCGCCCGGCCAGGCGGTCACGTACATATTCCGCCAGCACCTTTTCCATGGAGCCCCGGTATTTCTTCGTCACAGACATTTTCCCGTCAATGACCTCCACACAGGGATGCAGCTTTAAAAGGTTGGCACCCAGTGCCGTGACAGAAGAGCACCGCCCACCCTTTTTCATATAGTCCAGCCGATCCAGCACAAAGCTGGTTTCCACCCGGGAGACCATATCCTCCAGCATAGCCAGAATTTCACTGACTGTCTTGCCTGCTGCCGCAGCCTCTGCCGCTGCCAGCACCAGGATACCGTGACCCACCGTCAGATTGGCGGAGTCCACCACATAGACCTCCGGAACCTCCTCTGCCGCCAGTTTGGCATTTTGATAGCAGCTGGAAAATCCCATGCCCAGATTCAGGTGAATCACGGCATCGTATCTGGCAGTCATTGTTCGGAACAGGTCCTCGTAATCCGCAATATTCACAGCATTGGTCGTAGTAATATCCCCGCCTGCATCCACGTGGGCGGCAATATCCTCTGTATGGATATTTATCCCGTCCTGATAAAGCCGATCTCCCTTGACAATCCCCAGCGGAATGACAGACACATCATATTGTTCCAGCAGATGGTACGGCAAATCGCAGGTGCTGTCGGTGGTAATTTTGATCATGCGGTATACGCTCCTTCCGGTTTGTCAAACCGTATCTGATTCTTTTCATGTGATGAGATATCACCTATGAGAGGTTATTGTACCATAGTTTCCCCAGCAATTCCAGTCCTTCCATCAAAACCACATGATTAATTTTTACCTTACAGATAAAACCGTCCTTCCCGATAGGAAGGACGGTTCTTTTACTGTTTTTATAACTCCAGCACAACTGTCTGCGCATCCAGGCCCGCCGCGTCATCCCGGCTATGTGTCACCAAAAGCACTGGCTTTCCTGCTGTTCTGGATCGTATACAGGCAATGGCATGCTTTCGGTTTTCTTCGTCCAGCCCGGTAAAGGGCTCGTCCAGCACCAGCGCGTCAAAGGGAACCAGCAGCGCCCGGGCCAAGGCCAGCCGCCGCTTCATGCCGCCGGAGTACTCCCGGACAGGCTTGCCATGCTCCCCTGACAGTCCCAACTCTGCCAGCAGGGATTCTGCTCCGGCCTGATTCAGCTCGCCTCCCAGTACAAAGCCGAGATTCTCCATGGCGTCCAGCTGCTCCAGCAGCCGGTCCTCCTGAAAAACGGCGGCGAACCGTCCTTCCGCAGTCCCCCGGACGTTTCCGCTGTCGGGACGCTCCAGCCCCAGCAAAATACGGAGCAGCGTGGTCTTTCCGGCGCCAGAGGGCGCCATCACGCAGGTAACGCCCGGCCCAGCCGTAAAGGAAACGTTCTTCAACACCTGCACGCCGTCATAGGATTTGCACAGGTTCTCCACCTTTATTTCCATCCGGCCCCCGCCTTTCGTACCAACGCATCCACGCCCCACAGAAACAGACGCTCAAATACCACAGACACGCCCACAATAACGACAGTCCAGGCAAACAGGTCCGGCGTCTGGAAGTACACCTTGGCGGTGTACAACCGTTCCCCCATGGAGCCGGCAGGCAGGCCAATCACCTCCGCCGCAATTCCGGCCTTCCAGCAAAGGCCAAGGCCGAGGGAAACCGCGGAGCGGAAATAGGGCAGCACCTGAGGCGCATAAATTCCCCGCAGCCTTCTTGAAAGCGGCACCTGGAACACCTTGGCCATTTCCAGCAGTTTGCCATCCGTTGCTTCAATGCCTGCCAGCACATTCAAATACACCGTCGGAAACACCATCAGGGCAGCAATGAACAACGAGAGATTTTCCGCATCCAGCCACACCAGGGCCAGAATGATGAAGGAGGCCACCGGCACCGCCTTCACCGCCGCCACCAGCGGATACAGCAGTTCCCTGAACCGCCGGCTTCCGGCGGCCAGCGCCGCCAGAAGCACCGCAGCCACGCAGGCAAGGGCAAAGCCGCCCAGAATCCGCAGGGCAGACCACCCAACCGCCTTCCAGAAGGAAGCGGTGCCCGCCAGCTCTGTCAGCCGGAGAACCGCGGAAAGAGGTGAGGCCAGCAGCAGTGCCCCGTGGGGATATGCCGCCCGCAGGACCATGCTGCCTGCCTGCCAGACCAAAAGCCAGAACGCCACCGCCCACAAGCGCATGTGATGGGATGTCCCCGTCTCTCTCCTCATGAATTCCTCCGCTGCGGCGTGTGTGATTATGCGCCGTAATAAAAATCGTCTCTGGGCAGCTTTCCTCCCACGGAATCCGCATTCGCGTCAAAGAGTACCTGGAGATAGCCGGAGAGTTTCTCCTGCATCTTCTCACCGGTAACGCACACGATGTTGCAGTGGGGCAGGGCCTTCTCCGCCACGGGAGACGCCTCCACAATACCGTACTCTGCAACCAGCGCCGCGGCGTTGGCCGTATTGGCGTTCACCCACTCCACTGAGGCGGCATAATCAGCAAGGAAGGCGTCCACGGCGGCGGGGTTTTTCTCCACCACTTCCCGCCTTGCCACCACCACGCCGGTCAGCAGGGCGGAGCCGTTTTCCAGTGCGTCCCACTCCTCCGTCAAATCCAGGGCCACCCGCAGGTCTGTGATTTTGGTCTGCGCCACGGTGACAAAGGGCTGGGGCAGCAGGGCAATCGTGGCGCTGCCTGTGGCCAGGGCCGCCACACACTCGCTGTGCTCGCTCTTCCAGTCGATGGTTACATCTATATCCGGGTCAATGCCGTTCTCCTTCAGGAGATACCGCAGGGCGTACTCCGGTGTGGAGCCCTTGCCGGCCGCCACAATCGTGGTGCCCTTAAGGTCTGCCATGGACTGAACCACGTTGCCGTTTTCCACAAGATACAAAACGCCCAGAGTATTGATACCCAGCGTCACAATCTGCCCCTCCGTCTTATTGTACAGCACAGAGGCCAGATTGGCCGGCACACAGGCCATGTCCAGCTCGCCCTTGATGAGGGCGGGGGTTACCTCGTCCGCAGCGCCTGCAAGGGTGAAGGTATAGTCGTTGGATACCTCGCCGCCGTTTTCCGCATCGCTCATCAGCTTCACAAGGCCCATGGCGGTGGGACCCTTCAGTGCCGCGATGGAATATGCCTCCGGCGTCAGCTCCGCCTGTTCCTCTTCCGGCGGCTCCGCGGCGTCCGTGACGCCGGGCTGGTCGTTTTTCCCGCCGCAGGCTGCCAGAGACAAGGTCATCAGCAATGCCAGCAGCAGTGCCGTGCTTTTTTTCATCCAGTTCATTTCGTTGTTCCTCCCAAAAATTTTATTGGTCTGCTCCCTGCAGAGCCTCTTCCGGGGCGTAGACGGTCTTCGCCGTTATACCGGCCAGCCGCCCGATCTTTCCGGACAATGCGGAAATCACGTCCGCCGGGGCGTCGACGGCCACACTGATAATATTGACGCCCCTTCGGTGATAGGGTACCCCCATTCGCCCGATGATATAGGCACCATACTGGTGCAGCAGCTCATTCAGGGCCGCCACAGCCGTATTTTCCCGGACAATAATGGCCACCACAGCCACGCGGGTCTCCATACCGCTTCCTCCTCTGCCAGATAAAATAGAAACTCCCCTCTGTCATCCAGAGGGGAGTGAAACGTACCGTCTCACCAGCACGGAACGGTTCCTCCGCACGGCTGGCTCGCCGTTTCACGACATACCGGAATTCCGCGCACCGCTTCAAAACGGTCCGCCGTATCACCGGGATTTTGCCGCTTTTCCCCGTCTTATGGCGCGGACATCTTCCTTGCCACCAGAACGACAGAATGGTTTGTCTGTCAGCGGTCAGAAACTCTTCCCGCAGACTGGAATATTATAGCACCGCATTCTCCGGCCGTCAATCCTGCATCGCCAGGATTTTGCCGCGATTTGTTGCAGAATTCCTTTTCAAATTTCTCCAAACCGATTATAATAGCAGGTATCAAACTTTTTAAAGAGAGGGGAGATCCCATGGCAGACCTGACCACCTCGGTCCAGTTCATTAAGGGCATTGGGGAACAGCGGGCCAAAGCCCTGGCAAAGCTCGGAATTGTAACGCTGCGGGATCTGATCTCCTATTTTCCCCGAAAATACGACGACCGCCGGAGCACTCGCCGCATTGCGGACCTGATCCCCGGGGAGCCTGCCTGTGTGGCGGCCATGGTGACTTCGCCGCCCACCGTCTCCCATATCCGCAGGGGATTGGACCTGGTCAAGCTCCGGGCGGTGGATGAGTCCGGCGTGTTGGATGTGACCTTTTTCAACCAGGCCTGGTTGAAAAACAGCCTCCACCAGGGAGAGACCTATATCTTTTATGGCAAAGCAGAAGGTAACCTTCTCCGCCGGCAGATGGCAAATCCCGTGGTGGAGCCGGCAAACCGCCGGGAGGTCACCGGCTGCATCGTCCCCATCTATCCTCTCACCGCAGGAGTCAGTCAGCTGATTCTCTCCCGATCCGTCCGGCAGGGGCTGCATGCCTGCGCGGAGATTCTGCCGGATGCCCTTCCCGATGAAGTGCGGCGGGATCATCAGCTCTGCCGCATTGAATACGCCTACGAGAATATCCACTTTCCGGAATCCGCCGAAGCATTGGATATTGCCCGGCGGCGCCTGGCCTTCGAGGAACTGTTTCTCTTCGCCATCGGCCTGCGCCGCATTCGCTCACGGCGGGAGGTGGTGTCTGTCCCCCCCTGCCGCAGCGTGGAGATGGACGTGTTCTACCGTGCCCTGCCTTTCTCTCTCACCGGTGCCCAACGCCGCTGTGTGGAGGAAGCGCTCTCTGACATGCGCTCCGGTGTCCCCATGAACCGCTTATGCCAGGGGGATGTAGGCTCCGGCAAGACCATGGTGGCCGCCGCCTGCGTGTACTTCTGCGTAAAAAACGGCCGGCAGGCGGCGTTGATGGCCCCCACGGAAATCTTGGCTCAGCAGCATTACGCGGGTCTGGATCCCCTGATGGAGGGCCTTGGTATCCGCTGCGCCCTGCTCACCGGCTCCACCCCCGCCAGAGAGAAAAAGGCCGTCGCCGCCAAACTGGCGGCAGGAGAGCTGAACTTTATCATCGGCACCCACGCCCTGCTTTCCGGAGGTGTGGATTTTGCGGATTTGGGGCTGGTAGTAACAGACGAACAGCATCGCTTCGGTGTGGCCCAGCGGGCGGCGCTCTCCGCCAAGGGACTGCATCCCCACACGCTGGTCATGTCCGCCACGCCGATTCCCCGGACTCTGGCGCTGATTCTGTACGGCGACCTGGATGTCTCCATCATTGACCAGCTGCCCCCCGGACGTCTTCCCATCGAGACCTTTGCCGTCCCCGGCAGCTACCATCCCCGGGTCTATCAGTTCATCCGCAAGCTGGCCGCGGAGGGGCGGCAGGCCTATATTGTCTGTCCGATGGTAGAGGAAAACGACGAGCTCCCCGATGAGCGGAAGGCCGTCACCGCTTATGCGGCCATGCTGCAGCAGGAGGTTTTCCCGGATTTGAAGGTATCCTTCGTCCACGGCAAGATGAAGCCCCGGGAGAAGGACGCCGTCATGGCCGCCTTTGCCGCGGGAGAGGCCCACATCCTAGTGTCCACCACCGTCATCGAGGTGGGCGTGGACGTGCCGAATGCCGCAATTATGGTGATCGAAAATGCGGAGCGGTTCGGCCTCTCTCAGCTTCACCAACTGCGTGGCCGGGTGGGCCGAGGCAGCTGGCAGTCCTATTGCGTCCTGATTTCCGATAATCGCAGCGAAGAAACCCGTCAGCGTCTGAAGGTGATGACGCAAACCTGCGACGGCTTCAAAATTGCTGAGGAGGATCTGCGGCTCCGGGGCCCCGGGGACTTTTTCGGCGTCCGACAGCACGGTCTGCCGGGACTGAAGATTGCGGATCTCGGCTGCGGCACAGAACTTCTGCAGGAGGCACAGGCCGCTGCGGATGCCCTGCTGGCCGAGGATCCGGAGCTGACCTCCCATCCCGCCACAGCGGCGCGGGTGACGGAGCTTTTTACGGAGGCATCTGATACCCTGAACTGAGTGGGTACATCGTCCTTTACCCCAGGCTTCCCTGTCTGTTCCTCTATGCACAGCGGCGCTTCCTTTCATCAAAAAGCGCGTCCGGGAACATTCCCGGACGCGCTTTGCCGTTACGCCTGTATAATCAGATTGTCGGACTCCGCCCGCAGACTCTCCGTCTCCCGGACAACGGCCGCCTCCATATCCCGCAGTCTGGCCAGCACGCTCCAGATCTGGTCCCTGGTTCCCTGCACCTTTCTCTGTGAGTTGTGAATCCGATCCAGCACGGCCCAATCCGCAAACAGGCCATCAAAAAAGTAGTCGGCAAATCCCAGGAATCCATCGATCTGCACCTGCAGATCCGCCTGGATGGTCACATCGGTCAGCTCCGTCCGGAAGCGCCGCAGCTGCACCTGCAGGTGCTCTACCTTCCGCTGGGCGTCATCCAGATGGCCGTGTTTGGCAAGATCCGTCAAAAGTCCGCCGCCAAGCAGATCCCAGGTGCCCCAGCCCTCGGCACTGGAAAGGCTGGCAAGAATGCCGTCCGCTGTCCGCAGCGTCTTCTCTCCCGCTTCAACGGCTTCCCGCAGCTCCCGCTGCTGTCCTGTAAGATACGCCAGGCGCTCCTCCATCTGCCGCAGGCGGCCGCCCACCGGTGCGCCGGCAGCCTTCAGGGCCGCGGCCTTCTCCGCCAGCAGACTGCGGTAACGTTCCTCGCCACCGCACAGTGTCCGAAGCTCTGTCTCCGCCGTCTCTATGTCCTGACGCACCGCATCCAGCTCCCGGCAGACGGCATCGTGCCGCACGGCGGCCTGATAGGCCTCCTCCCGCTCCCGGTCCAGCCGGTCCTCCAGAGCGCCGGTGAAGCGGTAAAAGTAGGCCGCAAGGCTTCCGCCCTCCAGCCGGTCCACATCCGCCTGTTCTGCCGCACGGCTTTCTGCCAGTTCCGCCTCCCGCTCTTCCAGACGGCGCAGCTGATGTCTCAGGCTCTCCAGCCGGGTTTTCAGGTGCTCTTGGCGGAGCAGCTGTCCGCGCAGGGCGCGGATCTGCTCATCGTATGTCTCCATATGTGCCCCTCTCTTATTTCAGCTCGTCCAGCGTCAGGGAGAAGCTGTCCAGGAAGGTTTCCAGAAAATAGGCCACCTCCGGAAGGCCATAGCTCTCCAGCGCCCTGCGGGTCTGGGCAGCGGCCTCCCGAAACTCCGTGTTGCCCGCCTTCAATTCCTCCACGCACTTGATATAGGCAGAGAGCTTGTCCGCCGCCTTCACCAGCTGTGCCGTCTCCGCATCCCGGACAGTCAGCAGCGGTGCGTAAACCCCCTGCAGCTCCTCCGGCAGCATCTCCAGAAGCTTCCGTTCCGCCACCGCCTCCACATCCTTGTAGGCGCTGCGGATAGCGGGGTTGTCGTACTTGATGGGCGTCGGCATGTCGCCGGTTAAAATCTCGCTGGCATCGTGATACAGCGCCGCCACCGCCACCGCACCGGGATCGGTCTTTCCCCCGAACTTCTCATTGCGGATGACTGCCAGCGCATGGGCCAGCACCGCCACCTGGTGGCTGTGTTCCTGCACATTTTCCGGCGCCGTGTTGCGCATCAGCGCCCAGCGCTGGATAAACCGCATCCGGGAGATATAGGCAAAAAAATGACTTTTCATTCAGCGTCCTTCCTGTTTCTCCAAACGTTCTCCCACCAGATACTCTCCCCGAACCTCTGTAATCTTTACCTGCCGCACCTGGTTGTGGAGGTTCGTACCGCCGGCCAGCACCTCCATATAGTTAGGTGCGTGGCCGGAAAATTTTCCGTCCCGCGGCTGCTCAAACAGCACCGGATAAGTCTCCCCCACGCAGCCCTGCAGATATGCCGCGTGAAGCTCGGCCGCAACGGACGCGGCCCGTCTTGCCCGCTCCTCCTTGACCGCCTTCGGCACCTGGGTCATCCGTGCCGCCGGAGTGCCGGGCCGGATGGAATAGGGGAAGATATGCATCTGGGCAAATCCGCACCGACGGATAAATTCCAGCGTCTTTTCAAATTCCTCCTCCGTCTCCTCCGGGAAGCCAGTGATGAGGTCTGTGGTCACGGCAGGGCGGTCAAAGGTCTTTTTCAGCAGCTCCACAGACTCCAGATAGCGCCCTGTGTCATACTTCCGGTTCATTCGCTTTAATGTGGCGTCGCAGCCGCTTTGCAAAGACAGGTGGAACTGCGGGCAAAGGTCCGGCAGGGCGGATGCCCGGCGGCAGAACTCCCCGGTAATGGTGCGGGGCTCCAGGCTGCCCAGCCGGATTCGGACGCCGGGCGCGGCGGCGGAGACCGCCTCCACCAAATCAATCAGCGTCAAACCGTTTTTAAAGTCGTGGCCCCAGGAGGAAATTTCGATGCCTGTCAGCACAATCTCCCGGTAACCGTCGGCCTGCAGCACCGCCGCCTGCTCCGCCGCCTGCGCAAGCGGCAGGGAGCGCACCGGCCCGCGGGCATAGGGAATGATGCAGTAGGAGCAGAAGTTGACGCAGCCGTCCTCCACCTTCAGCATCGCCCGGGTCCGGTTCTCCATTCCGCCGGCAGGCAGAACCTCAAACACCCGGCGCTCAAAGGACTGGTCAACGGCCTCCAGCGGCGCGGTCATTCCCGCTGCCTTCGCCACCACTGTCCGCTCCAGCAAGTCAATAAAACCGGTGCGGTCCCCGGTGCCGGCAATTAAATCCACATCCAGCTCCCGCACGTCGTCGGCATGGGTCTGGGGATAGCAGCCGCACACCGCCAGCACCGCCTCCGGATGCTGCCGCCGGACCCGGTGAAGCACCTGGCGGGACTTCTGGTCGCTGACGGCGGTAACGGAGCAGGTGTTCACCACATAGACGTCCGCCGCCTCAGAAAAGGGCACCGTCTGGTGGCCCCTGGCATGGATGGCCTGCTCCATGGCCTGGGTCTCATATTGGTTCACCTTGCAGCCCAAGGTGTAAATGGCAACTTTCATGGAATCTCCTTGCACTTTCTTCAAAACCTCTATATAATGCTAAACGCACCTTTATTATATGTGATTTGACGTATTTGGGCAAGTCCCAATACGGGGAGGCTTTTTACAATGATTTATCTGGACCATGCGGCTACTACACCGGTTCCAAAAGAAGTGGCCGATGCCATGTACACCGTGCTGACGGAGCAGTACGGCAATCCCAGTTCCCAGTATCCCGCCGGGCAAGAGATGAAAAAGCGGATAGACACATGGCGGAAAACTGTGGCGGACGCACTTGGCTGCGAGACCAGGCAGCTCTTCTTTACCTCCTGCGGCACCGAGGGGGACAACTGGGCCATCACCGCCGCCTGCTGGCAGAACCGGCACCTGGGAAAGCACATTGTCACCACTGCGGTGGAACACAGCGCCGTGCTGGAGTGCTGCCGCTGGATGGAGCTGCAGGGGTATGAGATCACCCGCCTCAGTCCGGACGGCCACGGGGTCATTACGGCGGAGCAGGTACTGGACGCTGTGCGGCCGGACACGGCGCTGGTTTCTATCATGATGGTGAACAACGAATTGGGCAGCGTTTACCCCATCGCAAAAATTGCGAAAGGGCTTTCCGCGCGAAATCCCAAAACGCTGCTTCATACAGATGCGGTACAGGGATTTTTAAAACTTCCCTTTTCCGCCAAGGCTCTGGGGGCAGATTTCGTCACGATTTCCGCACACAAGGTTGGCGGCCCCAAGGGAATCGGCGCATTGTATATTGGCAGCCGGGTCCGAAGCCCAAGGCCCCTGCTGGCCGGCGGCGGCCAGGAGTTTGGACTGCGATCCGGCACGGAGGCCACCGCTCAAATTGCCGGCTTTGCAAAGGCCGTGGAACTGCGTGCGGATGGTCTTCCGGAGAAGCTGCGACATATGGCAGAGATCCGGGAATATGCAATCCGGAAACTCACGGAAATTCCGGATTTACAGCTGGTGGGCAGCGGCACTGCCCCCCACATTCTGGCGTTTTCCCTAGTAGGATGGCCCAGTCAGAACATCGTCAACGATTTAGGCGCCCAGGGCATCTGTATCTCTGCCGGTTCCGCCTGCCATCAGGGAAAGCCCAGTCATGTGGTATCGTCTCTGCACCTGCCGAAAAAAGTGGCTGGCGGTGTCATCCGCCTGAGCTTCGGCCCCGAGACCACCTTCGCCGAGATTGACGCCTGCGCCGAAGCGCTCCAGCGCCACCACGACGCCCGGATGCCTATGCTGTGAGCGCCAAAGGCCGCAAATGCCACCTTTCCTTCATCCATCCAACATACAATGACTGAATTAAGAGGTTTTATATGTTTTCATTTCTCCGGCGGGAGCCGGGTTTTTACAAGCAGATGTGGCTGCTGGCTCTGCCGTTGATTTTACAAAATCTCATCACCACTTCCCTTGGATTTGTGGATACCTTTATGGTGGGACTTTTGGGTAACACAGAGCTCTCTGCCGTCACAGCCGCCAACTCCCCTGTCTATCTGGTTCAGCTCGTCATTTTTGGTCTTATCAGCGGCCTGACGGTACTGGTCAGCCAGTATTGGGGAAAGGGGGATACCGAAAGCATTAATCGCTGTATGGGTGTTGCCCTGTATACCGGCGTCTCCATTGCGGGAGTGGTGGCGTTGCTTCTGTCCCTGTTTCCACACTTTTTTATGGGGCTTGTCACAGACAACGCCCTGCTGATTGAAACAGGTGCGCCCTATCTTCAGATTGTAGGCTTCAGCTATTTGTTCAACGCCGCCAGTTCTGTCTATATCGGCGTGCAGCGCAGCACGGAAAATCCTGTCATGGGGATGAGTGTTTTTGCAGTCTCCATGCTGTTGAACACATTTTTAAATTATCTCCTCATCTTTGGCAAATTTGGTGCCCCGGCACTAGGTGTTACCGGCGCAGCCATCGCCACCCTGCTCTCCCGTATTGTAGAGTTTTTCATCGTCGTGGCCTATGCACTTTTCAACCGCCGGGTGCCGCTGCAGCCCCGTGCGCTGTTCTGTCCGGGAACTGCGATTCTTCAACGCTTTATCACCTACTCTACCCCGGTGATTTTTAACGATACGATGTGGGGCCTTGGCACCACCACCCTGACTGCCATCATGGGCCATATGACTATCTCCACACAGATGCTGGCGGCTTATGCCATCATGGGCAATATCGATAAGTTCTCCACAGTGGCCTGTTTCGGCGTGGCAGGTGCCGCCTCTGTCATTGTGGGAAAGCGGATTGGCGAGGGGAGCAAGCGAGAGGAAATCTATTCTCTGGGCTGTTGTCTTCTGACCGTTTCCCTGCTGATTGGTACCATTGTGGCAGTTCTTCTCGCCATTGCGCTTCCGGCAGCTTTCATTCCCTATCTCTATCCTCTTTTCCATCTGGATGGACTGGCGCTGGAAATTGCTGTCACCATGTGTATCGTATATATCTGTGTCATGCCCATGCGGGCCTTTGACATCACCAATATCACCGGGCTTCTGCGCGCCGGCGGCGACGCCCGCATGGCTACCGTTATCGACCTCTGTCCCCTGTGGTTTGCGGCCATTCCTCTGACTGCTTTGACGGGGCTTGTGCTGAATGCCCCGGTGGCTGTGGTGTGCCTTTCCATCCAGACAGAAAATTTCTGCAAAATGCCATGGGGAATTCACCGGCTACGCAGCCGCAAGTGGATCAATGACGTGACAGGAGGCGGCCACTCATGAGTCTTTTCATCTGTCCCATCTGCAAAGCGCCGCTGGAACGCGCAGGATCTGTTTACCGCTGTCCGGAAGGCCACAGCTATGACATTGCCAAAGAGGGCTATACCTATTTGCTGCCGCCCAATCAAAAGCATTCTTCCGCCCCCGGTGATGACAAGGGCATGGCTGCGGCCCGGCGCGCCTTCCTCTCTAAGGGATATTATCAGCCGCTGCTGGATGCGCTTTGCCATTTGGCAGTATCCCACACCGGCACCGCACCCGCTGTTTTGGACGCCGGATGCGGCGAGGGGTATTATACCGCTGGCATCTGTCAGGCACTGGAAAATGCCGGAAAGCATCCCCGGATGGCAGGGACTGACATCTCGAAATTCATTTTGCGGGCTGCCGCCAAGCGAAAAACAGATGCAGAATTTGCAGTGGCCTCCTCTTACCATCTTCCTCTGGCGGACCAGTCCTTGGATTTGCTGATTGACTGCTTTTCCCCTTTGGCACTGGGCGAATTTCAGCGGCTGCTGAGGCCCGGCGGAATCTTTTTGTATGTGGTGCCTGCAGCAGATCACCTGTGGGAGCTGAAGCAGATTCTCTATGACACCCCCTATCCAAACGAGGAAAAGGAGACGCCTTACGACGGTTTTTCCTACGAGGCCATTATTCCGGTAAATGGGACGATCACCCTGCCTTCCCGCACGGATATTCAAAATCTGTTTCAGATGACTCCTTACTTTTGGAAGACCCCAAAGGAAGGGAGCCAGCGTCTGGCGGAGCTGGAAACCTTGGTGACAAAGATTGCCTTCCGCATTCATGTGTTCCGCCGGTGTGGGAATTTTTGATACAGCTTGCCTGCATCAAAAAATTTTCACAAGGCAGGTTCGCCACCTATAAACCAACTGTGCGCGCACCCTTTTGGGTGCGCGCACAGTCATTTTCGTTCAGGCGGTCTGCTGCCGCAAAGCCTTTTCCCAGCGAAGTCCGAATTCCCGGAACGCTTGGGTAATCAATTCCTGCCCGGCAGAGTTGGGGTGGGTGCCGTCTGCACAAATCAGCGTTTCGAGATGGCCGTGATTTAAAAAAGTCCCCCGGACATCTACCAAGGCGGCGCCCTCTTCCCGGGCCACCTGTTCCACTATTCTGGAATAATGCTCCTGGTGTGCATAAATATTGGAGATCCCCCCCAACCAGCGCCGCACCGCCGGCTGATCCAGATCCTTGCACCACCAGTCAAAAAACCGCTGCGGCTCCAGGGGCGGCAGCGTCACCAGGACAGGGACCATGTCCCGCTCCTGTATCTTCCGGATCATGGTGCGGTAACGCTCCTTGAACTCCGTTGGCGGCACGTGGGGTTGGTGCGTGCCTGCAGGATCTGCAGCAATCTCCGGCCAGGTGTAGTCACAGTCGTTGCCGCCAAAATCCATCACCACCGCATCACAGGGTTCTGCCCGGCTCAGCAGGCGATCCAGCAGGCGCGCACCCTTCACGCAGGTGGCGCCAAAATGGGACTGATTGCGGACAACAAGGCCAAACTCCCGCTCCAATGCCGGGATATCTATCTCATTTTTTGTAATATATCGGTTGGTAGCCGGATCTACCTGGACTCCCTTTAAGACGGAATCCCCCAGCACCTGAATTTGTGTGAGACGCTTCATTGCAAATCCACCAAACCATATAATATAGTCTATAAAACTATATTATATGGTTTTACTTCATTTGTCAAGCATCTTTAAAAATTCAGGAACCAATACGCCTGCAGTCTCCGGTGTCACAGAGATCTCATTTCCCGGCAGATGGTGAATCTCCCCAGCGGGCCAGAGGCGGAGAAAGTCCTCCACACTCCCCACATTTGAAAGGCCGTACGGCGCATGGTGATAATGCATGGGAATCACCCACTTGGGGTTCAGGACGTGGCACACCTGTTTTGCTCCGGCCGCATCCAGTGTGTAAACGCCGCCCACCGGCACCAGCACGCCATCCAACGGCCCAATCTCCTCCACCTGCTTCGCCGTCAGCTGGTGGCCCAAATCTCCCAAATGGGCGACTGCGGTATCGTCCGCAGTAAACACATGGATGGTATTTCTTCCCCGCAGAACGCCGCCTTGGTCATCGTGGAAGGTTTCCACCGTCCGCACGCGAAAGGGGCTTTCCCGTTCCGGCAGAAGCTGCACTGCCTGGAGATAATCATGGTCAAAGTGATGGTGGCTGCAAAAAGCCGCGTGAGCCTCCGCCTCCAGGGGCGGATAGCCCGGCACATCGGTATAAGGATCCAAAATAATGCGGTAGCCGTCCTGTTCCAGCAGGAAGCAAGCGTGTCCCAGCCAGGTGATATGCATGGGGATTCCTCCTTATCGTTCGAATATCCGGCAAAAAGCGGTCAAAGAGGCGGAAAGCTCCGCCTCTTTGATGGTAACAGGTTCACGGCTGTTTGTCATCCGTTTTTTTGTCCCGGTCCTCCATCAGGTCCTTGCTGTGGGGGGGCCAGAAGGGCGGTTTTTTCTCCGGGGAACCCGGGGCGGCCTTCCTTTTCCGCAGACGGCAGACCACCGCCGTCACAATCACCGCCAGAACCAGCAGCCACATCCAGCCATAGGCCAGGGCCACTAGTAAACTCTCCATACCGTCCACAAAGCTCTTCCAGCCGGAGGAAAGGGCGGTACCCATGCGGCTTGCAAAGCCGGTGGCTGGTTCTTCCACATTAGAAAGTTTATAGACCTCCTGAAGGGAGATGTAAACAGTGGCGTAATCCACCAGCGCATCGTAGTGCCGCAGTTCCCCAGAGAGGGACTCAATCTGCTGCTCTGTCTCGGAAATCGCGGATTCAATGGTGATAATATCCTCCATGCTCTCCGCCCGGCTCAGCAGCTCCTGCAGCCGCTCCAGCTTGGTCTGCTGGGTCTTCAGCCGGCCTTCCGTGTCGTAATAGGCTGTGGTGATATTCTGTGCGGACTGGTCCTGCCAGGTGACGTGGCACATCTCTCCGGCCTGTGTGTAAAATGTCCGGTACTGGGCCGCGGGCACCCGAACGGTGTAGTTTGCATAACGGTAGCCGCTTCCGCGGCTGCTGACGCTGCTGGACTCCAGATAGCCGCCGCAGTCCGCAACAAGCCGCTCCAAATCCGCCATAGCCCCGTCGAAGGCCGTAGTCTCCATCTCCAGCGTGCCAGTGTAGATCAGCTTTTCCGTCTGAACAGCGGTCCCGTTTTCCTTCTGCGCCTGGGAGGCCGCCTGCGTTTCCATGCCGCCGTAGTAGCCCCCCGCATCCTCCTCCGCCTCGGCGGGGGCCATGTCCGCTGTCATCGTATCCATCGCGCCGTTGGAACTCGCTGTCGTCCCTCCGCTTCCGCTGCCGCAGGAACTCAGCACACCTACCAGCAGCAGTACCGCCATCAAAGGGATCAACCGTTTTTTCAGCATAGGTAAACCCTCCTTTTCATCTCTCCGCCTTCCATTGCGGATCTTTGTTCCAATAGACGAAAGTACTGTGGAAAGGTTCCGTCTTTGCGTGTAAAAAATGAAACTTTTTTCCAATATGGTTGCTTTTCCAGACCGTTCGCAGTACAATTATTTTAGATAATCGTTTTCTGGTCTGTATCTGCGAATCATCACATAATTAAAGGGGAAGATCAAATGACTTATCAGGAAGTTTTGGAAAACGCCCGGGGTGCCATGGGTCCCTACTGCAAGTCCTGCCCTACCTGCAACGGCCTGGCCTGCAAAAACACAGTGCCTGGCCCCGGTGCCAAGGGTATCGGTACCGGCTTTATTCGCAACTATCAGAAGTGGCAGGAGCTGTGCGTCAATATGGACACTATTTGCGAAAACAAGCCTGTGGATACTTCCTATGACTTTTTCGGCAAGCGGGTGGATCTGCCCGTGTTCGCCGCCCCTGTGGGCGCGATGACGCTGCACTACGGCGATAAGTACGATGACCCGACCTATAATGATATTCTGGTTGCCGCCTGCGCCCAGGCCGGCATTGCCGCTTTCACCGGCGATGGCGTGAATCCCGCCGTGATGGAGGGGGCTGTGGCGGCAATGGCGAAAAATAACGGCTGCGGCGTGCCCACAGTAAAGCCTTGGAATATGGAACTGATTGAACAGAAAATGGCGTTGGTGAATACCGCCGATCCCATCGCCATCGCCATGGACATCGATGCGGCGGGTCTGCCTTTTTTGAAGAACATGCAGCCTCCTGCGGGCAGCAAGACCGTGGCGGAGCTGAAGCAGATTACCGCTTGGGCAAAAAAGCCCTTTATTCTCAAGGGTATCATGACTGTGGCAGGCGCAAAGAAAGCGCTTGAAGCTGGAGCCAGCGGCATTGTGGTGTCCAATCACGGCGGCCGAGTGCTGGATCAGTGCCCTGCTACGGCAGAGGTTTTGCCCGCCATCGTGGATGCGGTGGGCGGCAAAATGGCCATTTTTGTAGATGGCGGCATCCGTACCGGCATGGATGTGTTCAAGGCACTGGCTCTTGGCGCCGATGCAGTTCTGATCGGCCGTCCCTTCGTGAATATGGTCTACGGCGGCGGAGCTGAGGGCGTCAAGGTATACGTGGAGAAGCTGAAGGCAGAGCTCAGCGATACCATGGCCATGTGCGGTGCCCACACACTTGCCGACATCAACCGTTCCATGCTGTTCGGATTCTGATTTGTTTTTCCCGGGAAAGCCGGACGTTCCAGGAAGAGCCGCCCATTCTGCATCTGGAAAGGAGGCCCATCATGAAATGGCTGCCGCTTCTTTTGGGGTGTCTGCCCTTTTTTCTGGGCAGGCTTCTGGACTGGAGCCTGTGGACAATCTTTTACCAAACGGATTTTCCCATGCCGTTTTGGTTAGTCTGTGCGGTTTCCCTGTTTCTGTGGGGCTTGCTGGCCTGGTGTGTATGCCGCTGCTCTGGCGGCAGATGGCTGGGACTGATCCTTCTGAATCTCCCCGCCTTTGTGACACTGCTGTTGCTGGGCATTCAGGAAGTGATTCTTCACGCCTACTGGATGAATGCGGCCGGAATCTGGACGCAGATGTTCTACTTGCCGTTCATCGGCATTGGCTTTGCACTGGCCAACTGGAGTTCTTCAGTATTTTCCGCGTACTGCGCCTCCTTTTTACTGATGGTTTTTTTCTCCGCTTTGGGCCATTGGATCAGGCGGCGGGGCGTCGTATAATATTTTTTCATCCAGGGAAGAAGCCGGAGAGCGCAATGCGCTCTCCGGCTTTTGATTCTTTAAAACACGCATTCACAGGTAAAGCACGTCCCCTGAGGGCCCAATCCCTCCATCCGGCAGCCGTCCGCTTCCCGGATTCCCATCAGCTGAAGCTCCTGTCCAAGCGTGGCCTCATGGCTGTAGTTGATATAGAATTCCCTTGGCGTCCGATCCTGCAGATCCGAAGGCAGCGCATCCCACGCAATATCACCGTAGCGGCCGCTGTACAGATGTCCGTTGCCGTCCAAATCCGACCACCGTACCGTTCGGATCCCCCAATCCTCCAGTCCCTCCTTGGGCAGGATAATTTTCCGAGGTTCCGGACAGTCGATATGCTTGGGGCAAACGCTGAGTTTTTTTACCGTAAAGCAGTCCGGCCGCATAATACGCCGCGTCTCCGGATCCACCAAAATCCAGTCACTTTTCACGCTGACACATACCTGTCCTGCTTGGTCGGCCATCTCATAGACTCGCTGCATGTGGGCGCCTCTGGCGCCGTTTTCCCAAGTGGTAATATCCAGAACTTCTCCGGCGACCGGACAGCGGTGAATCTGCAGGGCAATCCGTGAAAGGAGGAATACCTCCCGCATCGCATACAGCTTGTCATGGGTCAGGCCCCGGGCATCATAGTCATACCCGGCGTAGGATGCCGCTTTGCTCAAAAGGGCTGACACCCGGGCCCGCTGATGACAGTTGCAGTCTGCAAAAATGAGTTCCTCCTGCCGAAAATAACTATCCTCCGTCAATACCTGCTTGAAGCTCTCCACGTTTGATTCTCCTTTACGCTGCTTAAAGTTCTCGTGCGGCATGGTATAACTATAGGAATAGTTTACCACAATTTGGTCATTTTCACAAGCGGCATCAATTGACTTTTTCCTTGCCTGTGATATGATGAACACAACTAATATGAGGAGGTTTTTCCAATGCACAAGACTGTGATTGCCACCGCCAGCGCCCCTGATGCCATCGGTCCCTATTCTCAGGGCTGGATTGCCGGAGACTTGATTTTTACTTCCGGCCAGATTCCAGTGGACCCGGCCACTGGTGCCATACCGGAGGGAATCGCTGCCCAAGCGGATCAGAGCTGCAAAAATGTAGGTGCCATTCTAACTGCCGCCGACGTCACCTATGAGCATGTGATCAAAACCACCTGTTTTCTGGCGGACATGGGTGATTTTGCCGCTTTTAACGAGGTATATGCCAAGTTCTTCACCTCTAAACCCGCCCGCAGTTGTGTGGCGGTGAAGGAACTGCCCAAGGGCGTTCTCTGCGAAATCGAGGCCATCGCGCTGAAGTCACGATAAAAAAGCAGCGGCTTTCGCCGCTGCTTTTTTATCGGTTCAGCTTGGATTTGGAGGCTCTTGATTCTTCGAGCAGTTCTCATCCATGGCCTGCTTTAAATAGTCCGTCTCCTCTGTCTTTTTGCTGGGCACAAAACTCTGGGCGGCAGTTCTCTTTTTCCCCTTGCTTTTCGCATAGAAGAAGCCAGTGACGGAAAATACCACCGCACCAATAAAGTTCACGAACAAATCCTTCATGGTGTCAATCAGGCCAATGTCCAGATAGCCGCCAAGGCCCAGAGGCTCCCCGTTTATCAAAACATCCTGAATGCCTGTAACACCCACCACCCGATTGGATCGGGTCGTGTCCATAGCCACTGTGTAAAGGGCATTGATGACCGTATCCTTCTGCATGTCCGTGTGGAAAAAGAAATCCATGCCAAATTCAAAAAATTCCCACAGTACGCCGATGGTCATGGAAAAGCAGAACGCCATCAGCGCTAAGAAAAAGGGAGACAGGTCAAAGGTCAGTCGCTCGTCATCGTTGAGCAGCATCACCATAGAGAAGCCCACGGCGGCCGCCAAAAAACCGTTAATGGTGTGGAGCATGGTGTCCCAGCCGGGGATCACCACATAAAAGGCATTGACCTCTCCCAGGATTTCCGCCGCAAAGATGAAAAAGAGAATGGTAATCTCCAGGGGAGGCGGCAGTTCAATCCGCAGCCGTACCTGAAGCCAGCTTGGCACATAAAGCAGCAAAAGTGTCAGCACGCAGAAGAAGGCACTCTCATAGCTGTGCAGGAACAGCTGACGCACCAGCACAACCATCACCAGAAGCCGCAGGGTGTAAAAGACGATAAAGGAGCTTTTGTGCTCCCTCAGCTCCTTGGCCATTGCTTGGCGGAAACTCTTTTTCTCCCGTTCACGGGCGCGCTTTTGTTCCATTTTGTCTGTTTTTTTCAAATGAACGCCTCCTTATATCTGGAGCAACAGGAACCGGTTTTCCTCTCTAGTCTGTGTGAAATTGGGTGCTGCCATAACAGGCGGTAAAATTTGTTTGGATGTGTGTGCTTATTCCACCCCAGTCGCTCTTCGAAGGGCCTTCAGCAATGCCGCGCAGTCCTGATACACAGCTGTGGGCGGCGTATTGGAGGTAGCGGCATCTGCGGCCGTAGCCTCTCCGGTGAGCACCAGCGCCGTATCTACTCCGGCATTCACGCCGCAGGCAATATCGGTATACAGCCGGTCCCCCACTATCAGCGTCTGCAGCGGTGCCCAGCCGGTCTGCTCCAGTGCCAGATGGATCATCGTGGGATCCGGTTTTCCGATGAAGGTCGGTTTCCGGCCGCAGGCATTTACCAGCAGCTGGCAAATCGATCCGCAGTCCGGAAGAAATCCGAACAGGGTCGGACAAACCAGATCCGGATTGGTAGCCAGGAACTCCACGCCCCGCGCCAGAAGTCGGCAAGCGCCTTCTATCTTTTCGTAGGTCAGCGAGGTGTCAAAGCCCACCAGCACCGCCGTCACATCGTCATCCGGGGTCTTTCGAATTGCAAAGCCGGCGTTCGACAGCTGCCAGCAAAAAGATTCCGTCCCCACTGTATAATAGACGGCATCCGGGCTGCACCTTTGCCGCAGGTAATGGATCGTGGCTTCCACGGCAGTGAGGAAATCGCTCCGCTCCGCCGGGATTCCAAGCCGGTGCATCTTTTCCAGCCCCGCATCCACGCCACGGGAGGAATTGTTTGTCAGGAACCGATACATACCGCCGTTCTTCCGTACCCACGACAGCAGCTCCGCCGCGCCAGGCAGCAAAGAATCTTCCAAATAAATGGTGCCATCCAGATCCAGAAGAAACAGTTTTTTCTGTGAAAGGTCCATGCTCCACCTCGTTTCAGAACAGCATCAGAATACCATAAAGGCGCCCCGCTTGCAAGCGGGCCGCCTTTATGCCGTAGCCTTTCCCTTTTCCTGAGAGAATGGTATTAACTACAAGTTTCCCTTATTGGGGGCCGTCCGTGCCAGTTCTACACTTCCCGCGATCCAGGTGAATGCATTCCAGGGTATAGGTCACCAACAAAACGCTCCAGATCAGCAGCACCACAAAAATCGGCAGCAGTCCAAAGTCAAAGGCATAATCCAGCAGAATCAGCGCCAGCCACAGAGCGATGCAGGCCGTGTTTGCAGCCCGGTAGGCCTTGTAGGAGGCCTGACCAATCTGGGCCTTTTCCGCCTCGTCGCAGCTTTCAAACCACTTCTTCTGAAATTTCATGTCGTAGACGCTGCCCCGCTTCTCGGGATTCAGCGTCTTGGTGAGATCCACTGCCTTCTGCTGCAGCAGCGTCACCGCCACGCAGGAGAAAATGAAAGCAGCAACAACGAACAGGGGCTTCAGCGTTCCATCGCTTCCCGTGCCCCCCGCCGCCAGAAAGAAGAAATCCAGGATCAGCGTCAGGCTGCTCAGCAGTGAAACCCAGTCCAGAAGCACATCGGCCTTATCTGCCGCGGCCTCATCCCCGCCGGCCCAGTCCCGGGCCAAACTCCTGGCCCTCCGGTACAGCACCCAGCCGCCGCCCAGCAGCACCAGGCTGCCCACCGGAATGCCCCAGGGCACAATCGCCGCCAGCAGATGCCTCACCCCCGCGGTAACGGCCTCTGGCAGGCTGGAAGCTCCGGCTACGCCGCTTAAAAATCCAGCCACGCCGCCGAAAATACCGCTGACCAGAATAACCAGAAAGAACTTCGGCAGCGCCTTCCGGTTCTCTTTTTTCACATTACTGTTCTCCATGTTCACGTTCCTCCTCATAGGTGAAAATATCCTCCACCGCCACGCCGCAGATTCTTGCCAGTTTCAGCGCCAGCGTCACCGACGGGGAGTAATCCCCCCGCTCAATCTGGCTGATGGTCTGGCGGGACACCCCCGCCATCGCCCCCATCTCCTGCTGGTTGACTCCCAGCCGGGCACGGTGTTCCTTCAATCGGTTGTACAAAGGCACGAAACCGCCTCCCTTCCGACAATTTTATCTGTCAGATTGACAACTATCATTGTCATATATAACATAGCACTGACAAGAAAAGTTGTCAACTCATTTTGCAAAAAGCCTCCGGAAAATTTTTCCGGAGGCTTATGCGCGCTATTTTTTCTTTATGGAAAGCGGTGCATCCTGCCACTTTTGCGCCGGTACGGCGCTGATTTGCAGACGCATTTTCACATAGTCCCGGAACAGGGCGTACAACACCGAGCACAGGGGAATAAAAAACAGCATACCAGTAATGCCCATGAGCTTGCCGCCCAGTGTGACAGCCACCAGCACCCAGATGGACGGTAGCCCAACAGAGGAGCCCACTACGTGGGGATAAATCAGGTTCCCCTCGATCTGCTGGAGCACCAGAAACAGTACAATAAACACCAGGGCCTTCCAGGGGTCTGTAACGGCAATGAGCAGTGCGCCCACACCGCAGCCGATGAACGCGCCCACAATGGGAATCAGGGCCGTTAGGGCAATCAGAACACCCACCAGAAGGGCATATGGCATCCGAAACAACGTCATGGACACCACAAACAAGGTGCCCAGGATGCAGGCCTCCAGGCACTGCCCGGAAAGAAAGCTGGAAAAGGTCCGGCCAGCCAGCCGCAAAATATCCAGGGTCCGGTCCGCCCGCCGCTCCGGCAGCAGGGCATAGAGCACCTGCCGGCCCTGGCGGCTCAGCTTTTCCTTCTGTATCAGGAGGTAGAAGGAAAAAATCAGACCAATGACAAAGGTGCCCACACCGCTGACCACGCCGCCCACCAGTCCTCCGCCGGAGCTAAGAAGGCTGCCGCCCCAGCTCTGTGCCAGGTCAATGATACTCTTGGAAAGACTCTGCCAATCAATTCGCAGCTCTCCTATCAGATCTTCCAGCTGGGGCCAATATTCCTGCAGTTTCAGCAGTTGGGCCTGCAGCCGGTTAAGCGCCACGGGAATCTGGTTTCCAACCGTCCCAACGGCCTCCACCACGCCGGGGCCGATGACACAGGATGCCAATGACAGCACGACGATGACAGCCAGCAGCGTCAAAAGCAGCGCCAAGGGGCGGCGGCAGCGCTCCATCGTCCGCTCCTTTTGAAACAGGTGGCGCTCAATGGCCCGCATGGGAACATTTAAGATAAAGGCAATGGCTCCGCCCAGCAGGAAGGGTGCCAGGATTCCCAATACCCACCCCAAGGCATAGACAACCGCAGCCAGGTGGGTCAGCGCGCAGTAAAAGGCAATACCGCCGCATACCACCAGCAGGATGTATTTCACATTCTGTTTATTCCATTCCATAAAAATCACTTTCCGCGCCGGCTGAACGCGGCGCTTATTCTACCAGGCGTTTTTTTTGCCATTCACCGCGTTGAAAACGGCGCACAAAGAGGATTCCCCGCAGGCACTCGTCACAGGCCATGGCTATCCAAATGCCAATGAGTCCCAGTTCCAGGGCACTGCCCAGCAGCCAGCCGCCAAATACCGCCACCAGCCACATGCTGAAAATTCCAACCATCACCGGGAACCACACGTCTCCGGCGGTGGTCAGTCCGCGGACCATCACAATATTGACAGAGCGGCCAATCTCCAGGATGAACTCCACCAGCACAATCTGGCGTCCCAATGTGTGAATGGCGGGATCCTGGGTAAAAATGCTGTAAATGGGATCGCAGAGGACAAAAATCGCCAGTGTCAGCAGTTCTGCAGCCACAAGAGCAATGCGGATGGTGGACCAGATGCGGCGGCTGACCTCATCCAGCCGGCGGGCGCCCAGCATATAGCCAATGATAATCTGGGTGGCCTGTGCCACGGCGATGGAGTATACATACGCCACGTTGGCCAGCATGCTGGCGTACACCTTGGTGGCAATCACCGTCGTCCCCATCAGATTGATAAACCGCAGGATCACAATTTGAGACACATTGTAGGACAGCGCCTCCCCGCCAGAGGGCATGGCAATCCCCAGCAGCCGCCGACAGGTTTTTGCCGGAAAGGGCAGCAGATACCGCAGAGAGAGCTGCACACTGCACTTTTTCCACAGTGTCCAGATCACCATGGTCAACCCAACAGCCTTGGAGATACAGGTAGAGGCGGCGGCGCCCGCGATTCCCATCCGCGGCATCCCCAGCCAGCCGTTGATGAGAATGGCGTTTCCCGCAACATTCAGCAGGTTCATCACCACGGAAACGCACACCACCTCTTTCAGCAGCGTATAGCTACGCAAGATAGCACAGAGTTCCATGTAAAGTCCCTGAATCAATACGGCGCCGCCTACGATGCGGGTGTACAGGCAAGCGCCTGCAAAAGCCTCCTCTGGAGTCCGCAGCAGGCTGAAAATTGCTTGGGGGGCACACAGCAGCACCAACCCCATGGACAGGCTGAAAAAAGCACTGATAGCCACACCTACCGTAGCCACCTCATTGCAAGCATCCTCCCCCTTCTTGGCTCCCAGTGTCTGCGTCATCAGAATGGTAGTGGCTGTGCTCATGGTGTCCAGCACAATGATAACCACATTCATCACTTGGTTGCCGTTGCCAATGGCTGCTACGGCAGCGGATCCAAAGTGGCTGATCATAAACTGGTCCATGTTGCCCACCAGCAGCTGCAGCAGCAGTTCTGCAAAAATGGGCAGGGACAGGCGGAAGACCCGGCGGGTCTGTGCGGAAGGCTGCAATGTCATGAGGATATTGGCTCCTTTTCTTTCAAGAAAAACGTTTTCCTTGGATGTTTGCTTCGGAAGCCAGTATATCCGTATGGCGAGTCCCTTACAAGTGGGAAATCCTCTGAAAGCGCCTCTGAAATAGAGATTTCTTTCGGCGCTTTGACGCTTTTTCAAGAAGGCGTCCGGGAAATGGCCTTATTGGTTTTGGTAGTCTTTTGTCCGATCCAGATAAAATTGGCATGCTTCCCGGTTGCTCTCGATCTCAGCGTCTGTTAAAGTTCGAATCACCTTGGCTGGGTTCCCCAGAATCATGCTTCCATCCGGAGCGTCCATCTTGCCGGTAACCAGAGCCCCGGCTCCCACAATACAATTCCTGCCGATTTTTGCACCGTTGAACACAACGGCCCCCATGCCGATGAGCGTATTGTCGCCCACAGTGCAGCCGTGGACGATGGCACTGTGGCCGACGGTGCAGCCCGCTCCCACATGGGTCTCCTCGTGTAGGACCGCATTGTCCTGAATATTGGTATTTTCCCCCACGGTAATGGGGCCGTCATCGCCGCGGATGACGGCATTGTACCAGACATTCACGCCATTTCCAAGCGTCACATCACCCACCACCACGGCGCCGTCCGCAATCATCACCTCGGCGCCGGTCTCTTTTTTCTGATAGTTCATGATTGAGATGCTCCTTCTCTTTCTGTTCAAATTTCCTTGGCAAAGTTGCCATTCACGAACACAGGGATTTCCCTTCCGTCGTGGGTGGTTCCCACAATGGAGAGGTCCGGTGTTCCCACCATGAAGTCCACATGGGTGATGGAGTCGTTAAGTCCCCGGGCCTTCAGCTCCTCCTTCGTCATCTGCTGGCCTCCCTTCAGACAGGGATAGGCCTCGCCGAAGGCGATGTGGCAGGCGGCGTTCTCGTCAAACAGCGTGTTGTAGAACAAGATTTTCTGGTTGGAAATGGGGCTGTCATAAGGCACCAGCGCCACCTCGCCAAAGAAGCTTGCTCCCTCGTCCACGGCAATAGCGCCCTTCAGGGTTTCTTCCCCCTTTTCCGCATGGGCCTCTATAATTTTTCCGTCCTTCACCACAAAATGGAAGCGGTCAATGATATTGCCGTCGTGCACCAGCGGCAGTGCAGAGTAGACCATGCCGTTGACGCCGGTTTTCAGCGGGGAGGTAAACAGCTCCTCCGTGGGAATGTTCGCAATATACGGCTGCCCGGACAAGGTAACGTCGTTGCCCGCCTCCCAGACATGCCCCTCCGGCAGTTCCACCACAAGGTCCGTGCCAAGGGAGTTTGTATAATGAAGGGACTTAAAGTTCAGCTCATTCATCTTCTCCAGTCGCTCGGCCAACGTAGCGATGTGCGCATGCCACTTCTCCACGCAGGTCCCGTCGCCGCTGATGCGGACAGCCTTGAAAATCGCGTCCCACAGCTTTTCCATGGCCTCGTCCTCTGCTGCGTCCGGGAACACGGTTTTTGCCCAGCTTGGAATGGGAATCGAGGCGATGCACCATGGGAAGCCGCCGCACATCTGCAGGCGGTCAAACTCCTTCAGGGCCTTTCCGCTGGCCTGCTGGGCACGAACAATCCGCTTGCCGTCCACGCCCTTTAGATTCTCCGGGTCAGCGGCGGAAATAGCCAGATATGCCGCGCCCTCCTGGGCATAGTCATTGAAAAAGTGCCGCCGCCACAGGGGCACCGTGTCAAACACGGCGTCCTCCGCATGGAGGTATTTCATTCGGCCCAGCGCATCGTCATGCCAGTTCATGACCACTTCCCGACAGCCGATGTCATAGGCCTCCTGCGCGCACATTCTGGCGAAGAATGCGCACTCCACCGGGGAGGAGATTACCAGCGTCTGCCCCTTTTGAACATTCAGGCCCACCTGGATCAGCAGCCGGGCGTATTCCTGCAGTTTCTCTTCCATCAAAACGAGTCATCCTTTCTGTTTACTGTTTTCATAATATGTGTATTTTAGAGGATTTTACCAGCAAAGTAAAGAAACGGTCCCGATTATTCAAAAACAATTCATGTTTGCGTTCCGTCAGCACAGAAAAAGGGAGCCAACCGGCTCCCTGGGCAATTTCATTCAGGTCTCTGTCCCGGCGCCGTCCTTGCGCAGGGAAATCAGCGTTCCATTCAGCTCCGCCCCCATGATAAGTGTCATTGCGGTCATATACAGCCAGATTAGTAGCACGATCACCGTGCCGATGGATCCGTACAGTACCGAGTAATGGGCAAAATTTTCCACATAAAAGGAGTACAGAAATGACAAAATCATCCACGCTACCAAGGACACCAGCGTCCCCGGCCAGATATTCCGCCATGGCTGGCGGCTGTCCTGTGCCAGGGCGTACAGCAGAAACAGTGCAAAATGGGCCACCACTGCCGCCACAGGGAAACGCAGCTGACTCCACAGATCCGCCGCAACACCAGGCAGGTGGAAGTGCGTCACGGCATAGCCCAGAACCCGCTCTCCAATGGTCATCAGCGTCAGTGTCATCGCGATGGCCACAATCAGCATCACGGTATAGAGCAGTGTCTTCAACATATGGCGAATCGGCCCCCGTGGCGGCCCCAGGTGATAGGCAGTCCGTACAGACCGCATCAGTGCGTTGGTCGCCCGCATAGGAAAATAAATGGAAAAGAACAAACCGAACAGCAGCAGCTGCAGGGTGGAATTCTCTCCCACATAGGTGAGATACATCTCCGCAAAGTCCACCACCTCTTTGGGCAGCAACTCCCCCAGTCCCGTCAGAATGGCGGCCACATCCAGCTGCAGCAAACCCAGCAGGGCGCTGATAAAAATCAAAAAGGGGAAAATGGTAAACAGCAGGTAAAACGCCAGCGCCGCGCTCTGCATTCCCACGTTATGCCGCAGATACCGCTGTACCATCAGATAAATTCCACGTAGCAGCCGGTTTTTCGGCAGTTGCCCGTCAAGTCCCTGCATCCGCCATCCCCCCTCTTTCGCTTTCCCGTGATTTTACCATAGTATGCACAAAAAAGAAATGATTTCTGCACCTTGCTTTTCGATCAGGCAGGCAGTATTTCATTCATTTTTCATTTTAAAGTTCCGCGGCAAAATGCACACATGCACCCCGGCACTCATTCCCAGGTTTCCCATACCTCCGGGCGGTAGCCGACTGTTGCCTCCTTCCCATTGCGCACGATGGGCGCGGCAAATAATTCCGGATGCTCCAGCAGCTTTTCCTCCTGGGCGTCCGGCGCGATATAGGCCATATACAGGTCCTCATAGGCCCGGCATTTTGTGTTCACCAAGGCCGCAAATCCAACTTTTTGCTTGACGGACTGGTACTCCCGGAGAGATAATCCCTTTGACGGCAAATCAATATACTGATACTTGATGCGCCGCTCTTTGAACCAGCGTTCCGCCTTTT
The DNA here is from genome assembly GCF_900115635.1 of Oscillibacter sp. PC13. Taxonomy (GTDB): domain Bacteria; phylum Bacillota; class Clostridia; order Oscillospirales; family Oscillospiraceae; genus Oscillibacter. Next base: position 41,526 of record NZ_FOXE01000006.1, on the reverse strand, counting down.
TGGAATCGAAGGACTTGGAGGTTCCGAAAATCTGAATGTTCATGTTTTTCTCCTTTTGCAAAAATGATCCACTTCGTGCGGCAGCCAGCTGTCAGAGCAAACACCAGCCCGGCAGAGGCGTCCGCGCATGTTCAACTGACACTCCATTGAATTTTTGGACTTAAGGAGGTCCTTTTATGACGGATGCGGCTAAAAATTTAAAAGAGCTTGTGGACAGCAGTGATAACATCGTCTTCTTCGGCGGTGCCGGTGTGAGTACGGAATCCGGTATTCCGGATTTCCGCAGTACCAATGGGCTATACCACCAGGAGTGGAAGTATCCGCCTGAGACAATTTTAAGCCATACATTCTACGAAAGCAACCCCACTGAATTTTTCCGTTTTTACCACGCCAAGCTGCTGGTACCGGGAGCGCAGCCCAACGCCGCCCACAAAAAGCTTGCCCAATGGGAACAGGAGGGCAAGCTGAAGGCCGTGATCACCCAGAACATCGATGGGCTCCACCAGGCGGCAGGCAGCAAAAATGTACTGGAGCTTCATGGCAGCGTCCACCGCAACTACTGCGAGCGGTGCGGTAAATTTTATGGCTTTGACTTTATGCTGCACACGGATGGTGTCCCTCACTGTGACTGCGGTGGAATTGTGAAGCCAGATGTGGTGCTATATGAAGAGGGGCTGGATCCGCAGACGCTGAGTGACGCGGTGCGCTTCATTTCCGAGGCAGACATCCTTATCATCGGAGGTACTTCGTTAAATGTCTATCCGGCAGCGGGGATGATTCACTACTACCGTGGGCATAAATTGGTGCTTATCAATAAAACTGCCGTCGTGCAGGATCTGGCCGCCAATTTGGTGATCACCGACCCCATCGGTGAAACGTTGGCGCAGCTATAGGCTTCATTTTGTCACAAATCACAAATATCCTCAAAAAAATGGCGTCATTCCAAAGGGAGTGGCGTCATTTTTAACAAATTCCATTTCCAAAAATGCAAGTTGTGTTTTTCTTTCATGCAAAAACATGAATATCTTTTTTGTTTTTAGCCATTTTTTACTTGAAAATGAAAGATAGTCATGTTAATATTGCAAATAGAATCTTCGCACGCCGCTGAAAGGAGCCTGTCCTACTATGATTTGGAAAGAAAACCGTGAAAACGCCTATTGTGAAATTACCCCTGCCATTATGGCCCTGAAGGAGCAATGGGAGAAAAAGAACTACATCGATCCCAAGCTGTATAAAGAGTATAATGTCAAGCGGGGGCTCCGGGATGAGGATGGCCGAGGCGTGCTGACGGGGCTGACCCGCGTGGCGGAAATTCAGTCCTATCATGTGACGGAGGGCATGTCCGGAGAGAAAATCACGCCCACGGACGGCGTTTTGTATTACCGGGGAATTGATTGCCGGAATTTGGTCACCGGCTCTGCCGGGCGCGGCCGATTTGCCTTTGAGGAAGCAGCATATCTTCTGCTGTTCGGCGAGCTTCCTACAGAGGAGCAGCTGCGGGATTTTTGTGTTCAGCTGGCCTCCTATCGGACTTTGCCCACCAACTTCTTCCGGGATGTTATCATGAAAGCCCCCCCGAAGGATTTGATGAACACCATGCAGCGCGGTATTCTGACGCTGTTTTGCTATGATGACAAGCCCAATGACATCAGTCTGGAAAACGTCCTCCGGCAATGTCTGCAGCTGATGAGCAATATGCCGGTTCTGGCCATTTACGCCTATCAGGCCTATCGCTACAGCCAGGGTGAGAGCTTATTCATTCATGTGCCTCAGCCGGAGCTGTCTACAGCGGAGAACTTTTTGCGGATGCTGCGGGAGGATCGCAGCTATACCGAGCTGGAGGCCCGCACACTGGATGTGGCGCTGGTTCTCCATGCGGATAATGGCGGCGGCAACAATTCCACCTTTACCAATCACGTGGTTACCTCCTCCGGCACCGATACCTATTCTGCCATCGCGGCAGCCATGTCCTCTCTGAAAGGCCCCCGCCACGGCGGCGCCAACAGCAAGGTAATGGCCATGATGGATGATATTAAAACCCATGTAAAGGACTGGCAGGATGAAAATGCCATCCGCACCTATCTGACATCTATTTTGGATGGTAAAGCATTTGACAACAGCGGCTTGATCTATGGCCTTGGCCACGCTGTGTACACCAAAACAGATCCCCGGTGCGAGGTTTTCCGGGATTATGTGCACCATTTGGCCGCCGAAAAGGGATTGGATCGGGAAATGGATCTCTACACCAATGTGGAGAAAATTGGAAAGGCCCTGCTGATGGAGCGGCGTCATAAGGACGCACTGTCCACCAACATCGATTTTTACAGCGGCTTTGTTTATGAAATGCTGGGACTTCCCATGGAACTGTATACGCCCTTGTTCGCCGTGGCCCGTATTTCCGGTTGGAGTGCCCACCGGATGGAAGAGCTGACTGCCGGCGGGAAGTTGATTCGTCCCCGCTACGAGTGCGTGGAAGAGCATCGTTCCTATATTCCTATGAAAAACCGCTGAGCGGTACTTCTCCCTCTCTAAAGGGTCTTCTTTGGAGAGGGAATTTTTTTATTGTTCTGCAATCAAATGCCATGCACCACTCCGTGGCGCGGATAAAATTTCGGGCACAGCTGCAAAGCAGCCATATGCCGTAAAAATAGCGTGAAATGCTATTTTTATTTGCCGCAGATTTCTGCTTTTCCATCAGGCAAATCCGATCTCCCCATAGACGGCAGAACGCAAATGATCCGATTGTATTTGCATGCTAATTTCAATAAGAAGCGGAGCGGCTGACATATTGGTCAGCCGCTCCGCTTCTTTCCATACCCGCATCTCTGGTTGGTATGTGCTCTTCAGAATAAAGCCAATTAGATTTCGTAATCCGGTTGTGTGTATATGTATAAGTTTGTTGGATGCGGCATAGTAAATAAAAGGTTCGCTTGATAATCAGCTAATTTTGGTGACATTAAACATTTTATCACTCAGCTGGTTTGCACTTTGCCTGATAGGCCAATAAAAGGGCAGTCTTTGTCCTTTATTGAAAAATACATTATTTATGAGGAGGACTTATGAAAAAGATCTTATGCGTAATGCTCGCAGCCGCCATGATGGCTTGTACGCTTGCAGGCTGTGGCGGCGAGCAGTCCACAGAGCGGGCCGACGAAACCCCGCCCCCCGTTGAACTTCACCTGGCCGGAAGCATTGCCTCCACACACCCCATGTGGGATGTGCTGCATGGCTTTGCCGATGCGGTTGCCGAGCAGTCCAACGGCACCATTGAAATCGTTCTCGATCTCAACGGCGTCATGGGATCCGACCGCGAAATGACGGAGGCTCTGATGAACGGCAGCCTTGCATTTGCCATGATCTCCGATATGGGAATGACAGGTGCAATTCCAGAAATCGGCTATCTGAATCTGCCCTACTTATTTAAAGACGTTCAGGAGCAGGAAGATATCTACTTCTATGGTTGGATGGGGGAAATGCTGGCAGAAACGCTGGACAGCTATGGCATTAAGCTCTGCGGCAGTGTCTTTGAGTGTGACTTCCGTGGCCTGACCAACTCCAAGCATGCCGTTGTCAATCCAGAGGATATGGTCGGCTTGAAGCTCCGGGTTCCTGAAAATCAGATGTACGTCAAATTCTTTGAGGCTCTCGGCTGCCAGCCAACCGCCATGGCCATTACCGAGGTTGCCTCTGCTTTGCAGCAGCAGGTCATCGATGGTCAGGATAACGGCCCATGTGTCACCACCTCTTATAATTTCCAGGATTTTAACAAGTATATCACCAAGACCAACCACGCACAGACCGGCATGGCCTTGGTTGGTTCCAAAACAGTCTTTGAGACGCTGACCGCCGAGCAACAAGAGCTGTTGGACAATCTCTTTGATGAGTATACCCTCAAGGGGCAGGAAGCAACTCTGGCTTATATTGAGGATGCCTACGCGATGATGGAGGATGCCGGCTGCGAGATCTCCGAGCCCTCCGAGGCACTGCAGGCCAAATTCAAAGAGGTCGCCATGGAGATTTGGAACGACACTTCCATCACGGATAAATTCACGCCTGCCGCCATGGAGCGCATTCTCAGTGAACTGACCTAATCTATTATCGGCATTTCAGAATGCCGCATGATAGGGAAACGGCGGTGAGCCACCAGCTCACTCCGCAAATGCCCCTGCCAAGGTTCTTCTGCTATTCTGGTTCAAGGCTGTATTGAAGTTCTGCGGCAATTTTGTGGAGGAGCCGGTGGCTCTCTTTCAGTTTTCGATTAGTGAAGCGGAGACAAACCCGCAAAATGATTCTGAATATGGAGGGAATGTGATGGGGGAATCCAAATTTATTAAGGGTGTTCAAAAAACCAGCGCCATATTGTTTAAAATGGAGGATTTTCTGACAAGTGCTACCTTCTGCGCCATGCTCGCCCTCATTGTTGTGCAGGTCTTCGTGCGCTTTTGCCTGACTACGCCGCTTGCCTGGACGGAGGAATTAACCCGCACCTTTTTTCTAATTTCCAGCTTTTTTGGTGGTGCAGCTTGCGTGAAGACCAGGAGCAATGTTGAAATCAATCTTCTGGCCTCTGTCATCAAACGGATCTCAAAGGGGCGCCGGCACCAGGAAGTCCTTCTGACTCATGCGTTCGATGTGGCTGCCAGTTTGATTGGCGTTTTGTTTTCCATCGTCATCACCTACTTTATGTGGACATATACGCTGGATTTAAAGCATCAGGGGCAGATTTCAATTGCGCTGGAGTATCCGCTTTTCTGGGTAACTTCAACAATTTCCGTTGCACTGGCGCTCATGGGAATTCACTACCTGTTCCATTTCATTGAATCTGCCTATATTGTTGCAGCCCAGGGAAGGAAGAAGGAGGAGGATTGCGAACAATGAGATTTCTGTACATTTTTCTGTTGATTTTCTTCCTTCTGGCGTTTATCCGCGTTCCGGTGTCCTTCAGCATGGGCATCTCTGCTGTGGCAACATATTTTGTCGCAGGACTCCATACCGCAAGCATCGCTCCCGCCCTCTATTCCGGTCTGAATTCCTTTACATATCTTGCCATCCCGGCATTTGTTCTTGCCGGCGATATTATGGGCGCTTGCGGCATTTCAAAGCGGATTGTGGATTTTGTGAATTCCTTTATTGGGCGCTTCCGTGGGTCGCTTGGAGCGGTTGCCGTGGTAACCTCCGCCCTGTTCGGAACCCTGACCGGTTCCTCTCTGGCGACGGTTTCCACCATTTGTGGCATGATGCTTCCCGAGATGGAGCGCGCCGGCTATTCCCGGCAATACAGCACTGCACTGATTGCCTCCGCCGGTTTTCTTGGCATTTTGATTCCCCCCAGCATCCCCGGCATCGTATATGCCATGATGTCCGGCGACAATCTGATGGAGGTTTGGCTGTGTACGGTGGGGCCCGGCATTTTGATTACCATTGTGTTCTGCCTGATTAACTTCTGGCGCCATGGCCGCCACGAGGAAAAAACGCAGGAGCCCTTCTGTTTCAATACCTATATCACCGGAATCAGCAGGGCAACCAAGGACTCCCTTCTGGCCCTTCTGATGCCCGTGATCATTTTTTACGGCATCTACGGCGGCATCTTCACACCGACGGAGGCCGGCGGCGTCTCTGTGCTCTATGGGCTAATTGCCGGCTTCTTCCTCATTCCCTTGGTTTACAAGCAGAGGCCACAGACCCCGCTCACTCGCATGATCTCAAATTCCGCCCTCTCCAGCGCCAGCATCTGTATGATCATTGCCTTTTCGGCTATCGCCGGCCGTATGATTACCATGACCCGCATTCCCTCCTATCTGACCGAATTTATGATGGGAATCACAAATTCCAGATGGATGTTCCTGGTTATTGTCAACATTCTTCTTATCATTGTTGGAATTTTTATGGACTCCAACGCATCTATCCTGATTTTGGGTCCGGTCCTGATTCCCATGGCCGAAGCCTACGGCGTGAATACCACCCACTTCGCCTCCATTATGCTGCTGAATCTGGAGATTGGCTTTATCACGCCGCCCATGGCCGGAAATCTGTTTGTCGCATGCAGAATTTCGGGCCTGAGCATTGATGAAATCATCAAGGATCTGATTCCCTTCTTCCTGGGCGCAGTTGTTGTTTTGATCATCACCACCTATTTTCCTGCCGTTGCGACCTTCCTGCCCAACCTCATCAGAGGATGATACTGTGAAAAAGGGAGGCATTAAAACCATGCGCAGTTTAAATTTTGCACCTGCCGAAATCATTACAGGAAAGGGTTCTTTGTCGGTGCTGAAAACCCTTTCCGGCGAGCGCTTTATGGTAGTCACCGGCGGCGGCTCCATGCGCAGGAATGGTACCCTCGGCCGGATTAGCACCTATCTTGACGGCAAAGCGGTTTTGCTCCACGAGGGGATTGGCAAGAATCCAACCATCCACGAGGTGGAGCAGGGGCTTTCCGCCATGAAAGCTTTTGTTCCGGATACGGTGATCGCATTGGGTGGCGGCTCTGCGATTGACGCAGCCAAGGCTATGATCCTCTTTTATGAGAATCCGGATCTGCAGTTTGACCATCTCCCTGTCGGCAAACTCCCTGACCGCCGCAAGCGCGTCCGTCTTATTGCGATCCCCTCCACCTCGGGTACAGCTTCTGAGGTCACCAAAACATCCGTCATCACGGATCCGGAACGTGGCCTTAAAATTCCCATCAACTGTATGGCAAACAAACCGGACATTGCCATTCTCGACTGCGAATTGACGATGTCTTTGCCGGATAATATTGTGGTGGAAACCGGCATGGACGCGTTGACGCACGCTGTTGAGGCATATCTGAGGACCGACTGTGATGACTTTGACGCAGTTTTGGCCGTGGGCGCCATTCTCGGCATTCTGGAATGGCTTCCGGTTTCCTATGCCGAGAAAACCGAAGAGGCCCGCGAGAAAATGCACAATTTCCAGTGTCTTGCAGGCCTTGCCTTTACAAACGCAGGCCTGACCATGGTTCACGGCATTGCGCATGCATTGGGAGGGTATTACAACTTCAGCCACGGCCTGACCAACGCAATCCTGCTTCCGTATGTTCTCTCTTACAATCGGCAGGATCCCTCCGTTGCAAGGAAACTGGAGCGGCTTGCCCGTCTTTCCTGCTGCAGCGATTTTGTCTGTGCTGTGGAACAGCTAAACGATCGTCTGCACATCCCAAGGACCATTCGTGAGATGGGCCTGGATGAGAAGACTTATCAGAAGGATCGCCGGATCCTGGCGGAGAATTCCCTGATGGGGCCGACAGCATCCAACCCCATCAAAATGAATCCGGATTCCATCGCGGCAGTCATTGACAGCGCCTATTACGGCAGATGATTGCCTACATCCTTACATATAGGAGGAACCTGCAATGCCACATGGCGCGGCGTGTTATACACGGGCTTTCGGCGCCCCAAGTCGTTATGCCCAAGGACCAAATGAATTGGACCATCTGGTAAAATATGTTCAGGTTTATGGCACTTCCTGCCTGATCATCATTGACCCTTTCTTTTTTGAAACATACAGTCAAAAATTTGAAGCCATGTTTGCGGCGGCGGGAATGACCGCCTTCTGTGAGTCCTTCCGCGGCGACTGTACAGACGAGGAGATTCACCGCCTTGCCGCCATCGTGAAAGACAATCGGCTGGAGGTTGTCATCGGTTTAGGCGGCGGAAAAACCTGCGATACGGCCAAGGCTGTTGGATACCTTGGCCATGCGGCGCGTTTTATCTGTCCAACCTCTTTGTCCACCGATGCTCCCACCAGCTGCCACTCCATTGTCTCCCAGCCGGATCGCACCACTTATCTGCTCCGTCAGCGCTGCAATCCGGAGTTTGTGATTGTCGATACAGCGATTGCGGTCCGTTCTCCCGTCCGTATGCTGGTAGCCGGGCTTGGAGACGCGCTGGCAACGTATATTGAAGCCCGCGCAGTGGCCGAGTGCAGCAACCAAATCAATGTGGGTGTTGGTATTCTTGACCGCGGCTATCGGATGACGCGCCTGTCAATGGCGGCGTCAAAGCTGGCCTTTGACCTGATCCTGGAGAAGGGACGCAGCGCAGTTCTTGCCGCAAAAAAACAGATTGATACAGAGGCGTTTGAAGATATCGCCGAGGCAAACACCCTTCTCAGCGGACTTGGCTTTGAGAACACCTCCTGCGCAATCGCCCACGGCATTGAAATGGCGCTGCATACGCTGCCGGAGACGGCAAGGATGCTCCATGGGGAGATGGTAGGGTACGGCGCCCTTGTCGAGTTGGTTCTGGAAGATCGTCCAGAATCCGAATTTCGCGCGGTCTATAACTTCTGCAGAGATGTGGGGCTGCCGCTGACACTGGGTGATTTGGGCATTACGGATCATGTTGCGGAGAAGCTCGACGCGGCATTGGAGTTCGGCCTCGGGAACATCTCCATTCTTCTCAATGAGCCTTTTGTTGTTACAAAAGAGCGTCTTCTCCATGCGATTTTATATCTGGAAGCGCTCCGGGATGAAAATAGTGAAAGGGTGGGTGTTTGAATGGAGAACTTGAAGGAAACAGCAAAACAAATCCGAATTGGTATCCTGCATATGATTGGTACGCTGGGTGTCGGTCATATCGGCGGAAGCCTTTCTATTGCAGATCTTCTCGCAGTGCTCTATTTCGCTGTGATGCACGTGGATCCGCAAAACCCAAAGTGGGAGGATCGAGACCGACTCGTTCTCTCGAAAGGGCACGCCGGCCCCGCCCTCTATGCAGCCCTTGCCCTGAGGGGATTTTATCCCATGGAGCTGTGCGACACGCTGAACCAGCCCGGCACAAACTTTCCAAGCCACTGTGACCGCCTGAAAACGCCGGGCATCGATATGACAACCGGCTCTTTGGGGCAGGGCCTCTCCCAGGCCGTGGGCATCGCGCTGGGCCTCCAGCTGAAGAAAAGCCCCAGCAATGTATATGTGATTCTCGGCGACGGTGAGCAACAGGAGGGTCAGATTTGGGAAGCCGCCATGTACGCTGCCAGCCGTAAGCTTGACCACCTGATTGGCTTTACGGACTATAATCACATGCAGCTTGACGGCATGGTGGAGGATATCAACTCTCTCTCCCCGCTGGCGGATAAATGGACCGCCTTTGGCTGGCAGGTATTTGAGGTGGACGGTCACGACTGCGAAAAAATTTATGAGACAATCCAGCAGGCACAGCGGGTTGAGCATAAGCCCGTCATGATTTTGCTGCACACGATTAAGGGAAAGGGCGCGGCATTTTCAGAGGGAAAGCTCGCTTCTCACAGCATGAATGTCACGCCAGAAATGGCTCTGGCTGCGATTGAAACACTCAACGAGGAGGATACATAAATGCAGGAGAGTCAAGAAATGAGAGCGGTCTTTACCGAAACGCTGATCCATCTGGCTGAACAGGATCCCCGAGTTGTTGTACTGGATGCAGATTTGATGAGGGCAAATGGAACGCTTCCTTTTCAGGAGCGATTTCCGGACCGCACCTTTGATGTGGGCATCGCCGAAGCAAACATGATTGGAATTGCCGCAGGTCTTTCCCTGGAGGGATTCATTCCGTTTCCTGCGACCTTTGCAACATTTGCCACCAGAAGATGCTATGACCAAGCCGTGCTGAGCAATGCTTATGCCGGTTTAAACGTTAAAATTGTCGGAACTGATCCTGGCATATCCTCCGAGCTCAATGGGGGTACACATATGCCGACAGAGGACATTGCGCTGATGCGATCCATTCCCGGCAACACTGTGGTGGAGTTCGTGGACTGTGCCTCTGTCCGTGCACTGCTTCCTCAAATTAAAGAGCACAACGGACCCTGCTATGTCCGCCTGTTCCGCAAAAAGGCGGAGCATGTGTATGACGACGGTGTGAAGCTGACGCTCGGCAAAGCCTATCCCCTTAAACACGGCGAAGACGTTGCCATTTTCTGCACGGGTATTCTGGTCAAAGAGGCTCTGGATGCCTATGAAATACTGGCTGCCGATGGCATTTCCGCAGAGATTGTCAATATTCACACCATCAAGCCGCTGGACAAAGAGGCGGTCGTTGCCGCCGCCGGCAAAACGGGCGCTGTTGTCACAGCGGAAAACCACAGCGTGATCAATGGGCTGGGTTCTGCAGTTTCCGAGGTTCTCTCAGAGCAGTGTCCTGTCCCGATGCGGAGGATCGGCTTCCAGGACTGCTTCGGCGAAGTCGGCAAGATGGATTACCTGATGAAACGCTTTCACTTGACCGCCCCAGATATTGTTCGGGCCGCCAAGGACGTCGTCGCGCAAAAGCGCACAGGCCCATCCCATATATAAAGCTGTTCCATTTTCTGTGCTTACGTTGGTTTTTTTCGGGTGTTCTCACATAAAAACCGGAGAAATGAAATAAACGGCACCGTTCATTTCTCCGGTTTTTCCAGTATTGATTTTTTCTGCAGTTCATCTTCACAATACCGCTGCTCTCCTGCGCCTTGGACGGCAGGCAACGCCCGATACCACTTTTCCCGAGTCGGGTACACTGTCCGAGCCGTATATAAGTCCAGTGTTTGAAAGGAAATTTTTTCGGGAAAACAGAAAAATGCTGTTGACATCTGTGCCGGTTCTGGCTATAATAATCAAGCAGTCTTTTCTAGGGAATACGCATTTGCGGCTGTGCTGGAACTGGTAGACAGGCCAGCTTGAGGTGCTGGTGTCCGAATCGACGTGTGGGTTCAAATCCCGTCAGCCGCACCATTTCCCTGCCCAATCCAAATATGCGCGAGTGGTGGAATTGGCAGACTCGCTAGATTCAGGTTCTAGTGTCCATTACGGACGTGCGGGTTCAAGTCCCGCCTCGCGCACCATCCCAGAAGACGGATCCCGTCGCAGGCGGCGGGATCCATTTTTCGGGATTTTACTTTGTCCTTATTTTTGTGAAGCGTTTTAACTGCATATAGACGTGCGCGAGTGGTGGAATTGGCAGACTCGCTAGATTCAGGTTCTAGTGTCCATTACGGACGTGCGGGTTCAAGTCCCGCCTCGCGCACCAAGAACAGGGTCGTCGTATTGACGACCCTGTTCTTTTTTCTCCGTTTTTCTTTGATTATCTTGCAAATATACTTCGAATCAGTAAACCACTTGAGACCGCCCGGGTAATTTGGGACGGTCTCAATTTGCATTTACACCCAAAGGTAGCTTTTCAAAATCATCGACTGGTGCACGGCAGGTGCCGTTTTCGCAAAGATAATAAAGTACGGCTTGCGCCGGCAGAGGATAATTCAGGGTAAAGGGGGCGATTTCGGCAAGAAGTGATTCGTTTTCTTCCGATTTGAAGATTACGCTGATATCGTCCGCCGGGTTCTTTCGAAAGTATTCCGTTAATTCCTCAGGTGGTTTTTCCCCCGCACAGACCAGTTCCCGATGCGGGTACAGAGAATCCGCAACTGCAAGCATGGAAAACGAGTATCCGGCGGGATAATCGCGGATCTGACCGGAAATAAAGCGAAGTTGCCTGTCTGATCGTTCCTGCCACAGCATATCTCCCGTCAAGGAGGCAATGTGCCCTAGAACCACGGCAGCGACAGAATTCCCCGAAGGGATTGCGCCATCGTACAGCTCCTTCGGGCGTGCGATGAGTCTTTCTGCGTCACGGGCGCCAAGAAAATACCCGCCGTTTGTTTCGTCTTCAAACAGGTCGGTCATTTGCCCTGCGCGAAGTATCGCCTGTTTTAGATAATTTGCGTCTAAGGTTGTGCGATATAGTTCTAAAAGTGCCAGCGCATAAACCGCGTAATCGTCCAGCTGTCCTGCGTGTGCGGCCTCGCCGTCCCGAAATCTGTGGAACAGCCGGTTGTGTTCGTCGGTCATACTTTCTTCAATAAAACGCTGCGCTGCCGACGCTGCCGACGAATAGCGATCGTCGTGAAGGATTGAACCCGCTCGGGCAAGCGCGATGATCGTCCATGCGTTCCATGAAAGCAGAATCTTATCGTCCTTGTGAAGCGCAACCCTCTGTTTTCGGTATTCATAGAGCATTTCAAACTCCGGGGAGCCCATCCGCCAGCCTTCCGCTTTCTGCCCAATCCTGTTCGGAATGCTTTTTTCTTCAAAGTTGCCTCTATCAGTGATTCCGTACAGGCGGCAGAATTCCGCGCCCTTTTCTTGTCCCAAAACACTTTCGATTTCATTCGGCGCAAGGGTATAATATTTTCCCTCCTCACCGTCGCTGTCGGCGTCCTGTCCGCAGTAAAAGCCGCCCTCCGGATCCGTCAATTCACGCAGGATGTAGTCTCCCGTTCGCCGTGCAACTTCCGCATAGCATTCCTTCTTTGTGATCTGATATGCCTCCAGATAGGCAGGGATCAAAAGCGCGTTGTCGTAGAGCATCTTCTCAAAGTGCGGAATCAGCCATTTTTCATCGGTCGAATAGCGGGAAAAACCACCGCCGATATGATCGAAAATCCCCCCTTTTGCCATGGCGTCAAGGGTTTTCTCCACCATTCGCAGGGCGTTTGATTTTTTCTCACACCTATAATATCGGAGTAAAAACAAAAGATTGTGGGGCGTCGGAAACTTCGGAGCATCTCCGAACCCGCCAAAGTCGGGATCAAAGTTTTTCCGGAGAAACTCATATGCCTCGGTTAGCATTGATTTCTCAGGATCAATAGAATCGTACTTTTTGTTCTTTAAGAGTACCTCTGTGATCTGATTTCCGGCGTCTATGAGCCTTTCGCGGTCGTGGTCCCAAAGAGATTTCGCCTGTTTTAATAGCTCGGTCAATCCCGGCTGTCCGCGCCGACCTTTCTTCGGGAAATAGGTTCCTGCGAAAAACGGCTTCTGCTCCGGCGTCATCAGAATTGTTAGCGGCCATCCACCGGAGCCGGTGAGCGCCTGACAGACGTCCATATATACGGCGTCGATATCGGGGCGTTCTTCACGGTCCACCTTGATACAGATAAAATCTTTCAGGATTTCTGCAATCTCAGTATCTTCAAAGGATTCGTGCGCCATCACATGACACCAGTGGCAAGTGGAGTAGCCGATACTGAGGAAGACAGGCTTGTCTTCATGCCCTGCGGCTTCAAACGCCTCTGCACTCCACGGATACCAGTCCACGGGATTGTCCTTGTGCTGGAGCAAATACGGAGATTTTTCGTTTTGTAATCTGTTTGCCATATATTCCTCTTCTGTTTATGGTTTTAAAACAACTTTGATACAGCCGTCCTCTTTATTGTCAAAAATTGAATAGCCGTGAACGCCGTCTTCAAGTTTCAGCGTATGGGTAATAATATCGGTGGCATCGAATTTTCTTTCTTTGATGAGTTCCAGTATCGGCTGCACATAATTTTGAGCCGGACATTGACCCATTTTCAGCGTGACGTTGCGCGTCCAGAAGTTTCCCAGGGGAAATGTGTTGTACCGTCCTCCGTATACGCCAACCATCGACACTGTTCCGCATTTGCGCACCGCCTCCGATACGATCTCAATTGCAGATTTTGACCCTGCCTGCAATTTCATCGCCGCTTCCACTTTCTCCAATACAGACATTTTTCCGTCCATTCCCACGCAGTCAATCGCCACATCCGCGCCGCCGTGAGTCAGTTCCTTGATCTCAAGCCCGGTATTATTGTAGTCTTCGAAGTTCATGATTTCCGCACCGTAACTTGCCGCATGCTTCAGACGATAGTTCACACTGTCTACGGCGATTACCCGCTTGGCCCCCAAAAAGATGCACCATTTGATCGTTAACAGTCCTACCGGCCCGCACCCGAGTACGACCACCGTATCACCGGATTTTACACCGCTGATCTCCACGCCCCAACGGGAGGTGGGAAGAATATCGGTCAGGAACAAAACCTGCTCGTCGGTCAGTTCCTCCGGTACGACAACAGGGCCGACGTTCGCATATGGTACCCGCATATATTCCGCCTGCCCGCCGGCATATCCGCCGTATGCATCGGAATAACCGAACAGCCCGCCCGCTTCTCCGTTTGGATTGGAGTTGTCGCATTGACTGTATTGCCCATGATCACAGTAGTAGCAGTGTCCGCATGCTACCGGGAATGGCACAATCACACGGTCGCCTTTTTTCACTTGGTGACCTCTTTACCGACTTCCTCTACGATTCCCATTGTTTCATGGCCGAGAATATATCCGGGCTTCAAAGCCGTAACTCTGCCGTGAATCAAATGGAGATCTGAACCGCAGATCGCGGTTGAAGTTACCTTTACGATTATATCATCCTCGTTTTGAATGATCGGATCCGCTACTTTTTTCATGCGGACATCCTTTACGCCTTCATATACAAGTGCTTTCATGTTTTATTTCCTTTCAGCATATTGCTCAGAAGATTGATCCTCCCGGATTCCCTTGAAAACAGGCTGATGCAGACCGCCCAATGCTGTTTTCGCCACGAAAGTTTTCGTGAACCGTTTCTATGCGCAGTCGGTTCAAGTGAATAACGCTGCCCTGCGCCGCTATGTACAGTCCCAGTGGAATATGCACCATTCCAAAGAAAATCGCCCCTCTGTGTGATACCGCCATCAAATACCTTGCCTTTTATATACGGTATAGTATAGCTAGCAGGCCTAGCCTTATTCGCTTCTTCCCGTGCTTTGCGAAATTTGCCTCCGCCAGACTCCCGGATATGGAGCGTGGGAAAACACCCATGCCCTTGCGGTTCGCCCGCCTGTGGGGAAAAAATGAAGGATTTTCAACCCCAATCGCTACACTTGTTTTGGGTATAGAAAAAGGGCAGCTGTCTAAAAAACAGTCACGAAAAGGATATATACAAGATAAATTGCTGTTCGAATGCCTCCAAACCGTTGATATTAATGGGTTCTTCAAAAAGTTCTGTATCGCCTCGCGCACCAAAACAAAAGGACACGACTATGTCGTGTCCTTTTGTTTTGGACTCCGACAGCAAAGCTGTCTCCGTTCCGAAAGGAATACATCTCTTTCATTCTATTAGATATCACAAGCCCGTTATGGGCGGCTATACATTCTTTTCCTTTGCGAAAAACGATCCCGCCTTATCCACAATTTCCATTATTGTAACCACTCAGAGCGACAGCGATGCCGACGAAGTGACCGCGCTGTCCCATTGTGTGGAGGACTTTGTCACCAGGCCTTATAAAGCAGAGATACCTCTGAACCGGGTATCCAGTATCAGCCGGTTTCACGAAACGGCCGCCATGATCAATCAGTTTCAATATGCCCGTTTGACACGGCTTTACAGTAAGGCGTTTTTTACCAGAAGGCCAGGGATCTGCTAGTGCATCATCCGGATCGGGACTATGACATCATTTGTTCTGATGTAGAAAATTTCAAGCTCATCAACAATGTGCTCGGAAAAAAGGCTGAGGATGACCTGCTTTTTGAAATCGCCATCTGCTGCCGTACCTATACCAGGCCGGATGGCCTATGCGGGAGGCTGGATTCGGATCGCTTTGTGTGTCTTGTTGAGCGTGGGAGAACATATACCAACGAGATCTTTATTGATCAGGGAAAACGGAGCAGTATTCTCTCCAACAACAAGATCGCCGATATCAAATGGGGCCTTTATCCCATTGACGAGCGGTATTTCCCCATGGATCAGATGTGCGACCGTGCTATGCTGGCAGTGCAGAGCATCAAAGCAAAATATGGGTGTTATTTTGCAATCTATGACAACAGCCTCCCAAAGCAGCTTCACTTGGAGAGCACGGAAAGCGTGTATGCAGAGAATCCTCAGCAGCCAATCCAAGCAGTCAGCTGCCTGCGCGAACTCGGCTTTATTATTGAAATGGATGACTTCGGCAGCGGCCATTCTTCTTTGAATATGCTCAATCAGATGCCCATTGATATTCTGATGAAATTCATTCAAAGTGAGACAGCAAAACCACTTGAGCAAGGCATCCTACAGTTTATCGTGAACCTGGCCCGCTGGATGCACGTGAGCATGGTGGCCGAGGGTGTTGAAACTCGGGAACAGCTGGACCGGCTGATGGAAGTAGACTGCAACTATGTGCAGGGTATTATTTTCCCCACCCCATGCCAGCGGAGGATTTTGAAAAGTTTTTGGAAAAAGAAAAGCTGCACGGCAAATGGCCAGGAAACCTTTCCGCTGTTTTACTTTTCTGTCAGAGTCCTATACAAAATCAGCGGTTCCCTCTCTGTTTTCCATTACAGTATCTTATTCTCTGCCACAGCAGACCTTGCGGCACCGTGCTCCCAATCCCACGGGTCCTTCCGGCAGAGATGATCCGCATACGGGATAAAAATGGACAGAATTCCGAATGCCGCCAAAATCCAGCAGTACCACATGTAGGGAATGATCTCCACAGAATTGATGGTAATGCCGCTTTCCGTAGTCAGGCTGGCTGCCAGCAAAAGTTGCGCGCCATAGGGGATAATTCCCTGAAAAACGCAGGAGAACACGTCCAGCAGGGATGCTGTCCGCCGTGGATCCACCCGGTACTCCCAGCTTACATCCTTGGCCACATTTCCGCTGACGATAATGGCCACTGTATTATTAGCTGTGGCGCAGTCTGCCAAGGACACCAGCGCCGCAATGCCAACCTGGGCGGACTTGTTGCCCCGCATCCCCTTTCTCAGTTTTTCCACCAACCAGGCAATGCCCCCATTGTGGGCAATCAACTCTGACATACCGCCGCAGAACAGGGACAGGAAAAACACCTCGTTCATACTGGTAAAGCCAGTCCAGATGGCCTGTGCAAATCCGAAAATTGTAAGTCCTCCCGTCAGTAAGCCGATGGCACCGGAGGAAAAAATGCCAATCAGCAATACCAAAAACACATTCATTCCGGCAATGGCCAGCACCAGAACTGCCAGGTACGGCAGCACCTTCACAAAATCGACGGGCAGATCCCGTATGGGAACTGCGCTGTCGGGCCGGCCAAACGCCAGCAGCAGTACCAGGGTAACCACCGCAGCTGGCAGCGCAATCAAAAAATTCACCCGGAATTTGTCCCGCATTTCACAGCCCTGGGTGCGGGTAGCTGCGATGGTAGTATCTGAAATCATGGAGAGGTTGTCCCCAAACATGGCCCCGCCCACGCAGGCTCCCAGAAACAGCGACAGGCTCAGCCCGCCTTTTTCTGCCACTCCAACCGCAATGGGGACAATGGCCCCAATGGTCCCCATGGAGGTGCCGGTTGCAGTTCCCATCGCAGCGGCGATAACAAATACGCCAGCCGCCAGGAAGCGAACCGGTATTACAGAAAGGCCCAGATTCACCGTGGCATCTTGCCCACCCATTGCAGAAGCCACGCTGGAAAACGCCCCCGCCAAAACATAAATCATCAGCATGGTCAGGACATTTTCATTGGCCGCACCGCGGGCAAAAATGGAGAATTTCTCCTGCAGGCTTTCTTTCCCAATGCAAAACGCCGCCAGGACAGCAATAAACATCGCCGTCACCGGGGGGAACTGATAAAAGGCCATGCTCTGTCCCCTTATCTGCAAGTAAATACCTGCCCCCAGATAAATCGCAACAAAAATCAAAAATGGAATCAGGGCTGTTCCCCTGCCGTTCCGGTTTGCACGCTGCTCCATGGATGAATTCCTCCTCAATCTCCTATTTCTCGTTTCGGCGTTGACTTTTTTGTGTTCTTCCGCTATGATGCCTTTGTCACTTTTGGAAAGGATGGTTTTTTAGCATGGGTTCTTTTTCTGATCTCTTAAACGTATCTCTCGGTTCCTTAACCGTCGGAAGGGTCTTGTCCGCTGTGGTAACGCTGCTGGTGTGCTTGCTGGTGATTCGTCTGCTGGTAAAGCTGACAGGCCGGCTGCTGGCAAAATCCAAACTGGATGCCAGGGTGCAGAAGTACCTCATCTCCGGGGTCAAGCTCCTCCTGTATATTGTCACGGTGGTCATTGTAGCTGAAAGCCTGGACATCCATATGACCTCTCTGGTAGCGCTTTTGTCGGTAGGCTCCCTTGGAATTACCCTGGCGGCTGAGGACATCCTTGGCAACGTAGCCGGAGGGCTCGTCATTCTCTCCTCTCATCCATTCTCCATCGGGGATTTTGTGGAGGCCGGCGGCACCAGCGGCACAGTGGAGGAAATCTCCCTGAATCACACCAAACTGATAACACCTGACGGTCTTCTGGTGATGCTTCCAAACAAAGAGCTGGCCAGTTCCAAAATGACGAACTACACTGTTTTGGGGCGGCGGAGAGTGACGCAAAAAGTCACCGCCTCCTATGATGCGCCAACGGAAGCCGTAAAAGCCGCCTGCCAAGAAGGCCTGTCCCAAACTCCCAACGTTTTGGCAGATCCTGCGCCCAGCGTATACCTGACCAACTACGGCACCAGTTCTATCGAGTACACCGTCTATTGTTGGGCCACGCCGGAGGAGTACTGGAATGTATACTTTGCGCTGGGTGAACACCTCCGGGATGCATTTGCTGCTCATCATGTGGAGATGACCTACGATCATCTGAATGTTCATATTATAGAGGATGCCACAGAAAAAATCCACAGTTGACAAATGAGCACCGCTTCCTTATAATAGCTTTCAAAGCAATGACGGAGAGGAACGGAGACAGGCGCTTTCAGAGAGCCGGCGGATGGTGCAAGCCGGCAGCAAGGGTTTCCAGGTTCTATGGCTCCTGAGCCGGAGATTCGAGGGCAGCAGTGCCGTTAGGGTCTCCCGCGTATGCCGCGTTAGCGCAGCGGGGTTGTTGGACCCTATGAGTGGCGGACAGTTTTGGAACTGCCGCAATTTGAGTGGTACCGCGGAAGCAGATGACGGCTTTCGTCTCAAAGAATGATCTTTGGGACGAAAGCCTTTTTTCGTCCCCAAAACCGAAAGGAGCAACCAATTATGAGCAACTACCGTATCGAGACCAAATGCGTGCAGGGCGGGTATACCCCCGGCAACGGCGAGCCCCGCCAGATCCCCATCGTTCAGTCCACCACATTTAAATACGACACCAGTGAGGATATGGGCAGGCTTTTCGATCTGGAGGCCAGCGGCTATTTTTACACCCGTCTTCAGAACCCCACCAACGACTATGTGGCGGCAAAAATCTGCGAGTTAGAGGGCGGCACGGCGGCTATGCTGACCTCCTCCGGCCAGGCAGCCAACTTCTTCGCCCTGTTCAACATCGCCTCCTGCGGCGATCACATCGTGGCCTCCTCCAGTATTTACGGCGGCACGTTCAATCTGATTTCCGTCACCATGGCAAAGATGGGCGTGGAGACTACCTTTGTGGCCCCGGACTGCACCGCAGAGGAATTGAACGCCGCTTTCCGCCCCAACACTAAGGCCGTGTTCGGCGAGACGATTGCCAACCCCGCCCTGACGGTGCTGGACATTGAAAAGTTCGCCCAGGCCGCTCATGCTCACGGCGTTCCTCTGATTGTGGACAACACTTTTGCCACACCTGTCAATTGCCGCCCCTTTGAGTGGGGGGCTGATATCGTCACCCACTCCACCACCAAGTACATGGATGGTCATGGCGTGGCCGTGGGCGGCGCCATTGTGGATGCCGGCAAGTTTGACTGGATGGCCCATGCAGAGAAATTCCCCGGCCTCTGCACTCCAGATGATAGCTATCACGGTATCACTTATGCCGAGAAGTTCGGCAAGGAGGGCGCCTTTATCACCAAATGTACTGCCCAGCTGATGAGGGATTTCGGCTCCATTCAGTCCCCGCAAAACGCCTTTTATCTGAATCTGGGGCTGGAGAGCCTTCATGTCCGCATGGCCCGTCACTGTGAAAACGGCCAGGCAGTGGCAGAATTCCTGGCCGGCCATCCCCAAGTGGCCCACGTAAGCTACTGCGGCCTGCCCGGGGACAAATACTACGCGGTGGCACAGAAGTATCTGCCCCACGGCTCCTGCGGCGTGGTAAGCTTTGAATTGAAGGGCGGCCGGGCTGCTGCCGAGGTCTTTATGAAGCATCTGAAGCTGGCGGCCATTGAAACTCATGTGGCCGATGCCCGCACCTGCTGCCTGAATCCCGCCACCTCCACCCACCGGCAAATGACCGACGCGCAGCTGGCAGAGGCGGGGATTCCCGCCGGGCTCATCCGTATGAGCTGTGGTCTGGAAAGCCGTGAAGACCTGATTGCCGACATTGCCCAGGCACTGGAGCAGGTGAAGTGACATGCCCATCAAGATTCCAAACCAGCTGCCTGCCACCGAAACACTGACACAGGAAAACATCTTTGTCATGACGGAGACCCGGGCCATTACCCAGGATATCCGCCCGCTGCAAATCCTGCTTTTGAATCTGATGCCCACCAAGGTAGACACGGAAACACAGCTGGCCCGGGTCCTGGGCAACACCCCGCTGCAGATCGACCTGGAGCTGATTGCCCCCACGGGACATGTGTCGAAAAACACCTCCCAAGAGCATATGCTGGCCTTTTATAAGACCTTTGACGAAGTACGGGAGCGGACATTTGACGGGATGGTCATTACCGGTGCCCCGGTGGAACAGATGCCCTTTGAAGAAGTGGATTACTGGCCGGAATTGTGTGAAATTATGGAATGGAGCAAATACCATGTCCACTCCACCCTGCATATCTGTTGGGGTGCCCAGGCCGGACTGTACTACCACTACGGAATCCCAAAGCGGCAGTTGGAGCAAAAGCTCTTCGGCGTTTTCCTGCACACAGTGGAAGATCCCAACTTCATCCTCTTCCGGGGGTTTGATGATCAATTCTGGGTCCCCCACTCCCGAAATACCACCGTTCTCCGGGAGGATATCGACGCCGTGCCGGATCTGAAGGTACTGGCCGCCTCACCAGAAGCTGGCGTCTACGCCGTGAAGACCGACCAGGGACGCCAGATTTTCCTAATGGGTCATGCGGAGTATGACCGTAATACGCTGAAAAAAGAATATCTCCGTGATGTGGCCGCTGGAGTCGACATCCAACTGCCTGCAAACTATTTTCCAAACGATGATCCCAGCTTGGATCCCATTGTCAATTGGCGCTCCTGTGCCCATCTGCTGTATGGAAACTGGCTGAACTATTTTGTTTATCAGACAACACCTTATAACATCGGCGGCATCCGCAGCGGTGAGCGGACAGACCAGCAGTGAACCAGAAAAGGAGTTTCTATGACGCAGTATGAGTATAAAGTCGTGCGGCAAAAAATGAAGCTTGGATTTGATTATGATAAGAAGCTGGATGAACTGGAAGCTGAGTGGAACCAGCTCGGCGCAGAGGGCTGGAAATTCTGCACCGCAGCTTCGGATGTGCTGATTTTTATGCGGGAGCGGGAAGCCCATTGAGCGCCTGTTCCGGGAAATGGTGCAAAATGCTGGGAGGGGGATACCCCCTCCCAGCCCGTTTATTACCTCAGCGGCCCTGCTTTCGGTCCTCTTCGATTAAAAGCTTCAATCCTTCCACTGCTACGCGGACAGAGGCCGTTGTATCCTCGCTCATTTTCTGGTCCAGGCCCGCGGCCTCCCGCTCCTGATTCCACACCACATGGAAGCAGCTGCCGCAGCGGCAGCCCAGTGCTGCCGCCACCACGAACAGGGCCGCGGATTCCATCTCACTGGCCTTGACACCCAGGCGCTTCCAGCTCTCCCACTTCTGTTTCAGCTCATAGTAGACAGGGGAGGCATCCGGGCTGTGCTGGCCGTAAAAGCTGTCCTTGCATTGGACAATTCCGGTGTGAAGCGGCAGATCCAGCTTCCTTGTGGCCCGGGCCAAGCAGTCCGTGATCTCAAAATCCGCTACAGCGGGGAATTCGATGGGTGCATATTCCATGCTGGTGTGCTCAAAGCGGATGGCACCCGTGGCCACCACAATATCTCCGGACTGAACCTCCAGGGCAATACCGCCGCAGGTGCCGGTGCGGATAAAGGTGTCTGTGCCGCACTTATGAAGTTCCTCCATGGCAATGGAGGCAGAGGGACCGCCAATGCCGGTGGAGCAGACGGACACCTTCTCCCCCAGCAGCGTACCGGTATAGGTGGTGAACTCCCGGTTTTGGGCCACCATACGGGCATTGTCAAACAGTGCCGCAATGGCAGGCACCCGCCCCGGGTCGCCGGGCAGAATACAGTAGCGGCCCACGTCGCCGGGGGCGCAGTCAATGTGATATTGTTTCGGAAGCTCGTGCATACCGGTCACCTCAATTTCAGATTTTTCTTTTAGTATAGCAGACAGCTGCTGTCTTTGTAAAGTTCAGCCTCTTTCATTGGTTGTTACCGGCTTGTCCTCTTCTGTCACCTTTTTGTAATGTATCTGTTTTCCCATTGCGTTAGAATGACAATGTCGTGGCGCCGCACACAGAATTCAGTCGTTCTGTTGATGGCAGAGACCTGCGGAAGGTTTAGGGAGGGCTTATGAAATACACTCATCTTTTTCCGTTGCTCCTGTCCCTGTTCATTCTGTCCGGATGTGGAAGCACCCGGCCCGGCGGCAGTTTCCCCACCGATGCAGCCCCCGCGGAAGCGGATGGGGCGCCGGTTGTCTCTGGCGAAGGAAATCCCTCCTCCCATCCGGCTATCCCAAAGGAGGGCCTTCCTGAACTTCCGGAAGGTGCTGTGGCGGAGGGCACCACCGTGGAATACATCCGTGACCTGCCCGCCGTCGTAGACAATGGGCGGGAATTGACCCTGCGTCTCCACTGCCGGGCGGTAGCCAGTAGCTACGGCACCTGGAACTATGGCGTGGGGCGCATAGATGTGCTGGAGGGAGAAGAACTGCTGCAGACGCTTTCCGTCCGGGACGCCGTGGTAGCAGCAGAGATTCAGGAATGGCAGCAGATGGCTGCGTTGGGAGACCCTTATTATCAGGAAAAGCTGGAGAGCGGAGAATTGCCGGAAGCGGTCGACGATGATGCATGGACTGCCTGCTTTGAAGAACTGTATCTTCCTGAAATCATGGATCTGAATTTTGATGGTGCTGACGACATTCGTCTGATGGAGCTTCTTGGCACCGTCAACGGGCGGTATCTCCACTGGCTCTGGGACCAAAGGACACAGCAGTTTGTCTACGCCTTTTGCCTGGTGGGCTATGACTTTCAAATTGACACCGCCGCTCGCCAGCTGGTTTCAGAGAGTCGGAACGGTTACGGAATCTACGATACGGATTATTACCAGTACGATGCCGACGGCGTTTTGCAGCGTGTCAAAAACGTTGAGCTTTCGCCGTCAGACTCAGAAGGCGCCGCAGAAGGAGACTTTGTTACCACTGTCCACGAATGGGTGGACGGGGTTTGGACTGAAACAGAATAAAGCGGAACACAAAGATGAAACGCTTGGCGCAACGCTGCCAAGCGTTTCATTTTTGAGTGCATAGATTTTAAAAAGACTCCATTGGGAGTCAAACCGTTAGCAGGCGATGACTTCAGCATCTCTACCATGATACCGGTCCGCTATTCCCAGGCCCCCACATTTTGCCGGCTCAAGCAGGTAATGCCCGGCTAAGCCATTCCGGCAAAACATTTGTACGCTACTTTCGCAGCGGCAGCTCGGGCTATTTCAGCGTCACCACAGTGACACCGCTCTCGCCCTCGCCGTAAACTCCCAGGCGGAATTCCTTCACCGCCTTATTCCGCCGCAAAATGGCGTGAACAGCCTTCCGCAACGCACCGGTGCCCTTTCCGTGAATAATGGTCACCGTCTCCAGCCGGCCCATTACTGCGGCAGAGAGAAAGTTTTCCACCACGCTCTCGGCCTCCAGTGTCTCCAGTCCCCGGATGTCCAACTCGCGGGAGGCGGATGCCCGCAGCGCCCGGTCGGCTCCCGGGTGAACCGTGACAGCAGGTGCTTTCTTTTTCGCCGCCCGCTCATCGTCTTCAATCAACCGCACCTCATTGGCTTTTGCCTTCATCTTCAAAACGCCGGCCTTCATCTGCAGCGTACCGTCCTTCCCCACAGAAACCACCTCCGCAGGGGTACGGACGCCGGGAAACTCCACCAAGTCGCCCTTTCGAATGGGGCGGCTGGGCTTTGGAATGGGCTCCTGTCTGATGTCCCGCTTGGAAACGGCATCCTCCGCCTCATTCAGTTGGCGGTACAAATTAGCCCGGGCCTCATTGGCGTTCTCTATCCGCTCTGCCTTGGCCTGCTGCCTGCGCATCTCAGCCAGCTCCGCCATCACCTGATCTGCGGCGGCGCGGGTGTCCCGCAGGATGCGCTTGGCCTCCGTCTCGCCGCGGCTGCGGGCGTTTTCCTTAGCCCGCTCCATCTGTTCCCGAAACTCCCGTGCCTTGCGGGCGTCCTCTTCCCGCTGTTGGAAGAGACGGTCTATCTCCATCTGCCGCTTCTCCAGTGCCTGCCGCTTGGCCTCCAGCTGGGTAAGGACATCTTCAAACCGGACAGATTCTCCGCTCATCTGTTCCTTGGCCGTTTCAATCACATCGTCCGGCAGTCCCAGCCGCTTGGAAATGGCAAAGGCGTTGGACTTTCCGGGAATGCCAATCAGCAGGCGGTAGGTCGGGGCCAGTGTCTCCACATCAAACTCGCAGGAGGCATTTTCCACGCCTGCCGCAGTCATGGCGAAGGTCTTCAGCTCTGCATAATGGGTGGTGGCGGCAATCCGCGCCCCTGCCCTGCGGGCATGCTGAATGACGGCAATGGCCAGCGCCGCGCCCTCCACCGGGTCTGTACCGGCTCCCAGCTCGTCAAACAAAATCAGGCTGTGACGGTCGGCTTCCGCCAAAATGTGCACAATATTAACCATATGTGCCGAAAAAGTGGACAAGCTTTGTTCAATGCTCTGCTCATCGCCAATGTCTGCCAACACATGGGCATAGACGGAAATCTGGCTGCGGTCCGCCACCGGAATGTGAAGACCACACTGGGTCATCAGCGTCAAAAGGCCCAAGGTCTTCAAGCTGACGGTTTTGCCGCCCGTGTTGGGACCGGTGATGACCAGGGTGTCAAAGGTGTCTCCCAATTCAATGTCAATGGGCACCGCCTTTTTGGGATCCAGCAGCGGATGGCGGGCTCTGCGGAGGTGGATGGCCCCATCCCTTCGAATCTCCGGCCGGACGCCATCCATTTGATAGCTGAGCTGCCCCCTGGCAAAAATCACATCCAAATGCACCAGCGTGTCATAGTCCCATTGAATATCCTCCCGGTGGGCGGCCGTCTCAGCGGAGAGCTCCGCCAGAATGCGCTCAATCTCCTTCTGCTCCTTGGCCTGCAGCTCAATGAACTCATTATTGGCCTGTACGACTCCCATAGGTTCCACAAACAGCGTGGCGCCGGTGGAGGAGATATCGTGTACCAGGCCCGGCATGTCGCCCTTGTGCTCCGCCTTTACCGGCACCACAAAGCGGCCGTCCCGCTGGGTAATCAGCGCCTCCTGCAGGATTTTGGAGTAGCTGGGGGAGGAGATGATCTTCTGCAGAATCTGGCGGCTCTTTGCCTGGGCAGCACGCATATGGCGGCGAATATCCGCCAATTCTGTGCTGGCGGTGTCCGCTACCGTATCCTCATCCGGAAGGCATCGCTTGATTGTTTCCTCCAGAAAGCGGTTTCCGTGGAGGGAGAGAAACAAGTGATCGATGGCCGTCTTTTCATTGGCATCATCATTGAAATATTCCCGTGCCCGCCGGGCGGCAGTGAGTAAATCCGCAACTGTCAAAAGCTCCCGATTGTTTAAGGTGCCGCCCCGGTCCGCCCGGTCCAGTGTCTCCGCCACCGGCTTCACACCGGAAAAGGATGGGCTGCCATGCAGTCCGATCATCTGGCGGGCTGCATCGGTTTGATCCAGCAGGCGCAGAACCTCCTCTGTCTCCGTTTCTGGCCGGAGGCAGAGGCAGCGCTGCTTTCCCTCGGCGCTGACGGCCTGGTCGGAAAGCAGCTGCAGCACCCGGGGAAGCTCCAGGGTACGGATGGATTTATCAAATAGTTCGCTCATGATTTCTTCTCCTGTTCAGAGATTTGCTTGCCAGGTCTTGTTCAATAAGGGTTCGGCTCCTTCAGAACCCAAGGCAAGCGGTGGTTAAACTCCATTTGAAAGCAGGGACGTGGAAAGTCATCTGGTAGCAGGTCGCAGCCAGTCTTAAAACCCACGGAAAAATTCTCATCCAGTTCATACCAGCCCGCCGGGAACGCCTCATAGTTCCCCGGCATGGAGGCACCCGCCAGAATGGTTCCGCAGATGTGATACCACCCCCCGCCCACAAGGCTGTCCGGCGTGCCGGTGTAATAGCAGGTCTCCCCTGGCTTCTCCGGGTCCAGCCCCATGGCATCAAAGAAATCCCGTACTGTCTGGGGAATACTCTTCACAGCCTGGAGAAAATTCCGGCATCCGGCACAGCCGCAGGTGACCCACGGCAGCGGGTGGGCCTCATAATACGTCCGGGTGGTCTTTACATCCACCTGCAAGCGATACGGCCCAAGAGTGAATTCCGTCAGCATTCGTTCCTCCTTGTATAATTTTTTCTCCATTATACAAATTGTATCAGGATTTCCCAGATTTCAGCGGTATTTCCACAGGCTCAAGGCTCTTATAAAAGTCCAATGTCCGGAAGCCCCGCTCCAGCTGGGCAGCCAAAAAGGCCTCCGCCGCTCCGGACAGACGACGCTGTGCCTCCGGTCCCAGCGTAAAGGAATACAGTCGCTTGGGGTTTCCATATACAATATGCCGTGCCGCCGCCAGCGAATCCTCACAAAGCGGCATAGACAGGGCACTCTCTTTCGTGCCGCAGTGACTGCAGCGAAGTACGCCCTGCACCACGTCCAGCAGCGGATGCTCCGGATCGGACAGGCCGCAGTAAGCGCAACTGTCCAGCAGCGGCTCATACCCCGCCAGGGACAACAGCTTGAGCTCAAAGGCCGCCTTTACCAAAGCAGGTGGCTTATGCAAGGTTCCCAATGCGTACAGGCCGTTTAAAAGGTGACTCAGCAGTTCCTGCGAGGCAGTGTCCTCCGTGGTGACGGCCTCTGTCAGTTCCGCAAAGTAAAACCCCAGGGCCATGGCGTCCAGGTCTTCGCGCAGTCCGTTGAACAGCTCCAGGCTGGCTCCCTCATTGACATAATACCAATCGCCTTTTTGGTAGAGCGCCCACTCGGAATAGGCCAGAGACTGGGCGCAGGCGGTATACTTGCAGCTCTTTCGCCGGGCCCCCCGGGCAATCACGGAAATTTTTCCCCGCTCCCCGGTCAGAAGGGTCAAAATTTTGTCGGCCTCTTTCGTCTCCGTCTCCCGAAGGACAATGCCCTTTGTCACGATGTACGGCATCCCTGCCATGGCGTCACCTCTTATGTACGGGGGAAGTTCCCCCGGCATTTACGCAATCGAGTCGGCATCCTGCCGCTCCTCTGTCCAGCGGTACAGCACATAGGCCAGCGGTGCTCCGGTTTGGGCAAACAAATTCCACAGGTTCTCAGATTCCATCGGCAGACCTCCTTGATGGAAATAGTCTGCGGAGAAAGTCGAATTTGATAACTGGAAATGTTTTTAACTGCTGTGTTTTTCTGCATCCAGCACTTGCAAAAAAGCCACAAACACCGTCACATAGCAGGGCACCAGCAGCAGAAAAACCGCCACATTTTGAGCGGTAAAGCTCCTACTCCACCAAGCCTCGCCATATTCTGCCGCATAGCGGAGAAGCACGCCGAGCATCACCGTCAGTGCACTTCCCCCCAGCACCTTCCACAGCCTTTGGTGCCGGTTCGCTCTGTCAATCAAAACTGCACACAGGCCAAATCCAATGGCGGACTGGGGCAGGCTCTCACACAGCGGAAAGCTGCCGTATGCAATCAGCGTGGTATAAATTCCCAAAAGAAGGTATCCCCATGTTTTCATTGCTCATCCGCCTCTCTCCGAAGCCCTGCGCATCATTCACGTTGTCCCGCCAGTTTGCCCCACAAACCCCATGTAGGGTCCCTTTTCATCTGAATGACCGGACAAAGTCCGACCATTCCATAGTTTTGCTCCGCAAAATGCTTGTACGCCGCCCTCGCGGTGGCTCGCTTTGCTCGCAGAAAACTGGCCGCGGACGTCTTCCAGCTTCCTTACTCGTCCTGATAGCCGAAGCTCCGCACATAATTCACGTTGTCCCGCCAGTTTTCTTTGACCTTGACCCAGGTCTCCAGATACACCTTCGTGCCCATAAACTTCTCCATATCGTGGCGGGCCAGCGAACTGATTTTTTTCAGCATAGCTCCCTGCTTACCGATGATAATTCCTTTGTGGCTGGCCTTTTCACAGTAGATGGTCGCATTCACGTCGATGACGCCGGAATCTCGCTCAGAAAATTTCGTAAGCTCCACAGCAGTGCCGTGGGGAATCTCCTTATCCAGGCACAGCAGCAGCTTTTCCCGCAGAATCTCCCCCATCACCTGCCGCTCTGGCTGGTCGCTGTTCACACCGTCCGGGAAGAGCTGGGGGCCCTCTTGGACATATGTTCGAAGCTCCTTCATCAGCTCATCCAAGCCGCTGCCCGTGTGGGCGGAGATGGGAATAATGGCGTCAAACCCATCCCAAACCTCGTGATACGCGGCAATCACCGGAAGCAATGCGCCGGGCTCCACGGTATCAATCTTATTGATACAGAGGATGCAGGGAATCTTCTCCTCCCGGATACGGGCGATGAGCGCCCGCTCCGGCGTCCCCACATGGGCGATGGGCTCCACCAGAAGCAGGGCACAGTCCACATCGGAAAGACTGGCTGTGACGACCTTCACCATGTAGTCTCCCAACGCAGACTTCGGCTTGTGGAGACCCGGCGTATCCAGGAAGATATACTGGGTATCCTCCCGGTTCAATACGCCATAGATGCGGTTGCGGGTAGTCTGAGCCTTGTTGGAAACAATGGCCACCTTTTCGCCCACCAGCGCGTTGGTAAGGCTGGATTTTCCCACATTAGGCCGGCCGCAGATGGTAATCATAGCGACATTTTGAATGTTTGACATAGGTGATCCTCAACTTTCTTTTGAGCAATTTTTAATAAACGTGTGGTATCTATTTGAATTTTACCGCATTCGCGGCGGGAAATACAGGAAATCCTGAAATCTTTTATGCTTCCAGTCACAGCCAAGCGCCCAAGGGAATGCTACCACTCCCACCAGTTCCCCCAGTAATCCGACATTCTCTCCTCCCGACTGGCAAGAGCCCGACGGTCTTCCTCCGCCAGAACAACAAAAACGGTGCTCTGCCCGGCAGAGCGCTGAAACAGTGTATTCTGTCCGGTAAGGCGCTCCGGCTCCAGCGTGGCGCCCAGCAGCAAATACTCGATATCCGACACGCCGTTTTCCATCCGGTGCAGCCAATATGTGATATAGTAGATTTTCTCTGCCGCGGCTTCACCGTAATGCCCCTGATAACACCGCAGCGGCCTGAGATCCTCCGTCTGAATGACCGCACCGTACAGCACTTCCCGGAACACCGGCGTCCAGCGGTTCCACCAGGCAGCGGTATCCATTGGATACTGCCGCCCCATCGTCCGGCTGTTGCCCACCAGCGCAAAGGAGGCCGTCCCCGCCGTCTCGTCCAGCAGGACGTACGCAGCGGTTCCTGTTGACGGAGCATATTGATACGCCGTCTCCCCGGTAAAGCCTGCCTGACGCAGCAACGTCTTGTCCGGGATCCGGCGGCTGATAAAAGCAGATAGATTGGCCGCCAGAAGAAATATCAGCAGCATGGTGAAAAGCCGCCTGACGAGATCGTTCAAAAAGGTATGAATTCTCTCCATGTGTGGTTCTCTCTTTCTCTCACTGTGCACACGGCAGTCCAGTTTCAACAAAAATGTCTGGATGTGCATGGGGCTCCCCACAGAAATTGTCTGATCCAGCCTATCTCTCCAGGACCTTTTTCAGATACTGGCCTGTGAAGCTCTCCTTGCATGCAGCTACGTCTTCCGGTGTGCCGGTACAGACGATTTGCCCACCGCCGTCACCTCCCTCGGGGCCCAAGTCGATGAGATGGTCGGCGCATTTGATGACATCCAGGTTATGCTCGATGACCACCACCGTGTTCCCATTATCCACCAACCGCTGCAGCACCTCTAAAAGTTTGCGTACATCGTCGGTGTGGAGGCCTGTGGTGGGCTCATCCAGAATATAGATGGTCTTGCCGGTGGCCTGCTTGGAGAGCTCCGTAGCCAGCTTCACCCGCTGGGCCTCGCCGCCGGAGAGTTCCGTGGAGGGCTGGCCCAATTTCACGTAACCAAGGCCCACATCGCAAAGCGTCTGCAACTTCTTGCGAATTTTCGGCAGAGGCGCGAAGAACTCCACCGCCTCGTCTGCGGTCATATCCAGCACCTCTGCAATGTTCTTGCCCTTGTAGCGCACCTCCAGGGTCTCCCGGTTATACCGCCTGCCCTTGCAGACCTCACAGGGAACGAAAATATCCGGCAGGAAGTGCATCTCAATTTTCAGCATGCCGTCGCCGGAGCATGCCTCGCACCGGCCGCCCCGAACATTGAAGGAAAACCGCCCCGGACCGTAGCCCCGGCTCTTGGCCTCCTGTGTGGCGGCAAACAGGTCCCGAATGTCGTTAAAAAGCCCCGTGTAAGTGGCAGGATTGGAGCGGGGTGTACGGCCAATGGGACTTTGATCGATGTCTACCACCTTGTCCAGCTGCGAAATTCCCTCAATCCGGTCGCATTTGCCGGGGTGGACCTTCATGCGCATCAGTTCCGCCCCCAGGCGCTTGAACAGCACCTCGTTGACGAGAGAGGATTTGCCGCTGCCGGAAACGCCGGTCACCACCGTGAAGGTGCCCAGCGGAAATTCCACATCGATATGCTGGAGGTTATTCTCCGCCGCGCCGACGACCTTCAGCGTTTTCCCACTGCCCCTCCGGCGCTCCGCCGGAACAGGAATCCTCTTCTTGCCGGAGAGATACTGGCCCGTCAGGCTGTTGGGATTTGCCATGACCTCCTCCGGGGTGCCGGCGGCCACCACCTCGCCGCCATGGACACCCGCGCCGGGGCCGATGTCGATGAGGTAATCCGCCGCCCGCATGGTATCCTCGTCATGTTCCACCACCAAAAGGGTGTTCCCCAAATCCCGCAGGTGCTGAAGTGTAGCCAGCAACTTGTCATTGTCCCGCTGGTGGAGACCGATGGAGGGCTCGTCCAGAATATAGAGCACGCCCATCAGGCTGGAACCAATCTGTGTGGCCAGCCGGATACGCTGGCTCTCTCCGCCGGAGAGGGTTCCTGCACTGCGGGAGAGGGTCAGGTACCCCAGTCCCACAGACTGAAGAAAGCCCAGCCGGGACTTGATCTCCTTCAAAATCCGGGCGGCAATCAGCATCTGCTGCTCCGTCAGCTGGAGCTGTTCCACCCAAGCCAGCTCATCCAGCACAGAGAGCTGGGTAAAATCGTGGATATTCGTGTTTCCCACGGTTACTGCCAAAGACTCCTTTTTCAATCGCTTGCCCTGGCAGGCCGGACAGGGACATTCCGCCATCAGCTCCTCCAGCTCCCGTTTGCTGGCATCGCTCTGGGTCTCCTGATAACGGCGCTCGATGTTGTTGCAGATGCCTTCAAAGGGCTGATACAGCACGCCCTTTCCCCTGGGCTGGTCATAGTGCAGCTCCAGCTTCTCTCCTCCGGTTCCGTAGAGAACGATGTCCTTCACCTCACTGGGCAGGGTTTCCCATGGCTCCGTGAGGGAGAAGTGATATTTCTTCGACAGTGCGTCAAAATACATCCGGGAAATACCATCGCCCCGGATATTATTCCAGCCGCTGGCCTGAATCGCCCCCTCTAAAATGGAGAGCTTAGGTTCCGGAACAATCAGGCTGGCATCCACCTTCAGCTGGCTGCCAAGGCCCGTGCAGGTGGGACAGGCGCCATAGGGGTTGTTGAAAGAAAACATGCGGGGTGCCAGCTCCTCAATGGAGATTCCGCAGTCTTCGCAGGCATAGTTCTGGGAGAAGGTCAAATCCCGCTCCTCCCGGAGCAAATTGACAACCACCAGTCCTCCGGAAAGGGACGTGGCGGTTTCCACGGAGTCCGTCAGCCGCTGCTGAATGTCCGGTCGAATGATCAGCCGGTCAATGATGACCTCAATGGAGTGCTTCTTATTCTTTTCCAGCTTGATTTCCTCATCCAGTTCATAGAGATTTCCATCTACCCGGACACGGACATAGCCGGAGCGCTTGGCATCCTCAAAGATCTTCGTGTGCTCGCCCTTCTTCCCCCGGACAACAGGAGCCATCACCTGAATGCGGGTTCCCTCCGGAAGAGCCAGGACCTGGTCGATGATCTGATCCACAGTCTGCTGCTTAATCTCCCTGCCGCATTTGGGGCAGTGGGGCGTACCCACCCGGGCCCACAGCAGACGGAGGTAGTCATAGATCTCCGTCACCGTGCCCACGGTGGAGCGGGGGTTTTTGGAAGTAGTCTTCTGGTCAATGGAGATGGCGGGGCTGAGGCCGTCGATATAGTCCACATCCGGCTTGTCCATTTGACCCAAAAACATCCGGGCATAGGAGGAGAGACTCTCCACATACCTCCGCTGTCCCTCGGCATAAATGGTGTCGAAGGCCAGGGAGGACTTTCCAGAACCGGAGAGTCCTGTCATCACCACCAGCTTGTCCCGCGGGATGGTGACGTCAATATTTTTCAGATTGTTGGCGCGGGCGCCTTTGACAACGATTTTGTCTTGCATGTGTTCTCCTTATACAGACATTAAAACTTCAAACCACGCCTGCAGGAACAGGCCGAACAGCGCATGACCTGCCCCGCAGGCAATATATCGGATCCATTTTCGGCCAGACCATTTTTCCGCTGCGGCCGCCAACGCCGACACTGCCGCCGCAATGTCAAACCAGATTGGCCGCGTATTGACTGAAACAGCAGTAGTACCAACTCAGCGCCTCCACCACCGGCCAAAATGCTTCGCTATACAGAATCAGGCCAAAATAAACGCGCAAACCGCGGCGACGGGCGGAAGCCTCAACCATACGGACAGGCGTGCCCAAGCGGAGGATGCCTTCTTCATTCTCTCGTTCAGTCCTTCACGATAATATCCGCCGTCTGTGCCCGCAGCAGATCCAGCAGCGCCTGAGGCGCCAGTTCCACTTGGGCGCCGATTTTGCCGGCGGAGATATAAACGCTGTCATAGTTCAACACCGTCTCATGAAAAACAGTGGGATACTGCTTCTTCATTCCAACCGGGCTGCAGCCGCCCCGGATATAACCGGTCACGGCGTGAATCTCTGCCACGCGGAGCAGTTCAATGGACTTCTCCCCCACCGCTCTCGCCGCCTTTTTCAAATCCAGATTTTCAGCCACCGGCAGTTCAAAGACATAGACACCCTTGGACGCACCTCGGGCTACCAATGTCTTGAAGCCCCGGGCAGGATCCTGTCCCAGCGCCCGTGCCACATGGACACCGTATTCCCGGGTGCCCTCCGGCCCATCGCCTTCCTCATAAAAGCGGGCCGTATACGGGATCTTTTTTTGTTCCAGAATCCGCATCACATTGGTCTTTTCTTCTTTATGCTTTGCCACAACGCTCACCTCAAAATATAAACACCGGCCAGGACACAGAAAATTCCAGCCAGTGTCATGGCGCTCATCGGCTCCCCAAAAATGAGTACGCCGGCAAGTGACGCCACCACAGGCTCCAGGCTTGCCATGATGGATGCCTTTCCGGACTCCACCTGAGAGAGTCCCGCTGTGTACAGCAGGTAGGGCAGCACCGTGGAAAACACCACCAGGCCCAGCGCCAGCAGGCACATCTTCGGCGTCACAAAGGCTGCTGCCATCTCTGCCGGGCGCAGGAACACCAGCGACATGGGGCCGGCAAACAAAAATGTCCACACCGTGACAGCCATGGAACTGTACCCTGCCTGGAGTGCATACCGGCCAAAGATGCTGTACAGCGCATAGAAAAATCCTGCACCCAGGCCCAGCAAAATGCCGGAGGCGGTAACGGTGAGTCCGCCGGCAAACACACCGCATACAAAGGCGCATCCTATCAGCGTCAGCCCCAGGGCGGCAAGTTTCTTTTTGGTGATGGGCTCCTTCCACAAAATTGCCGACAGCAGTACCACAAAGGACGGTGCTGTATACAGCAATACCGAGGCCACTGCCAGCGAGCAGATTTTCTGGCAGGAGAAGTAGCATACTGTGAACAGCATAACACTAACCACGCCTGTCCCAAAAAAGTATTTCAGATGGCCCTTTTTCACCCGGAACACACTGCGATCCTTCAGGCAGAAAATCAGCAGCAACAGCAGCATGCCCCCAAAGTTCCGCACTACCACAATGTCAGTGGGTGAAAAGCCCCCGGCCATTAAATTTCGATTCCAAAGCCCGATGATTCCCCACAGCGCGGCGCCTGCCAGAATACTGGCATAGGCCGCCGCGTTGGGTGCTTTTTGATCTTCCGCCGTCTGTGCAGCGGGCTGGTGTTCTTCTTCCATCGTTTCCTCCCGGGTTCTTTTTATCCCTCCGGCCACACATTGCCGTTTCCGCTGGTTGTGTAATAGAAAGTGTCATTTTGGATACACAGGACAACGTCCGGCTGATGCGCCGTGATATATGCCTTCAGACTCATCTCATCATAGTGCCGCAGATCCAGGATGCGGGTTTCGTCAAAGGAGGTGTACAGCAGCGTCTCCAATGCATTGGTGAAGGAATCACCAAAAATTAACACATCCGGCAGCTCTGGCCGGTTTGTCTCCAGCACCGTCTCCCCGAAGTCGCCGCCCATATACAGATTATAGGTGGTAGGCATGGCCGGGTCCTCCTGGATGATGAACAGCGGCTTGTCGCTTGGCTGGCCATTGTCCGTCCGGGTATAGGGTACGGGGTTCTTCTGCACGCCGATTACCGCCCTGTCGCTGTTGGGCCAGAGATTATACAGCTTCCGGTTGCGGGAGCCGATATAGGGATTGGGCAGTTCCTGAAAATCGATGTCCGTCTCCGTCAGCACCGGAAGATCAAATCCATCCGCCCGCAGCGTATCCAGGATAGAGCGATAAGCGGCGTAAGCGCCGTAGTAATTGTAGTGGTGGTCCACCGTGGAGTAATACTCCGCCGGATGACCCAGTTCGTCGTATACCCGCTCCATATTCAAAAAGCGGATTCCACGGCCGGTCAGTGCGTCCTCAAAAATGGTGTCTGCCGCATTCGCCTCATTTTCGTGGTTGTTGAGACAGGCAGGAAAGTGATCCTCAAAATAAATCCGCTGCTCTGGAAATCCAATGAAATAAAATACGCCGCCATTGGCCGTGATGTGGTCATTCAGTTTTTCATACCTGTCCGCAATGGGCGGCACCGAAGAAGCATAGGCCTCCTCGGACCACTCATGAAAATCCAGAAAGGGGACCAGCACCCCGTCGGCGTCCAGAACAATGTCATTCACCACCATGCGCCGGAGTCCCTTCATCTGCACCGCCGTGTCCAGCTTTAACAACGTGGTGCGGCCGGGGGCGTGATCGGCGTACCAGCGCTCAAACGCCGCGCCGAAGCTGCCGTCCCACAGACTCTCTCCCGTGAGGGCCGGCCGCTCCGCCAGGGCGCGGTTTTCGTAATAGGCAGCCGTCTCCCGGTGGGACCAGAGGGCGACTCCCGCCGGGACAGCAAGCAGCACCGCCAGCAGCAGGGCCAGGAAGGCCCGGTTTGCGTGTTTTTCCATGTTGGGGGCCTCCTCTCAAAACTGAAAATACAGGAAGGACTGTACGCCGGCGCCCAAAATCCGCACCACAGAGCATCCCAGCAGGGCAAAAGCCAGCACCTTCGGTCCCCAGACCAACAGCACTGCTGCACCGCGGCTTCCCGCCGCCCGTCTGGTTTCCAGCCTCGCCTGGATCCAGGCCTTCAGCGGCAGGGCCGTGGGAATGGCCAGTGCCCACTCCCAAGCAAACTGGCGAAGACAGTAAGCCGCCTCGCCGCTCCACAGTCCGCCGGGGGCAAAGCCCAGCATGGCGGAAACCATCTCTCCCACCTGACTCAGGCTGGCAGAGCGGAACAGCACCCAGCCGATGGTAATCAGCACCAGTGCGTAAAGATGGCGGAAGGCGGAAGGCAGCCGCTCCAGCACACCGCCCCAGAGGAATTTCTCTCCCATCAGCAGCGCCGCGTAATACAGGCCCCAGAGAACGAAATTCCAGGCAGAGCCATGCCACAGCCCCGTCAGCATCCACACCACCAGCAGGTTTGCAATCTGGCGTCCCCGGGAGCAGCGGTTGCCGCCCAGGGGGATGTATACATAGTCCCGGAACCAGAAGGACAGCGTCATATGCCACCGCCGCCAGAACTCTGAGGCGGATTTTGCAATGTACGGATAGTTGAAATTCTCCGGCAGGCGGAAGCCGAATACCCGCCCCAGGCCGATGGCCATATCCGTGTAGCCGGAAAAGTCAAAGTACAGCTGCAGGGTATAGGCAATGCCCCCCAGCCAGGCCAGCGCCACGGTCAGATGGCCGCCGGCTGCAAAGGCCACATCCGCCGCTTGACCAAGAGCATCCGCCAGCAACACCTTTTTTGCAAGGCCAAAGCAAAAACGCACGGCCCCTTCCGCCGCGTCAGCCGCCGTCTCCCTTCGGTTTGTGAGAGAGGGACCGAGGTCTCCATACCGCAGGATGGGTCCTTGCAGCAGTTGGGGAAAAAACGCCATAAACAGCATAACCTTCCCCAAATTCCGCTCAGCCGGAATCGTTCCCCGGTAGACATCCACCACATAGGCGATGGCCTGAAACGTAAAAAAGGAGATTCCCGCAGGCAGCGCAATCGCCGGCACGGTGATCTGCAGCTCCAAGGCGTTCAGATTATCCAGCAAAAAGCCGGTATATTTAAAATATCCAAGCATCCCCAGGTTTCCCACCAGCGCCGCGGCCAAGGCCGCCCGCCGAAAGAAGGGCTTCCCCGGGGCAGCCAGCAGTGCCAGCGCCCAGTTGCACACGCAGGAAGCCAGCAGCACCGGCAGCAGCCGCACGCCGCCCCAGGCATAAAACACCAGGCTGCCTGTCAGCAGCGCAGCATTCCGTCCGCCCCTCCACCGGGCAGGCAGCAAAAAATAGCAGAGCAGAATGAGCGGCAGAAAGCCGAACAGAAGCACCATACTGCCAAAAGCCATGAAATCCGTTCTCCTTTGTCATTGAGGTGACTGAGCCCGCCTGCTACGGCAGGAACCGCAGCGCCCATATGTAGCCAATTAAAAGCAGCACCGAGTAGACAACCCAGGCCACCCGCTGCATGGAAAGATAAAAATCCGACGGCTCCGGGTCCCGGACGTCGCACATGTGCTGCAACCGGAACATGGTCAGGGGGAATGTGGCATCCAGCGCCAGCAAACCCGTGAAGAACACCATCAGGAAGTACAGTGCCCAGCTGCCCCGGGCGGTCAGCTCCGGCCCCTGCGCAAACAAAAAAACCGTGTTCTTTGAAAGCTCCGCCGGAGCAGCCGCACCCACACTCTCCCCACCGGTGACCACTGTCACGTATACGCCGGTGTCCCACCGGCCGGCCGCACCGTACCAGCCGCTGAAGGCGCGGTCCGGGTCATAGCCGCCCTCGTACAGCACATCGCCGTTCCTGGTGATGCGGATACCGTCCACCGGGCCGTCCTCCGTCTGCACAGGGGCCAGGGGATACTCCATCCGGTACACATCGTGAATTCGCTCATCCACCGTATAGGTCACGGTGCAGGCAGTTCCACTCTCCCGTTTAACGGAGACGGAGACCTTATCGCCGTATACTTTGCCGGAGTAAACCGTCCCGCCGGAAGTTTCCTCCACCTTCAAAATCGTGTCTGCGAACAAAACGCCCTTGTGGAGTTTTGAGACAAGCGTCAGGTTTCCAAACACCACCACCATGACGGCCAGGGCAATCAGGACGGCTTTCTGCAATCGGGTACGCGTATCTTCCATGTTGTCCTCCCGTCAGTTGTCCAGAATGTCCCGCTGGACGTATTTGGGCAGCTTCCCCAGCACCAGACGGTGAGAGGCCGCACAAAGCTGCCGCAGCACCTCGTCCGGCAATTCCCCGTCCAGCAAACAGGCAATCCAGGTGCGCTTGTCCGTGTAAAACCCCGGCAGCACCTCCGGATATTCGGCCCGCAGCACCTCTGCCTCCGCGGGGTCGCATTTCAGATTTACCAGATCGTGGCCGCCATAGGTCCGGTACCTGGGTTCCGGTGAGCAGACGGCGGCGAACAGGTGTCCCCGGATCATATACCGGAACCACTGCCACTCCGGCTTATAATCTTTCTCCACCCCCGGCAGGGACAGGAGATATGTGTCCAGCCAGTCGTAGTTCATCGTGGTGACTCCTCCCCTCAAGGCTCCTTCTGCCGCCCCGCCGTGCGGGGCACCGCTATTTCTCGCCCCTCAATTCAATGATACGGTCACGCAGCACCGCCGCGTACTCGAATTCCAGCATCTTGCTGGCTTCCTTCATTTCCTTCTCCAGCTTGGCAATCTCGGCGGCGCGCTCCTGTTCGGAGAGTTTCCGCTTCTTGCGGCCCCGGATGGTATCTTCTTCCGCGGTTTTGGAGATCTCCAGCACTTCCCGAACACCCTTGATGATGGTTTTCGGGACAATGCCGTGCTCTTTGTTGTAAGCGTCCTGAATCAGGCGGCGGCGCTCTGTCTCATCGATGGCCGCTCGCATGGACGGCGTGATCTCGTCGGCATACATAATCACCAAGCCGTCGGCGTTCCGCGCCGCACGACCGATGGTCTGAATGAGAGAGGTCTCAGAACGGAGAAACCCCTCCTTATCCGCGTCCAGAATGGCCACCAGGGAAACCTCCGGCAAATCCAAACCCTCCCGCAGCAGGTTGATGCCAACCAGTACATCAAACTCCCCCAGGCGCAAATCCCGGATAATTTCCATTCGCTCGATGGTCTGAACATCGGAGTGCATGTACCGCACCCGAGTCCCGGCGTTTTTCAAAAACTCCGTCAGATCCTCCGCCATCTTTTTGGTGAGCGTTGTCACCAGAACCCGCTCACTTCTGGCAGAACGGGCGTGAATTTCATCGATCAAGTCGTCAATCTGCCCCGTGACGGGCCGGACCTCTATCTTGGGATCCAGCAGTCCCGTGGGGCGGATGACCTGCTCTACCACCTGATCCGCCCGCTCCCGTTCGTAGGGGCCGGGCGTGGCCGAGACGAATACCGCCTGGCCGATCCGCTCTTCAAACTCCTCAAACTTCAGGGGACGGTTGTCATAGGCGCAAGGCAGCCGGAAGCCGTACTTCACCAAAGAGTCCTTTCGGGCGTGGTCGCCGTTGTACATTGCCCGCACCTGGGGCAGCGTCACGTGGCTCTCATCCACAAACAGCAAAAAGTCATCCGGGAAAAAGTCCAGCAGCGTCATAGGCGCGGACCCGGCCGGGCGGTCAGAGATGATGCGGGAGTAGTTCTCAATACCAGAACAGTAGCCAAGTTCCGTCATCATTTCCATATCGTATTCCGTTCGCTGGCGGATGCGCTGGGCCTCCACCAGCTGGTCATTGTCCGTGAAGTATTGAACCTGCTCCTCCATTTCCCGCCGGATTTCCCCGATGGCCTTGTCCATCTTATCCTTGGTCGTCACGTAATGACTGGCAGGGTAGATGGCAATATGGTTCAGCACCCGGTTCACCGTGCCGGTGAGTGGGTGAAATTCGCTGATGCGGTCAATCTCATCCCCAAAAAACTCTACCCGGATGGCTTTGTCCCTGTAATAAGCCGGATAAATCTCCACCGTGTCGCCCCGGACCCGGAACATATTCCGCTCAAAGGCAATATCATTCCGCTCATACCGGATCTCCACCAGACGCCGCAACAGCTCGTCCCGGTTCCACTCCGCGCCTGTGCGCAGGGACACCACCAGGTTTGCAAAATCGTCCGGCTCACCCAAACCATAGATACAAGAGACTGAGGATACCACAATCACATCCCGCCGCTCCAGCAGCGCGCAGGTCGCTGATAGGCGCAGCCGGTCAATCTCGTCGTTGGTGGAGGCGTCCTTTGCGATATAGGTATCCGTGTGGGGGATATAGGCCTCCGGCTGATAGTAGTCGTAGTAGGAAACAAAGTACTCCACCGCATTGTTGGGGAAAAACTCCTTAAACTCCGCGCACAGCTGTGCGGCCAGCGTCTTGTTGTGTGCCAGCACCAGCGTGGGTCTCTGGACCTGCTCAATGACCTTGGCCATGGTGAAGGTTTTACCGGAACCGGTAACGCCCAGCAGAACCTGCTCCTTCAGTCCGTTTTCAATACCTCCTGCCAGGGAGGCAATCGCCTGCGGCTGGTCTCCGGAAGGCTGATAGTCTGATACAACTTCAAATTTCGGCATCGTTTGTTCTCCAAAATCTCCATATATGGTGGAAGGAACCAAGCAGTTTCATTTTACCACCTTTCAGAACGTCATGCAACATTTGTTCGATTTTTGGTCAGATTTATCTGGAAAAATAACCAGAGTCGGACAGGGAGACAAAATCCCCATCCGCTACGATGATATGATCTGCCAGCTCCACTCCAATCGTGGCCAGCGCCTGTCTGGCCCGTTCCGTGGTCACATAGTCATCTGAGGATGGCAGCGCAATGCCGCTTGGATGGTTGTGTGAGAGAATTACGGCACTGGCACCAATCAAAAGTGCGTTGGAAACCAACTGGCGGATATTAAGGTCTGCCGAGGAAACTCCGCCTTCTGTCAGCCGTTTGCAAGCCAGCAGTTTTCCCTTACGGTCCAGGCAGAGCTGATAAATGACCTCGTTCTGCTCACCTGCAAAACACTCCAGCAAATAGTTCCCAGCCTTTTCTGAGGAATTGAGCACCACATCCTGTCCTGCATCCGCCAAGCGGGCTTTTCGGCACAGCTGAGGCACCAATTTCAGCAATACGGCGGCATGCTCTCCCACTCCCGGCACATTTTGCAGATCCTCCACCGGGGCAGACAGTACCGCAGACAAAGAACCGTACCGCTCCATCAAAAGATGGGCCGTCTCATTGGTGTTTCGGCGAGGAATGGCATAAAACAGCAAAAGTTCCAACGCCTCATGATCGGCAAAGCTCTCCAGCCCGCCGTTCAAAAAACGTTGGCGTACCTTTTCCCGGTGTCCGTCGTGGATGCCCATGAAGCGGTCTCCTTTTTCATGTGTTTATATGGTGTACACAAATTCCATCGGAATGTTATATTATATCACGAAATAGTTTCTCTCACAAGAGGAAGGCCTTTTCCGACTATTAGAAACCTGATGTATGGAAAATGAAAAAGCGGGTTATTGGGGGAGAGCGATCGCTTCCAACTTTTTTGCGGAGTGCTTCGAAATGTTCATAGGATTACTGCCTTGTATCGGAAAAGCGCCTATAAGAGAACCTCCCTTCGTCGAAATAACGGTGGGAGGTTCCTGTTAAATCCGGGCCAATCCGCTAAACCGGAATTCATAA
Source organism: Oscillibacter sp. PC13 (assembly GCF_900115635.1). GTDB lineage: Bacteria > Bacillota > Clostridia > Oscillospirales > Oscillospiraceae > Oscillibacter. The sequence goes on along the minus strand of NZ_FOXE01000006.1, from coordinate 295 downwards.
TGTACGAGTAAGGTCTATCCGGCCTTACTCGTTTCCTTTAAGATGGAGGCATCGGTCTGACGAAATCTGGAATTGGGACACCACGCCCGGAGTAAAATGTGTCAGCCAGCCTCCATCGTTTAGTGCTCGATTCAGCAAGTTGGGACGTAGCTCCCGTTTCACGATTGAATATGTGCGTACTTTGGAAAGAGCTGGATAACCGCATACCAAAAACGAAAGAAGGAATGCCAATGCTTGCTGTCGGTATCGATGTATCAAAGTCAAAAAGCGCTGCAGCAATTCTGAATCAGGATGG
>NZ_FOXE01000017.1 GCF_900115635.1 Oscillibacter sp. PC13 | reverse complement strand
GCGAAGAAGCTGTTCCCGCAGTTCAAGGACTACATCTCGATGGCGCTGACGCCGATGGTGATTACGGCGCGGATGGTGAAAAAGGATCATCCGGACGCGCGGATCTGCTTTATTGGGCCGTGCGCGGCAAAGAAGCTGGAGGCAAACCGGAGGTCGGTGCGGTCGGATGTGGACTTTGTGCTGACGTTTGAGGAGCTGCAGGGGATATTTGATGCGAAGGACATCGACTTTGGGGAGCTGGAGGGCGACCCGAACGACGACATGAGCGAGGGGACGGCAATGGGCCGGGGGTTCGCAGTGGTCGGGGGCGTGGCGGCAGCGGTGGCGGAGGCCATCAGTCACATGGAGCCTGGACGTGAAGTGAAGTACGAGTACGGAGACGGGTTGAAAGAGTGCAAAAAGATGCTGATGATGGCGAAGGCGGGGAAGCGGGACGGCTACCTGCTGGAGGGGATGGCGTGTCCGGGGGGCTGCGTGGCCGGCGCGGGCACCATTACGCCGGTGCGGGAGAGCGCATTGAATGTAGAGCGCTTTACGAAGGAGGCCCCGGAGGTCAGCTCCACCACCAGTCCCTTTGTCGCCCGCCTTAAGGACGTCGAGGAATAGGTCCCCGTCTGCACCATGCAGACACGCGGAGCACCCTTCCGGTTACATGGCCGGTGGGATTGCCTGTGTTCCGTGCAAATGATAAAAAAGCCCGCTGCCGAATGACTTCCGGCGGCGGGCTTCCTCATGCCCGCAGAACGGTGGGGAATTGACCGCAGACAGCCGCAAAGACTCCGGGTTGTCTTTTCCTGCCAAATCTCTTATACTAGAACTGAGCTTTATATGAAAGAAGTGCTGGGATGGGAAAAAGGATTCTGTTGATTGATCAAAACGATAGGGATCGCGGGGACCTGAAACGCATCCTGGAGGGACAATATGAGCTTTGGGAGGCCGGAAGCGCCCAGGAGGCATTCGGGCTCCTGACAGGCAAAAATGGCAGCCCGGATGCCGTGTTGCTGGATCTGGAACAGCCGGATATGGATGGACTTGTTTTTTTGGAGGAACTGAAAAAACGCATTTCTCCGGCGGAAAGCCTGGTTTTCCTGCTTGCGGAGGAGGAACCGGGAGAGACGGAGCTCCAGGCACTCCGCTGCGGTATCACGGATCTCATCCAAAGGCCCTTCCACGCCCAGACGATCTTGACGCGGCTGGGCAGCTTTCTCGGCTTGCGGGAGACGGCGTCCCTGGTCGGCCAGGTAGAGCGGGACAGCCTCACAGCATTTTACAACAGGGAGGGGTTTTATGCCCGCCTGGAACAGCTGCTGAAGCAGAACCCGAATCTGCCAGTGGATTTGGTGGCTATGGATATCGGTAACTTCAAACTGGTGAATGACCTCTATGGGGAACAGGCAGGTGATGAGCTGATTCAAACCGTTGCACGCTGTGCATCCGGCAGCTTTGGAAAAAGCGGGGCGATCCTGGCGAGAAAGACAGGGGATCAGTTCCTTTTTGCATTTCCGGGCGGCGGCGTCGGCGGCCAATGGCTCTGGCGGGAGAGCCAGAGCTGGGAAGCAAGGTATCCCATTGACCTGAACCTTCCTCTGCGGTTCGGCATTTATACCATCCAGGGACTGACGGAGCCGGTGTCCGTGATGTGCGACAACGCCAAGCTGGCAGCGGACTCGATTCGGGGCCGGTATGACGTGCACTGGGCGGCATATGATGCTTCCATCCGCCAGCGGCTGCTGGAGGAACAGGGGCTGGCGGATGATTTGGCCGTCGGGCTGCGGGACGGGCAGTTTGATGCCTGGTACCAGCCAAAGTGCGACCCGGCTACGGGGAAGACCGTGGGATGCGAGGCTCTGGTTCGCTGGAACCACCCGGTGCTGGCGCATCTGAGGCCGGATCAATTTGTTCCGCTGTTTGAGCGGAACCGGCTGATTACAAAGCTGGATGCCTTTATGTGGGAGCGGGCCTGCCGAGATCTGGCGGATTACCGGGACGGCGGGGAGCGGGCGATTCCGCTGTCTGTCAATGTATCCCGGGTGGACGTGTATCAAAAAAACCTGGTGCGGTATTTGCAGGATCTGATGGCCCGGCGGAGGATTGATCCGGGCAACATCGTTCTGGAAATTACGGAGTCCGCCTATGCCGACGATCCCGTTCAGCTGACGGACACGGTCCGGAAGCTGCGGGAGGCGGGCTTTCGGGTGGAAATGGACGACTTCGGCAGCGGCTATTCCTCCCTGAATCTGTTGATGGAGATGCCCCTGGACGGTGTAAAGCTGGACTTGAGGCTGCTTCAGGATTTGGAAAAGGATCCCCGCCGGTCACGCTTTTTGCAGCACCTGATGAAAATGGTGATGGATTTGGGACTGTCGGTGACGGCTGAGGGTGTGGAAACGGCCTACCAGGCGAAGTTTCTGCAGGAGGCAGGCTGCCGGTCGGCCCAAGGGAATTACTATTCCCCGCCGCTGCCCCGGGCAGAATTTGAGCGGTTTTTGAAGTCGCACGGATAAAGAGAACACCCCCGCACCCAGCATGCTGGGTGCGGGGGTGTTTCAAACCTGAAAGCACAGAGAAAAGCGGGAGGCGCGGCACCGGCGGGTGCAGGCGAAACCGGATTATTTCTGAACCTCAAACATTTCCTCAAAAGATCGGATATATATATCCGCCAAACGCCGGATGGCGGGTTGATCCGCCTCTGCCGAGCGGTCGTATACCGCCGCCACCCGGAAGCCGGCGGCCTTGGCGGTCTGAATGGCGTGCAGGGCGTCCTCAAAAATGACGGTGTCTTTTTTATTGGACTGCAGGCGGTGCATGGCCCGCTCATAGATCTCCGGGCTGTCCTTTCCCTTCCCCACCTCCTGACAGGTGATCATACCGCGGAAGTAGTGGTCGATGCCGGCGTGGCGCAGGGCGGCCTCCGCCAGCTCCCGGTCTGTGGCGGTGGCCACGTACATCAAAACCCCCTCCATTTTCAGAAGGGATAAAAATTTCTCAACGCCGGGTTTGGCCAGTACCTCGTTGTGATAGAAGTCATGGACTCGGCCCTCCAGCATCTGCACAACTTCCTCCGCAGTCTGAGGCAGGCCGTAGGCCTCCTTGCAATAGGCCGCGCCCTGGCGGAGGGTCAGGACCTTCAGCCGATCCTCCAGATCGGGCCGGGGCGTATGGCCCAGCTGCCTGAGCAGATCGGCCCCCAGATGGTTCCAGATGTGCATGGAGTCCAGCAGGGTGCCGTCCATATCGAAAATGGCGCTTTGCAGTCTCATGAAAAATTTACCTCTCAAACAAAACATTGCAGCCATTTTAGCATAAAAACATGGTAACATACAACTATGAAACCCGGTAAAAGGAGGAAAATCCATGCGCTTGTTTATTGCGATCCCGGTTTCCCCGGCGGTGCGGGCGGCACTGCTGCACACCGCCGCCCAAATGAAGCGCCTGGGAAGCGGCACCTTCGCCCGGCCGGAAAACCTGCACCTGACGCTGGCCTTTCTGGGGGAGACGGAGCGTCTGGCGGCGGCCAGGGGCGCTCTGGACAGGGCCTGCGAAAAAGCGGCGCCCTTTTCCATGGCCGTGGGCGGCCTGGGCCGGTTTGGTGATTTGTGGTGGGCGGGCGTTGAAGAGAACGCCCGTCTGGAGCATCTGGCATTGGAGATCCAGCAGACCCTGCGGGAAGAAGGCTTTGCCATCGAGCGCCGTCCCTGGAAGCCTCACATTACGCTGGTCCGCCGGTGGCGGGGGCCGGATCCGGACCTGTGCCTGCCCGATACCGCCATGTCGGTGGAATGGGTGTCCCTGCTGAAATCGGAGCGGGTGGACGGCAGGCTGGTGTATACGGAGCTTTACAGGCGGCCGCTGTAAAGCGGAGACGGCGGCGCCCAAATCGGGCGCCGCCATCTGGTTTTATCAGGAAAAAAGCCCGTTTACAGGTCCTCTCCTGCCGCCAGAGCGGCCTTGGCCTCCTCCATGGTCATGCCGCCGCTGAAGTGGCCGCCGCAGCCCATGGGAAATTCCCCGATGACATTGTGCTCCGCATCATAGAGAGGGACGGTGAATTCGTGGGGGCAGATCTCCTTTGGAAGATTATGGGGAATGCCGGCCTCATCCGCACGGCAGATATAGCCGGATTCCCCCTGTGTTCCGCGGGCGGCCACCAGGTCCGGCTCGTAGCCCACATAGTCGGCCAGCAGGGTGGAGCCATAGGTTTCCCCGCGGCTGTTTTTGGGGTATTCGCCGCCTGGCAGATCAGACAGCCAACCGTCCACCGTCTCTTCGGCGTTCTTGCGTCCTCTGCGTGTCTCATCAGCAATCAGAGCCTCCCGGTTTCCCACCAGGTATTCCTCCCGGTGGAAGCCGTTTTTGTCCTCAAACAGTTTGTATTTGACGGACGGGTCCTCCGCCCACCAGCAGAAGGAACCGCTGGGAGCGTCGTCGGCCAGCAGTTTGCCGCCCCGGCTGAGAATCAAGGCGGCGTCGCCTCGGACAACGGTCACAGTCTCTGCGGGTAGCTGGTCTCCGCTGCCACGCTCTTCCGGCTCCGGTGGGGCAGGCGCCGCCTCCGCGGGGGCAGGCGCCGGTTCCGCCGGTGTGTCTGCGTCCGAATCAGTACGGTCCTCCGGTGGGAGGGAAGCTGTATAAACAGGCAGAGTGTCCACCGTTATGCCGAACAGTTGGTAAAACAGGGCGTTGTCCCCGGAACCGGAACTGCTGAAGTCATAAAATATCCCGTCGGACTGGTAAACGGCGCAGGAGTCCTCGGCGGGCAGAAGTTTTCCAACCACTCCGTCGGATCGCTGCAGATACAGGACGCTGTGGAAGGGACAGCCGGTGGAGAGGATCACCTGGGCAGCGCCCAGGTCGTGTTCCAGAACCGCCGGCGCCGCGCTGTCGAGAAGCGGATATGCGGTGCCGTCCCACCACACCAGCTCTGCTGACTGGATGTCGTGGAGATCCTCCGGTGTGAACCAGACTGCCTCCTCCGGGGAAACGGCTCCGATCGAATCGGCGGCCGTCTCCGGAGCCTCTGGCACAGACGCCGGGAGTATCCGGGCGTCCGCTTCAGGTGCCAGCAGAGGCGAACGGACCGCCAGGGCTGCCGCGGTGCCACAGGCCAGAATGGCTGCAGTCACCAAAAGCGCCGGCAGGCGTCTCCGCCCCTTCAGAACATCCGCACGGAGCACGCGGTTAAGCCGCAGCGCCAGCGCCTCCCGGGTGGAGAGGGACGCAGCCCACTCCGCCGGACCGGCCGCGGCGGCCATCCGCAAAAGCAGGTTGCCGTAGGCAAAGCGCTCCTCCCGGCTCAGCAGGGCGGCCACATGCTCGTCACAGCTCTGCTCCCCAAGCTCCAGAATCTCCCGGTGCAGCAGGTGCATCAGCGGGTTATACCAGTGGATCACAAGCCCGGCCAGGGAGGCGGTGCGGATCCACAGATCCCTCCTTTTGAGGTGGGTCAGTTCGTGGAGAAAGAGATAGCGCAGATCGCCGGAAGAGAGATCCGATCCGGGCAGCAAAATCACCGGCCGCAGCAGACCGGTCACCAGCGGCGACGGGATCAGCGGATGGACGCGCACCGCCGCGCGGCAGCGGATGCCGGACTGCGCCCGGCAGAGATGCAGTACATTCAGAACTGTGGGCTCTGTTACGGCCCGGCTGCCTCCCAGCACCCAGCGGCGAAACCGGAGACAGGCGTACAGCTTATACGCCAGCACGCCCGCCGCACCGATGGCCCACAGAACCGTCAGCAGGGAAAACACCTGGGGCGGCAGAAAGAAGGAAGCGGCAGCTGCCTCCGGAAACGGAGCGGGTGATGGAATCGCCGGGGTGGGCACGGCCGGCAGCAGAGCAGACGGCGCGGACGTCGGGATCGCCGCCGCGGGTGCGGCGGCGATCCACCCGGAGAGCCACTTCCCCACTGACGCCGCCAGACGGCCCACAGGGATCAGCATAAACAGCAGGCTGCATTTTAAAATCCGGTATTCCCACCGGGCGGGCAGGCGGCCCCGTCCTGCCAGATGGACCAGCCCCCAAGCCAGCACGGCCGCACTGCCCGAGAGCGTCAGGCGGAACAGCGCGTCAATCATGGCCCGCCTCCTGTTCAAACCACGCCTGCAGCTGGGCCAGCTCCTGGGGCTTGAGCTGCCCGCCGCCGTAAAAGGCAGCCAAAAAATCCAGCACAGAGCCGTGGTACAGCTCCTCCACAAGCTGGCGGGCCTCCCGCTGACGGTACCCGGACTCCGTCATGGCGGGGGTATAGAAATTCGTTTTTCCACGCCGGGCCACGGTCAGCAGTCCCTTGTCCACCAGTCGGGTGAGGAACGTGGACATGGTCTGGGACTTCCAGCCCTTCCGGACAAAGACTTCCATCAGATAGGCGGAAGTGACGGGTGGCTCCGCCTGCCAGATGGCCTGCATGATCTCCATCTCCGACTCGGAGAGGCGTTGAATGGTGCGCATAAAATTCACCTCCACAATAAACTACATGCATGTAGTATATTCTTTATACTACACATGTGTAGTAATGTCAAGGAGAAAATACGGGAGGCCGCGAAAACCGCGGCCTCCCGGTCAAATTGCGTGTGGTGAGGTGCCGGCAAAGCTGCCTCAGCAGAGCTTGGCGCCTGCCGGAATGGCATCATCCAGCATGATGAGGTTCAGCTTCTCCTCCCCGTGCTCCGTGTGGACGGCGGAGAGCAGCATGCCGCAGCTCATCTGCCCCATCATCTTCCGGGGCGGCAGGTTCACGATGGCCACCAGGGTCTTGCCCACCAGGGTTTCCGGCTCGTAGAACTTATGGATACCGGAGAGAATCTGGCGGTCCGTGCCGGTGCCGTCATCCAGGGTGAATTTCAACAGCTTCTCGCTCTTTTTCACCGCCTCGCAGGCCTTCACCTTCACCACCCGGAAGTCGGACTTGCAGAAGGTGTCAAAGTCCACGGATTCCGTCAGCTGGGGCTCCAGCTCAATGGGAGGCAGGGCGGCCTTCCGGGCCTCTGCCTCCAAGGCCTCCAGCTCTTCCAGGGCCTTGTCCATGTCGATGCGGGGGAACAGGTTCTCCCCTTTGGTAACGGTGGTGGTTTCCGGGAGAAGGCCCCATTTGGCGGCGCTGTCCCAGGTCTGTACCTCCGGGCCTGCGCCAATCTGAACGAACAGCTTCTCCATGCTCTCCGGCATGAAGGGGGAGAGCAGGATGCCGCAGATGCGGGAGGCCTCCAGCAGGTTGTACAGCACATGGGCAAGACGGGCGCCGTTTGCCTCCATGTCCTTCGCCAGGGTCCAGGGGGCCGTCTCGTCGATATACTTGTTGGCCCGCTGGATGAGCTTGAAGACCTCGCTGAGGGCGGTGTGAGGCGCAAAGGCGTCCATGGCGGACGCATAGACGCCGCGCAGGCCGCCGGCCATGGCCACCAGCTGGGCATCATACAAGGAGGGGTCCGCGGGATTCACCGCGCTCAGCTCCACGGAGCTGCCCTGGGCCGCCGCGTCGGCCAGGAAACGCTCATCGTCGATGGCGCCGCAGCCCGCAGGCAGCGCGCCGCCGAAGTACTTGCCCACCATGGCGGTGGTGCGGGAGACCAGATTGCCCAGATCATTGGCAAGGTCGGTGTTGATGGTCTGAATCAGCAGTTCATTGGAGAAGTTTCCGTCGGAGCCGAAGGGGAACGTCCGCATCAGGAAAAACCGCAGGGCGTCCACGCCGAATTTTTCTGCCAGAATATAGGGATCCACCACGTTGCCCTTGGACTTACTCATTTTGCCGCCGTCCAGCAGCAGCCATCCGTGGCCGAACACGTGCTTGGGCAGGGGCATGTCCATGCTCATCAGCATGGCGGGCCAGATGATGGAGTGGAACCGGACGATCTCCTTGCCCACGAAGTGCACGTCGGCGGGCCAGTACTTGGCGTAATCGCCGTACTGCTCGTTCAAAAAGCCAAGGGCGGTGGTGTAGTTGAACAGTGCATCCACCCACACGTACACCACGTGGCCGGGGTCAAAGTCCACGGGGATGCCCCAGGTGAAGCTGGTGCGGGAGACGCACAGATCCTCCAGGCCGGGGTCAATAAAGTTTTTCACCATCTCGTTGACCCGGCTGCGCGGCTGGAGAAAGTCTGTATTTTCCAGCAGATCCCGCACCCGGTCGGCGTATTTGGACAGACGGAAGAAATAGGCCTCCTCCTCCGCGTCCTGGACCTCCCGCCCGCAGTCGGGGCACTTGCCGTCCACCAGCTGGCTCTCGGTCCAGAAGGACTCGCAGGGCTTGCAGTACTTGCCCTTGTAGGTGCCCTTGTAAATATCGCCGTTGTCGTGCATCTTCTTGAAGATCTTCTGCACAGCGGAGACATGATAGCCGTCGGTGGTGCGGATGAAGCGGTCGTTGGAGATGTTCATCAGCTTCCACAGGTCCTTGACGCCCTTGGGCCCCTCTACAATGTTGTCCACAAATTCCTTGGGCGTAACGCCGGCTTCCCGGGCCTTGTCCTCGATCTTCTGGCCGTGCTCGTCGGTGCCGGTGAGGAACATGACGTCACAGCCCTGAAGCCGCTTGTAGCGGGCCATGGCGTCAGTGGCCACGGTGCAGTAGGTGTGGCCGATGTGGAGCTTGTCCGAGGGGTAGTAGATAGGCGTGGTGATATAAAATTTCTCGTTTTCCATGGGGTTCTCCTTTTTTCACGGCGGCTCCGAATGGAAGAGCGCCGGTATTTATGACACAGTTCTGTATATTATACCGGAAACCCCTGGAAATTACAACGGGCTGCGGGATTTTTCCGCCCGTTTCCCCTGTAAAATAAGGAAATTTGGGTGCACAAAGAAGAGAATACCGCCGCCGCAGGCTGACATCCGGGCCGTCTTGGCATGATTCAGGAATCCTGGTCGGCCAGGGAGCCGTGCCGCTTCCACCGGCCGGAGAGATAGTAGCCCACCGACAGCAAAAACCCCAGCACCCAGCCGATGCCGATGCCGTAGTACATATAGTCCGGGCCGAAGCGGTCCGCCAGGTAGTACACCGCCGGCACCCGCAGCAAAATCAGGGAGAAGATGACGTTCACCATGGGAAATACGCTCTCCCCCGCGCCCCGCATGGCGTTGTTCAGGCTGAACATGACGGAGAAGAGCACGTAAAAGGGCATAATACACCGCAGATACACGGTGCCGGCCTCGATGACGGCGGGCGTGTCGGTAAACAGCCCCACCAGCGCCGGTCCCAGTGGAATCAGCACCAGCATCACCGCGGACCAGAGCACGGAGGAGACTACCGTCACCCGGATGCCCTGCCGGGCCCGGTCCAGCCGCCGGGCGCCGATGTTCTGGCCCACAAAGGCGGTGACGGCGTTGGAGAGGCTCTGCACCGGCAGAAAGGCCAGCTGGTCCAGTCGGGAACCCACGTTGTAGGCGGCGGTGAACTCCTTGCCATAGGAGTTGATTTTGCTCATCACCGCGATGGAGCCGATGGCAACCATGGACATCTGCAGGCCCGCCGGCAGGCCGATGCCCATAATCTGGCGGAACAGCTGCCGGTCAAACCGGCGGCAGAAGGGCCGGATGGCGATGTCAGGATAATGGCGGTTGATATACCCCAGGCCGAAAAGCCAGGAGACCGCTTGGGAGATGATGGTGCCCAGGGCCACCCCCAGCACGCCCAGGCCGAAGGCCAGCACCAGCACCAAATCCAGCACGATGTTTAAAACGGAGGAGACAGCCAGAAACAGCAGGGTGGTCTGGCTGTTGCCAAGACCTCCCAGAATGCCGGCGTTCAAATTGTAGCCGATGGTGCCCAGAAGGCCCGCGCACACCACGGTCAGGTACAGCCACGCCTCGGCATAGGCCCCCTCCTCCACCTGCAGCACCAGAAGCAACGGCTTTACCAGCCCCACGGCCAGCAGCGTGATGGGAACGGCGGAGACGGTGAAGGCGGTGTAAATCGTGTCCACCGCGTCCCGGACCCGGTCCAGCCTGCCGGCGCCGTAAAACTGGGCGATGACCACCGTGCCGCCGTTGGAGAGGCCGATAAACAGCGAGGAGAACATAAAGATTACAGGGAACCCCACGCCCACCGCGGCCAGGGCCGCATCCCCCACATAGTTGCCGACCACCCAACTGTCCACCATGTTGTACAGCTGCTGGAGAAAGCTGCCCGCCAGAAGGGGCAGGGCAAAATAAAAAATATGTCCGGCGGGGCTGCCCTCCGTCATATTCCGCATTCCACGAGAAGGATTTCTGTCCATAAAAACACCCTTTTTTCAGTCGTTAGGACTACTCTACTCTTTTTCTTGAATCCGGGCAATTGTTTTTTCACAAAAAATCGGATACAATGGTGGAAAACTGCAAGAGAGTACGAAGGAGACGCGCGATGAAACTGATATCCTGGAATGTCAACGGCCTGCGGGCCTGCCTGGGAAAGGGTTTTCTGGACTTCTGCGCCTTTGCCGACGCGGACGTCATCTGCCTGCAGGAGACGAAGATGCGCCCCGAGCAGGCGGAATTCGACCTGCCGGGCTATGAGCGGTTCTGGAACAGCGCCGACAAGGCGGGCTATTCCGGCACGGCCATTTTTACCCGGAAGCAGCCCCTGTCCGTCACCTATGACTTTGGAATTGACGAGCACCGGCACGAGGGCCGGGTTATCACCGCGGAGTTTGAGTCGTTCTATCTGGTGTGCTGCTATACGCCCAACTCCAAGGACCAGCTCTCCCGCCTTGCCTACCGCATGGCCTGGGAGGACGACATCCGGGAGTATCTCTGCGAGCTGGACGGGAAAAAGCCCGTGGTCTACTGCGGCGATTTGAACGTGGCCCACGAGGAAATTGACATCAAAAACCCCAAGAGCAACCGGATGAATCCGGGTTTTTCCGACGAGGAGCGATGCAAGATGACCCAGCTGCTGCAAAGCGGCTTTGTGGACACCTTCCGGTACCTGTATCCCGACAGGACCGGGGCCTACTCCTGGTGGAGCTACCGGTTCAACGCCCGGAAGAACAACGCCGGGTGGCGGATTGACTACTTCATCGTCTCGGAGCGGCTGAAAGAGCACATCCGAAACGCCGACATCTGGAGCGAGGTGCAGGGCAGCGACCACTGCCCCGTGGTGCTGGAGCTGGAGATATAAAAAGAGAAGGCCGGACCTCAGGTCCGGCCTTCTTCTGTCTCCAGCAGGCGCTCCTCGCACTGCTGCTGGGCCTCAATCAGAATGCGGTTTGCCTTTTCTGACGCGCGCATCATCGTGAGGTAAAGCTCCTTGTAATCCGGCTCCGGATGTCCGGACATGCCTGTTGCTTCCATAAAATCACCTCAATGAAATTATAGTCCAATACAGTCCTATTTTCAATAGGTCAATTGGGCATAATTTTCTCGGGGTGATTAGGATGACGCCGATGAAAAAGCTGCGAAAAGAGCGTGGATATACACAGATTAAAATGCAGATGCTGACGGGAATTGACCAGAGCCGTTATTCCAAGCTCGAAACCGGCAAACGGAATCTGACCTTTGAGCAATGCCGTCAGATTGCGTTGGCGCTGAATACCAGCATGGATTATCTGGCTGGATTGACAGACGACCCGAAGCCCTACCCACGAAAGAAGTAAAGCCGGACCTGATGGTCCGGCTTTTCCGTTTCCGGCCGTCAGCTCAAAAGGGCGTTGATCTCCTCAATCTCCAAATCCTGCAGGGCCCAGTTGATGCCGTACCCCACCACCTTGCTCAGATCCCGCACCTGCGCGTCGATGTCCCGGGGCGTCACCATCAGGTTCTGCTGGCTGGCGCGGAGCTTCTCCTCGTCCACTTCCCCGGCGCCCGCCTCCTCCAGCAGGTCCGCGGCCAGGGTGGCGGCGTCCACCACCGTGGGGATGCCCACGGCAAACACCGGCACCCCCAGGGTTTCCTGATTCAGGGCCGCCCGGTGGTTGCCCACGCCGGAGCCGGGGATAATGCCGGTGTCCGAGAGCTGCACCGTGGCGCACACCCGCTCACAGCGGCGGGAGGCCAGGGCGTCCACCGCAATGACCAGGCCCGGCTGCACCTGGGCCACCAGCCCCCGCACCGCCTCGGCGGATTCCACGCCGGTGGTGCCCAGCACCCCTGTGCGGAAAACCGCCACCGGCCGGAATCCGGCAAAGTGCTTGGGCATGGCGGAAATCAGGTGCCGGGTGATGAGGACGCTGTCCATAGTCAGGGGCCCCACCGCGTCGGGCGTCATGGCGGCATTGCCAAGGCCCACGATCAAAACCGGCCCCTCCTCGGGCAGCAGCTCCTTCAGCTGGGAGCCCACCGCCCGGACCGCCCGCTCGAAAAAGTCTGCTTTCCGCTGCCAGAAGGTGGTCAGGTCAATGGTGAGATAGCTGCCCTTGGGCTTGCCCAGAGCCTCCTCTCCCCGTTCATCCAGGATGTCCACCCGGGTTACCGGGTAGCCCTCCAGCTTCCGCTTTGTGGCCTTCACACCGGACAGCCGGGTGGTCCGCTCCGCGGATTCCTGCCACAGCTCCCGGGCCTCCAGGGCCAGGTCCGTGCGTTTTATAAACAAGGCGCCGCCTCCTAAACACAAAATCTAGTGGTCTTGTTTCTAGGTTTTGCGGTGAGGCATACAATATACAAAAAAGAACAGAAATTTGAAAAAAGGGCTTGCTTTTTTAAGTGTTCCCTGTTAAAATATCATTCTGCACGGTGGAAAATTCCTTCCCCGCGTGAATTTGCCTAAGGAGGTGTTTGGTTTGCCGAATATCAAGTCTGCCAAGAAGCGCGTTTTGATCGGTGAGATGAGAAACGCACGCAACAAGGCCACGAAGTCCGAGCTGAAGACCGCCATCAAGAAGTTCGAGGCTGCTGCCGCAGAAGGCAATCGCACCGAGGCCGATGGCGCTTACAAGGTTGCTGTGAAGAAAGTCGATCAGGCTGTTGCCAAGGGCGTTCTGCACAAGAACACGGCCGCTCATCGCAAGAGCGCCATGACCCTGAAGCTCAACAAGATCGGTTAATGGAATGGAGCCGAGAGGACATCCCTTGTGGATGTCCTTTTTTCTTTTGCCCGGAATGTGTGGACTGTTTCTGTTTTTTTGTTCTGACCCTTTTCTTTTCATCAAACCGTGGTAGAATAGCTACACGAGTTGATCGGAATTCCGCCGCCAAAAGCCCGGCGGCCTTCTGAAAAATTGAGAGATCATCCATGTGAGGTGCCCCATGCCGATTTTTGATACCCATGCCCACTATGATTCCAGCGGCTTCAACGCCGACCGGGACGCGGTGCTTGCCGCGCTGCCCGCCGCCGGGGTGGAGCTGGTGGTGGATCCGGGCTGCGACGTGAAAAGCTCCCGGGCTGCCGTGGCCCTGGCAGGCGCATACCCCCATGTCTATGCCGCGGTGGGCATCCACCCGGAGGACTGCGGCGGCTGTACGGAGGCGGACTTTGACGTGCTCCGGGAGCTGTGCCGCCATAAAAAAGTGGTGGCCATCGGGGAAATCGGCCTGGACTACTACTGGAAGGAAAATCCGCCCAGGGAGTTTCAGGAGCAGGTATTCCGCCGCCAGATTGAGCTGGCGCTGGCGCTGGACCTGCCGGTGATTGTCCACGACCGGGACGCCCACGGCGACAGTTTGCGGGTGGTGCTGGACTATCCCGGCCTCCGGGGTGTGTTCCACTGCTTTTCCGGCAGTCCCGAGATGGCGGCGGAGCTGATCAAGCGGGGCTGGTATCTGGGCTTTGACGGGCCGGTTACCTACAAAAATGCCCGGCGGGCGCCAGAGGTGGCGGACGTCACCCCCCTGGACCGGATGGTGGTGGAGACGGACGCTCCGTATCTGACCCCCGTCCCCTTCCGGGGCAAGCGGAACGACAGCCGGTACCTGCCCTATGTGATTGGGCAGCTGGCGGCGTGGAAGGGTGTGACGCCCGCCGAGATGGAGCGAAGAACCTTTGAAAACGGAAAACGCCTGTATGGATTGGAGTGAATGACAATGGAAAAAGGCTTTACGATTACCTATGAGTACGGGGACAACCTGTATGTGAACCCCACAAACCGCTGCAACTTCAACTGTGAGTTCTGCCTGCGGCACAACCAGGGATCCGGCGGCAGCATCTATACCCACAATCTCTGGCTGAAGCGGGAGCCCACCCGGGAGGAGATTCTGGCCTCCATTGAGAGCTGGGATTTGAGCAAGTACAAGCAGCTGGTGTTTGTGGGCTTCGGCGAGCCCAGCTACCGTATCGAGGACATCTGCTGGGTCATTGACCAGATGAAGGCCAGGGGCGAGAAGATCTTTACCCGGATGGACACCAACGGCACCGGCAGTCTGATTCACGGCCGGGACATCGCCCCGGACTTTGCCGGGCGGTTTGACATGGTCTCCATCTCGTTGAACACCGACACGGCGGAGAAGTACGACGCGCTGTGCCATCCTCAGCAGGCCGGGGCCTACCAGGCCATGAAGGACTTTGCCAGGGAGATTCAAAAATACGTCCCCACCGTTATGATGACCGTGGTGGACACCATTCCCAAAGAGGAGATTGAAGCCTGCCGGAGGATCTGTGAGGACGAAATCGGCGCCATTTACCGGGTGCGGGAGTATATCGAGGACTGAAGCGGGACGTCTGGCGGCGATACACTGATTTTATACCGGAGAAAACGGACCTGAATGCTGAAATCTCCGGAAAATGAAAATTTTTCTTGACATTTGCGCTGATTCCTATATAATAATAAGGCTCGCAGTCTGCGGGCATATCCTTGCTCTCATCTTCAGAATGAGGGCCATTTGTCCAAAAGGAGGTGCAAACATGGCAAAGGTTACTGCCAATTATGAGGTCGTGTATATCATCGACCCTGCACAGGGTGAGGAGGGCGTTGCCACTCTCGTGGCAAACTTCAAAACTCTGGCTGAGCAGAATGGTTCCGCTGTCGAAGTGGAAGAATGGGGCAACCGCAAGCTGGCTTATCCCATCAACTACAAGAACGACGGCTACTACGTCCTGATGAGCTTCACCAGCGAACCGTCCTTCCCCCGCGAGCTGGACCGTAAGCTGCGTATCACGGACGGCATCATGCGTTCTTTGATCGTCTGCAAGGGCGAATAAGGAGAAGCGGCATGCTCAACAAGATCATCATCATGGGTCGTCTGGTCAAAGATCCGGAGCTGCGGCGCACCCAGTCCGGCACGGCTGTCACGTCCTTCCGCATTGCGGTGGATCGGGACTTTAAGAGCCAGGACGGGAGCAAGCAGGCGGACTTCTTCGACGTGGTTGCCTGGCGCGCCACGGCGGAATTTGTCAGCAAGTACTTCACCAAGGGCCGCATGGCCGTGGTGGAGGGCCGGCTGCAAAGCCGCGACTGGACGGACAAGGAAGGCGGCAAGCGTGTCGCCATCGAGATTGTCGCCGACAACATCTACTTCGGTGACTCCAAGCGGGACGGTGCCGGTGATTTCGGCGGCGCACCGGCTTATGGGGCCCCCAGCGGCGGCCGCAGCGCTGCCCCGATGATGGGCGGACAATCCGACTTCGCCGAGATTGGCGAGGAAGACGGCGAACTGCCGTTCTGATTTTAATGAAGGAGGAACCATTTCATGGCTTTTGATCGTGAAGCGAGACCCGCTCGTCCCATGCGCGGCAAGCGCCGCAAGGTCTGCCAGTTCTGCGCGGACAAGTGCGAGTCCATTGATTACAAAGACGCGGCCAAGCTGCGCCGTTTTGTCTCTGAGCGTTCCAAGATTCTGCCCCGCAGAACCACTGGCACCTGCGCCATGCATCAGCGTCAGCTGACCGAGGCTATCAAGCGTGCCCGTCAGATCGCTCTGCTGCCCTATGTGACCGACTGATTGTTTCAAAGGACTTTTCAAAAAAAGGAGACTGCAAAAGCAGTCTCCTTTTTCACTTGCTTCTGGCCTCGAGAACCTCTACCATCTGCGCCGCGAAAAGCCGCCCTGCCAGGGCCGCCTCCTCCGGGGAATTTCCGGCGGCGCCCACCTCCACCAGCAGGGAACCGGTGGTGGCATGCTGGTTATAACGGGAATTTCGCAGCAGAATGGGCCGCATCAGGGTGGGATACTCTGTCAGCAGATCCTGTTGGAGGGCAACTGCCAGCTTCAGATTCTCCTTCCAGTGGTCGTGGGTCAGCCCGCTGCCGCTGCTGCCCACCACCAGCGTCAGCTGGGCTGCGGTGCCCACGCCGTCAATGGCGGAGACCACCTTGTATTCATTGCCCTGGGCGTCCTCGATGGCGTCCCGGTGAATGTCCAGGATGAACCGGATGGAGGGGTACTGGGCCAGGTAGCTTTGGATGGCGGCCAGGGACCGGTCGTAGGCGCCGGAGTAATTGGGATAGTCGTAAAGCGTCCGGTCGTGGAGCACGGAGAGTCCGGCTTCGCTGAAGACATCCGCCATTTCGTCGCCCACCTTCACCACATTGTACCGGGAGTCAGTGGTCCGGTGGTTGCCGGACCAGACAATGTCTGTGCCGGCGGTGGGGGTATAGGCTTCGCTGCCGTGGGTGTGGAGAATCAGGATCTGCGGCTCCTCGTCCGTCAGCTCTGCGGCAAAAAGCTCTCCCAGCTCTGTGACGGAGAGGGCATAGTCCGTGGAGTTGGAGATGTAAGCCCTGCCGCAGACGGTATAGCCGCTGGGATCCGTGGGCACCAGGGTTTTGGCGGCCACGCCGTTGTCAGTGGCCGCGGGGGTGTCCAGTGGCGTTTCTTCCACCGGGACGGTGACGACCTCCTCCTGCTCTCCCGCCGCAGGCGGTGTCTCAGACCGCTCCGAGGACCACAGCTCCGCCACGGCCGAGCGGGCGGACAGCAGGAGCGGCGCCTCTCCCAAGGTCAGCACCGCCGCGGGAGACAGGGTGTCCCGGTACCATAAATCCCCCAGCTCCCACTTTAGGGCCCCCAGGGGCGAAGAGGCCCGCAGCGCAGCGGCTGCAGCGGCTGCTGTGTCGCTGCCGGCGGTGACGGCGGCGGCCCACAGCGTGCCAAGGGCCAAAAGGACAGCTCCCAGCCGCCGGAAAAACCCGGCGGCGGAGAAAGACGGTTTTCGCTTCATGTTGCTCCCTCCTTCTGGGACAACCTTATGCGCGGACAGCCGGAAACATGCGGAAAAAAGACAGGCCCCTCCGGTCGGAAGACGGAGGGGCCTGTTTGGAACTTACAGGGCAGTCAGTCTGGCCTCTGCGGAAAACTCCGGGGCTGTCAGAAGACCCGCGCTGTCCAGCAGCGCGCCGCGGAAGGAGGAGGGGCCTTTGCCGGCGGTATACGCCTCCGCCCGCTGGGAGCAGACCTTCCAAAAGGCGGCGGCCAGCGCCGCGGCAGAGAGCGGATTCGGCTCCACGGCGGCAAACACGCCGCACAGCACCGACAGCATACAGCCTGTGCCGGTGACCTGGGTCATGCGGCCGCTGCCGCCCTCGGCGCACCAGGCGGAGGTGCCGTCGGTGATGATGTCCTCCGGTCCGGAGAGAAGGACGGTGGTGTGCCGGCGCAGGGCCAGGGTTCCCGCCGTCTCCAGACGCTCCTCCAAGGCAGCGGAGGAAGGACTGTCCACCCCCTGCTCCAGACTCTCCATGCGGAGCAGGGCCCGGGCCTCGCCCAGATTTACCCGCAGGATGGACGGCGTGAAGAGATCCAGCATCTCCCGCACCCGCTGCAGCCGCCAGGGGGAGGCACCCACACCCACCGGATCCAGCACCAGGGGCTGCCCCTGTGCCTGTGCCGCCCTGCCGCAGAGCAGACAGGCGTCAAATTTGGCGGTATCCGGCGTGCCGGTGTTCAAAACCGTGGCACTGCTGGCAGCGGTGATGGCGTCCATCTCCTCCACCGCCTGGGCCATAATGGGGCTGGCACCCACGGCCAGGGCCAGATTGGCGCAGTCGTTGGCGGAGACGATGTTGCTGATGCAGTGGATCAGAGGGCGCCGCTGCCGCACGGTATCCAGGCAGTTAAAATGGATCATGGGACACCTCCGAAAGGTTATGATAAGATAAGGGGATGGTCAGCCCTCCAGGGTGGCGTGCATGGACTGGAACGCGCCGCTGCGCTGCAGGGCGAACACCAGCGCGCCCGCCAGAATGGAGCCGCCCACGGTGGATACCAAAAAGGGCACCACATAGGCGTAAAAGGCGATGCTTCCGGCGGTTACCCCCATAAAGGCCACAGCGATGGGATAGGACAGAAGGCCGCCGATGATACCGGTGCCGAAGACCTCACCCACCAGCGTGGCGGGGAGATTCCGGCTCTTCCAGTATACCAGTCCGCACAGCAATGCGCCGCACATGCTGCCGGGAAAGGCCAGCAGGCTTCCAAGGCCCAGCAAATTGCGCAGAAGGCTTGCCACGAAGGCCACGGCCACGCCGTACCACGGGCCCAGGAACACGGCGCACAGGATATTCACCATGTGCTGCACCGGGGCACACTTGCTGCCGAAGACGGGGAAGGAAAACAGGCTGCCGACGACAGCGACAGCGCAGAGGATGCCGGCCACCGCCAGCTTTTTGGTGTGGTTCTTTTTCATGTGGAAAACTCCTTTGATTCATCAGAATTGGCAGGGAGAAAACGGTCAGACAGGCAGCGTTTTCCCCTTGCGATGGCAAGGTGACAGACGAAGCTGGGGCTCTCCCCTCTCCGCCTGCTGGAAAAATCGGTCGAGGCTTGCTGGCCTCCTCTCACGCCGGAACACGGCTTCCCATCGCTGCGCTGGCACCGGGCACAGGGCGCTCCCCCTCTGCCCGCCCCCGGTTGTTTCCCGGGATGCCCACATGACTTCTCCGCTGACACATCCTTTCTGGCATCAAAGTTTTTGATGATTATAAAAACAGCGGGGCCCTGGATGGGGCTCCGCCGTACAGCACCGGTGATAACTTCCTACGGTGGCATTACCCACATCAGGTGAAGGGTCGAAACCTTTCCGGTTTCCTCTCAGCCGAAACAGCTCCCCTGTTTTTGCGAGATTTATTATGGCATTGCGGCAGCGGAATGTCAAGCGGCCGCCAGGCTTTTTTCGAAGGTTTCCGGAAAATGACTTGCATTCCCGGACAAGACGGCGTATGATGATAAAAAAACGGGGAGTCTGCTGCCGCAGGCTGAGAGGAAACCGGAAAGGTTTCGACCCGGGACCTGATTTGGATCATGCCAACGTAGGGAAAACCAGCAGCGCAAGCCGCAAATGTACCGACCTTGGGTATGTTTGCGGGTTTTATTTTTGAGGAGGGCGCGTGTATGAAACTGGAGGGGAAGCGTCTGCGGCTGTATGCTGTGACGGACAGAAGCTGGGCACCGGATACGGCGGGGCTGCTGAAGCAGGTGGAGGAGGCCGTCGCCGGCGGGGCCACCATGGTCCAGCTGCGGGAAAAGCACCTGGGGGATGACGCCTTTTTGGCAGAGGCGGAGCAGTTTGTGGCGCTGTGCCGCCGCTGCGGCGTCCTCAGCATCATCAATGACAATGCGGAAATCGCAGTGAAGACCGGTGCGGACGGCGTCCATGTGGGACAGGAGGATCTGGAAGCAGGACGGGTCCGGGCCATGCTGGGACCGGACAAAATCATTGGCGTCTCCGCCCACAATGTAGAAGAGGCGCTGGCCGCCCAGGCTGCCGGCGCGGACTATCTGGGCGTGGGCGCGGCCTTTGCCACGGGAACCAAGGCGGAGGCAAAACCCATTCCCCGGGAAATGTTCCGGAGCATCACGGATACCGTGAGCATTCCCGTGGTGGCCATCGGAGGCATCAGCCGGGAAAATATCCTGGAGCTGCAAAACTGCGGGCTGGACGGAGTGGCGGTGGTTTCCGCCATCTTTGCGCAGCGTGATGTAAAGGCGGCGGCGGCGGAGCTGCTGCGTTTGTCGGGAGAGATTTGCCGATAAAAAACGGAACCGACTGAGCCGAGCTCCGAGGAAGCGGAGCGGCTTGGGAAATTCCCGATG
This sequence comes from Oscillibacter sp. PC13, assembly GCF_900115635.1. Lineage (GTDB taxonomy): Bacteria > Bacillota > Clostridia > Oscillospirales > Oscillospiraceae > Oscillibacter. The sequence continues at coordinate 58,536 of NZ_FOXE01000017.1, read as the reverse complement.
AGCGGTACATTGGGGGCACCACCTTGTATCGCTTCATAAAACTTCAATGCAGAGAAGAAAGGAAGCATACATATGAAGACAGCATTGACGATCGCTGGAACAGATCCCAGCGGAGGCGCCGGAATCCAGGCGGATATCAAAACCATGACGGCAAACGGCGTGTTTGCCACCTGCGCTGTTACGGCTCTGGTGGCACAGAACACCACTGGTGTCCGTCGGTTTGTGGAATGTGCCCCTGACTTTCTGGCCGAAGAGATGGACTGCGTTTTTACAGACATTTTCCCAGATGCGGTAAAAACAGGTATGGTAGCCAGCGTTGAGCTGATCGGCGTTATCGCAGAAAAGCTGCGCCAGTATGGCGCGAAAAACGTGGTGGTGGATCCGGTGATGGTAGCCACCTCCGGAGACCGGCTAATCTCTGAAACGGCGGTAACGGCGCTGAAGGAGCAACTCCTGCCGCTGGCCACAGTGGTGACGCCCAACATTCCGGAGGCAGAGATTCTCTCCGGCCTCTCCATTCAGGATGCTGCGGGGATGGAGAATGCCGCCAGGACCATCAGCGAGCGGTACGGCTGCGCGGTTTTGTGCAAGGGCGGCCACCAGATTCACGATGCGGACGATCTCCTCTGGCGCGGCGGTGGCGGCAAGTGGTTCTACGGAAAGCGGATCAACAACCCCAACACCCATGGCACGGGCTGTACGCTCTCCAGTGCCATTGCCTCCAATCTGGCCAAGGGATATGACTTGGACACCGCGGTGGAGCGGGCCAAGGCCTATATCTCCGGGGCGCTGGCCGCACAACTGAACCTGGGCGCCGGCAGCGGCCCCATGGACCACATGTTTGATTTGAGCAGCCGGTTTATCGGCGGCGAGGCATAAAACATTATGCGCTGCGGCCGTGCCGCGATATCAGGCAAAAGCGACGGTGCATGAAGTTTTGCGCATGTGGGCCGTCCCGGCTCACGCGCTTTCATTCCAGGCTGTGCCGCCATAGGCGGCTCTGGTGAAACCGGGATGGAATATTTGGAAAGAGGGCAGGCAGCGCCATGGCGCTGCCTGCCCTCTTTTCTTGTGCGGATTGAACAGTGGAAAAAGAGAGGGAGGTGCTAAAATTTGATAAGCCAACGAAAAAAATAAAATTCCGTAGCTTGGAATTGACTTTTCTGCGTCAGACTCGTAAGGTGATGGATAGAAAATCCGCTCTGCACGAATGGCAAAGGAGCTGGATCGCTGTGAGACACCATGGAGAACGCAGTTCGTGCGATTGCCGCAGCCGCGTTTGCCGGGAGGCGGCCCCATGAAGACCCGCCTATACCGTTCTGCCTCCGGACGCCGATGCGGCGTCCGTTTTTGCTTTTCCGGTGCCCGTTTCGCGCCTGCCGCCGGCATAAAAAACAGCTTGGTGGGATTTGCCAGGTTCCAGCCGTACGCAAGCAGGTGCATATCCAAAGACCACAGGAGGAATGATTATGAAAACAAGAAAAGTCGGCGTTGTCGGTCTGGGTCACGTGGGCGCCCACGTGGCATATTCCCTGGCGGTGCAGGGCATCGCCGATGAATTGGTGCTGGTGGACCAAAACAAGCAGAAGCTTGCCAGTGAGGCCCAGGATTTAAGGGACGCTGCGGCCTATCTCCCCCACCGGGTCACCGTGTGTGCAGGGGAGTTTGCCGATTTGAACGACTGTGACGTGATGGTCAACTGCGTTGGGAAAATTGACCTGCTGCGGGGCAACCACAACCGCCTCACAGAGATGGACTATACAATTCCGGCCGTCCGCGGCTATATGGAGCAGATCAAGAGCAGCGGCTTTGACGGTGTGGTGGTGAATATCACGAATCCCTGCGATATCGTTACCCGGGAGCTGGCGTTGGGACTGGGCCTTCCCAAGGGACGGGTCTTTGGCACCGGAACCGGGCTGGACACCGCCCGCCTGATCAGCGCTCTGGCCCGGCAGACTGGTGTGGACCACAAGTCCATCACCTGCTATATGATGGGAGAACACGGCAACGACCAGTTTGCCCCCTGGTCCTGTGTATCTTTCCGGGGAATGCCTCTGGACAAGTGGGCGGAAACCGACGGGCGATTCCGCTTTGACCGGGAGGCGCTGCAGAAGGAGTCCATCGGCGGCGGCTGGGTGACCTTTGCCGGTAAATTCTGCACCGAGTACGGCATTGCCACCACCGCCGCCCGGATGGTAAGCATTGTCCTCCACGACGAGAAGGCCATTATGCCTGCCAGCGCGGAACTCACCGGTGAGTACGGCGAGAGCGGCCTCTTTGTGGGCGTTCCCTGCGTTATCGGCAAAAACGGCGTGGAGCTGGTGGTGGAGCTGCCTCTTACGGAAGAGGAGAAAGCCAAGTTCCACGCATGCTGCGAGGGCGTCCGAAAGAACATGGAGCACCTGAAAGACATTCCCTGACGACCCTTCCCGTCTGCCCCAAAGGGGCCCCGGAAACTGATGGTTTCCGGGGCCCCTTTTTTCTTTTTTAACCTGGCAAATAAAAATTGAACAAAACGATTTCAGGAATTTTTAAGACATAAATATTGAAGAAAATTTTAATAAATTATAAAAAATAGAAATAAATTCAAGCAATCCTTTCAGCTTGATTTCAACTTTCTCCCGTATGGTATTGCCATGAATTTTTGGAAACGACACCCAGAAAGGAACAGCGAGCCATGAAAGACGAACTGCTGGAAGAACAAGCGGCGGAGGCCCTTTCGCCCGAGGAGGCGCCTGCAAAGAAAAAGCGCGCCTGGAAGAACCCCCTGAAGGGCAAGAAGAAAAAGTGGCTGATTTTGGCTCTGGTGGCGGTTGCCGCCGGCGGTCTGGCGGCCTCGAAACTGCTGAATACCCCAAAGGCTGCCGCAGCTGACACCACCTATACCACAGCGGCAGTGGAGACGAGGAATATCACAAATTCTCTCAGCTCCAGCGGTACGCTGCAGCCGGCGGATTCCTATACGGTGACAACCTTGGTATCCGCAGAGATTCTCAGCGACACCTTTGAGGAGGGCGACGAGGTGACGGAGGGGCAGCTGCTCTATACCCTGGACTCCTCCAACGCCAGCAGCAGTCAGACCCAGGCGCAGAACAGCTATACCCAGGCGCAGAAGAGCTACAACTCGGCGGTAAAGGCCAAGTATCCCACCGCCGACATGAGCGGATCGGTCAGCGAGGTGTATGTCAATAACGGCGACAGTGTGAGTGCCGGCACAGAGCTGCTGAAAATCGTGGGGGACAACAACATTTATATCGACTTCCTGTTTACCTATGTGGACAACAGCGCCTTTTACGTGGGCCAGACGGCCACCATTTTCATCAACGGCTTCGCAGGCACCACCACCGGCACCGTAACCGCAGTCTCCAACGGCTCCACGGCCTCCGACAATGGCAGAATGCTGACCACCGTCCGGGTGAAGGCCACAAATCCGGGGCTTGTCACCTCCAGCTATACAGCCACGGCGGTGATTGGCAGCTATTCCAGTTACGGCAACGCCAGCATCAAAGTCAGTGCCTCCAGTGTTATCACCGCCGAGGCCTCCGGCAAGGTATCCGGCCTCAGCTGGCTGGCCGGTGACACGATTTCTGACGGTGACCGTATCTGCACCATCACCGGCGACAGCGTGGACGACCAGATTGACAATGCCAAAATCAGCTTGAGCAATGCCCAGACCAACCTGGAAAACGCCCAGGACACCCTGGATGATTACAAGGTCACGGCCCCGATTTCCGGCACAGTGGTGACAAAAACCGCAAAGGCCGGAGACAAAATTGAGGGCGGCTCCACCGGGACGCTCTGCACCATCTATGATCTGAGCTATTTGGAAATGACCATGAGCATCGACGAACTGGACATCTCCCAGGTGGAGGTGGGCCAGACAGTGGAGGTGACCGCCGACGCCGTGGAGGGGAAAACCTATACCGGCGTGGTCACCAAGGTGTCCGTGGCGGGCACGACCTCCGGCGGCATCACGACTTATCCCGTTACCGTCCGCATTGATGAGACGGACGGCCTCCGTCCCGGCATGAATGTGGATGCGGAGATTGTGATTTCCTCTGCGGAGGGGGTGCTGGCAGTTCCCAGCGGCGCGGTCAACCGCGGCAACACGGTTCTTGTGACTGCCGACTCCCCCAGTGCGGCCAACGCCACCGACCAGGAGGCTCCGGAGGGCTATGCCTATGTGGAAGTGGAAATCGGCGTCAGCGACGACAGCTATACGGAGATTGCCTCCGGCCTCCAGGAGGGAGATACCGTTGCGTATATTCAAACCGGCAGCAGCGGCATGAACATGATGATGGGCGGTATGCCCGGCGGCATGACCGTGACCACGGTCGGAGGCGGCCCCAGCGGTGGCCCCGGCGGAGGCGGTATGGGAGGAGGGCCCATGGGATGAGCGCCCTCATTGAATTCCGGGACGTCTGCAAGACCTATCAAATGGGAGACACCACCATCCACGCTGCCGACCACGTCTCCTTCCAGGTGCAGAAGGGGGAGTTTGTGGCGATTGTGGGGCAGTCGGGCTCAGGTAAGTCCACCTGCATGAACATCATCGGATGCCTGGATGTTCCCACCTCCGGCACATATCTGCTGGACGGACAGGATGTGGGCGGCATGAGCAGAAATGAGCTGGCTGCCATCCGCAATAAAATGCTGGGTTTTATCTTTCAGCAGTACAACCTGCTGCCCAAGCTCACCTTGCTGGAAAACGTGGAGGTGCCCCTGATGTACGCCGGGATGCCCAAGGGCGATCGCCGGGAACGGGCGAAAATCGCCCTGGAGATGGTGGGGCTTGGAGACAAATTGAAGCACAAGCCTCTTCAGCTCTCTGGCGGCCAGCAGCAGCGGGTGTCCATTGCGCGGGCCCTGGCGGGGGATCCGGCGGTCATTCTGGCCGACGAGCCCACCGGTGCCCTGGACTCCCATACCGGCCGGGAGGTTTTGACGATGCTCCAGCAGCTCCACGCCGCCGGCAACACGGTGGTGCTCATCACCCATGACAACTCCATCGCCGTGCAGGCCCAGAGAATTATCCGACTGGAGGATGGCCGGGTGGTCTATGACGGAGACGCACATGCGCCGGAGGCCGTGGTGACGCCCGGCCTTGCCGGAAAGGGGGCGGCCCAATGAGTTTGATGGAAACCTTTCAGATGGCGCTCAAGAATATCTGGGGCAGCAAGATGCGGACCTTCCTCACGATGCTGGGCATTATCATCGGCGTGTGTGCCGTCATTGTCATCGTGGGCCTCGGCAACGGCATGCAGGGCTACATTGAAGACAGCTTTGCCGATATGGGCACCGACTCCCTCACGGTGATGATCCTGGGCCGGGGATCCTCCCGCAGCGTATCAGAGGAGCAGATGTACGAAATGGCGGAGGAAAACTCTGAATATCTGAAGCAGATCTCCCCTACCGTTTCCATGTCGGGCTCCCTGAAAATCGGCAGTGACACAGTCAGTTCCACCAGCATTACCGGCGTCAGTGAGGACTATTTTTCCATGAAGGGATATGAGGTGGCCCAGGGCCGCGGACTTCAATACACGGATATGGCGAACCGGAAGAAGGTCTGTGTCATCGGGCAGTACCTGAACATGGCCTATTTCGGCGGCAATGCCGTGGGCCAGACGCTGAAGGTAGGCGGAACCACCTTCACCATCGTGGGCGTGATGGCAGCAGAAACCGACGACCTGGAGGAGGGGGGTACCGATGACTGTTTGTTTGTCCCCTATTCTACCGCCGCAAGGCTCAGCTTCACCGGAACAATCTCCAGCTACACCGTGACGGTGCAGAATACGGACTACATCTCTGAGGCCAAAACGCTGGTGGAAAATGAGCTGTACAAAGTCTTTGCTGACGATGACGCGTATAACGTCAGCAGTATGGCGGAGATGGTGGAGGAGATGAACAGCATGGTGAACATGATCATTTACATTCTGGCTGGAATTGCCGCCATCTCTCTGGTGGTGGGCGGTATCGGCATTATGAATATCATGCTGGTTTCCGTCACCGAGCGGACAAGGGAAATTGGTATCCGCAAGGCCCTGGGCGCCAAGGAGGGGGCCATCATGCGCCAGTTTGTCATTGAGGCGGCCACCACCTCCGCCCTGGGCGGTGTGCTGGGCATCGCCTTGGGCTACGGACTCTCTGCGGTGGCCACCACGGTGATTGCCAACGTCATGCCCGACACGCCCATTACGGTCAGCCCCTCCCTGGGTGCGGTGCTGCTGGCCTTCGGGGTGTCCACTGGCATCGGCGTGATCTTCGGCTATCTCCCCGCCAAGAAGGCGGCACTGCTGAATCCCATTGATGCACTGCGGTACGACTGATTTCGCGGATATAAAGAGGCCCTGCCATTCGGCAGGGCCTCTTCTTTTACAGCAGATCCAGCAAAAACCGTCCCATCTCCTCCATGGCGGAGGCTGCTTTTTTCGTGGGAAACATCTGGAACACATGCCACATGTCCTCCCAGACCTCCAGCCGGCAGTTTGCTCCGGCGGCGGTCATGGCGTCCCGCAGCCGCTGGGCGTCGGAGTAGAGAATTTCATGGGTGCCCACCTGGACCAGCGTGGGCGGAAAATCGGTAAAGTCCCCGAAGAGCGGAGAGAGCTCCGGACTCTGCAGGTTTTGTCCGGGGGCATAGGCCTCCCGCATGGCCATGATATACGCGGGTGTCAGCATGGGGTCAATGTCCGCCCGCTCCGTATAGGAGGGGCCGGAGGCGGTCATATCCGTCCAGGGGGACATCAAAAGAAGCGCCGCCGGCAGCATCCGCCCCTGGGCCTTCAGCCGGTGGCACAGAACCAACGCCAGGTTGCCGCCGGCGCTGTCCCCCGCAACCACCACATCCCGGGCGCCGTAGCCCAGGCGCATCAGATCGTCCCAGGCCCGCAGGGCATCCTCCACCGCTGCCGGATAGGGGTGCTCCGGCGCCAGGCGGTACTCAAAGGTCAGCACGTCATACCCTGTCACCTGGGTCAGTTTGGAGGCCAGGACTTTGGAATAGCCCAGGTTCCCGCTGGTATAGCCGCCGCCGTGGCAGTACAGGATGGCATGGCGGCGCCGGTGGGGGCGTTCCAGCCGCATCCAGGCCGCGGGCATGCCGCTTAGATCAAAGGTCTCCCAGTCCATGCCGGCCATAGGCGCCACCAAATTGCCCAGCAGCTCCTGTCCCTTGCGCTGTTTTTCCAGCTCCTCCGCGGTCATATCCCCCGGCGCGGCCGCACTGTGGAGCGCTTTCAGCATCCGCATGGCCGGATCCAGACGGCGGCGCTCCGCGGCCTGCCGCTGGGCAGAGCTGCGGTCTGCCAGAACCTGCTTCAGTTTTGCGCGTTTTTCCTCCATGGGGACCTCCTTGTGGGGCAGAATAGGTTTAGTATACTATAAAAAGGGACAAAAGGAAAGCAATTGGCGCTGCCTTGGCAGATCCTGCCGCAAAGGCGGCTGAATTCCCTTGCCCGACCAGCGGGAAACGTGCTACAATGACTCTGCAAACGACAGGAGAGGGCGGTGAGGAATATGGCGCGGCGGGAGACCCCGTGGTACAAGCTGGACAACGCCGGCACGTTGTATTCCGCCATTCAGCGGGAAGAATACTCCGCCATCTATCGCTTTTCCGCCTGGATGACGGATCCGGTGGATCCGGCCCTGCTTCAAAACGCCATCGACCGCTGTATGCCCCGCTTTCCCGGCTTCGCCGTGCGTATCCGCCGTGGATTTTTCTGGTATTATTTCGAGCCCAATACCGCGCCCGGCCCCTATCTGAAGCCCGATGTGGCGGATCCCTGCCAGCCGGTGCGCTTTCGGGAGGACAACGGGTATCTGGTGCGGTTTTACTACTATCGCAACCGCATCTCCTTTGAGGCTTTCCACGCCCTGGCGGACGGCACGGGAGGACTGGTATTCTTCCGGACGCTGCTGGCGGAATACCTGCGGCTTCAGGGCCATATCATTCCCTGCGGCTCCGGGCTTTTGGATGTGACCGAGGCGCCCCGGCGGGAAGAGCGGGAGGATGCATACGCCCGCTACGCCGGGGAGGTGGCCCGGGCCCCTGCTCTGATCAGGCGGGCCTACTCCAACCGGGGAGAGCCGGAGCCCTTTTATACCTTTCATGTCACCATGGGCTTTGTACCTGTGGATCAGATCAAAAGCAAGGCCAGGGAGTACCAGGCATCCCTGACGGAGTACCTGGCCGCCGGTCTGATTTGGGTGCTGCTGGAAAAGCAGCACCGGGAGCGTCCCCACCGGGAGCGGCCAGTGGCGCTGGCGGTGCCCATTGACCTCCGGGCCCTTTTTCCGACAGATACCCTGCGGAACTTTATCCTCACCGTGCAGCCGTCGGTGGATCCGGCGCTGGGACCGTACCGCTTTGCGGATATTGTCTCTCAGGTGCACCACTATATGCGGCTGCATATCAATCCGCAAGAGCTGCGGGCCCTGTTTACCCGCAATGTCCGCTATGAGCGGAACCCTGCGCTGCAGCTGATTCCCCGTCCGCTGAAAAATCCGGTGATGGCCTACAATTACCGCACCCGCGGCGTGCGGCCCTATTCCGCAACCTTTACCAACCCCGGCGTGTTCCGGGTTCCGCCGGAGATGGAGCCCCACATCCGGCATATGGAGGTGGTGCTGGGACAGGCCACTGTGGCTCGTCCCCATGTTTCGGCCATCAGCTATGGCAACACGCTGGAGATCACCTTTGCCGGCACCCAGCGGGACGCGGAGACGGAGCGGGCATTTTTTCACTTTCTGGTCACCCAGGGGATCCCTGTCCGGATTGAGAGCAACCGCCGTCCCGGCGGCAGTTCAAAGGAGGAAGACTGATGTCCTATTGTGTCAACTGCGGCGTGGAACTGAATTCGGCGGCATCCTGCTGCCCCCTGTGCGGCACGCCGGTTTTGAATCCCCGGCAGAAAGCGGATGAGACGGCTCCGGCGTTTTTCCCCACCCGCCGGGCGGAGGTCGCTCCGGTTTCCAAGCGGGCGATGGCGCTGCTGCTGACGGCGATGCTGGGGTCTGTGGCGGTGTGCTGCGCGCTGCTGAATCTGGTGCTGAAGCCCCACATCCCCTGGTATCTTTTTGTAGTGGGGGCGGCGGCCATGCTGTGGGTGTGGACGGTGTTCCCTCTGCTGGCCCGGAAGGTGCCCCTCTGGGGGAGGCTGACGCTGGATGTGGGGGCCGTGGGGCTGTATGTCTTTTTGATTTCCCTGGCTCTGGACGGCGGGACCTGGTTCCGCAACCTGGCAATCCCGCTGCTGGCGCTGTCTGCCGCCGTGGTGTTTTCCCTGAGCTGGCTGCTGCGGCGGGGGCATTCCCTGCTGACCACCGCCACCATGTCCCTGATTGCCGCCGGCATCTTCTGCCTGGGCGTGGAGGCCTGCTGCGACTGGTATCTGTACAGCGGCTTTGCGCCGGGCTGGTCTTTGGTGGTGTTTGCCTGCTGCGTGGGTCTGTGCATCCCCCTGGTGATCATCCGCCGGATCCCTTCCTTGCGGGAGGAGGCGCGCCGCCGCTTTCACTTTTGAAAAAGCCCGTCCCGAAATACCTCGGGACGGGCTTTTTCAGAATGCTGCCAACTCGCGCAGCAGGGCGATCTCCCTTGCATAGCCCGGCAGCTCGTTAGGCGTCTCCAGGCAAAAGGGCAGCTCCCGCAGCGCGGGGTGGCGGACAATGCGGGCCAGGGCCTCCAGGCCGATGGCACCGTCCCCGATACAGGCGTGGCGATCCTTGCGGCTGCCGGGCGGGTTTTTGCTGTCGTTGAGATGGACGGCTTTCAGACGCTGCAGGCCAATGACGCGGTCAAACTCGGTCAGGACCCCATCCAGATTGCGGATGATGTCATAGCCCCCGTCGGACACGTGGCAGGTGTCCAGACAGACGCCCATCTTCTCCCCCAGCAACACTCGATCCAGGATTTCCCGCAGCTCTTCAAAGGTGCCGCCCACCTCGCTGCCTTTCCCGGCCATGGTCTCCAGGAGAACCGTGGTGTGCTGCTCCGGGGTAAGGATGGCGTTCAGCCCTGCGGCGATATAGGTGATGCCGGCTTCCGTGCCCTGGCCCACATGGCTGCCGGGATGAAAATTGTAGTACTGGCCCGGCAGAAACTCCATCCGGCGGAGATCGTCCGCCATGGTCTCCCGGGCAAAGGTGCGGTTTTTTTCCTCTGCACCGCAGAGATTCAGCGTATAGGGTGCATGGGCGATAATGGGGGCAAAGCGGTGCTCCGCCAGCAGGGCCTGCAGCGCCGCCGCGTCGGCGGGATCCAGATCCTTGGCCCGGCTCCCCCGGGGATTTCGGGTAAAAAACTGAAAGGTGTCCGCGCCCAGCTCCAGCGCCTGCCTCCCCATAGCGGCAAAGCCCTTGGAGGAAGAGAGGTGACAGCCGATGTGCAACATAAAGAACCTCCTGTTTCCAATGGATGTTGTATCATGCGGTCAAACAGACACAACCGTCTTTTTATTTTGATTATTACTATACCACGGACGGCTGAAAATGTCCGGGATAAATGCAACAAAAACGCCGCCGAAAATATCCGGCGGCGTTATGTAACCTAATTTAGCTGTGAACTCCCTGGTCTTCCGTGTTTTTTCCAGAAGGCTCGTCCGCCGTTACATACAATTCCTCCGCTTTTTGCTGCACGGCAATCAGGTTGGACCGAAGCTGCTGCAGGGTCTCCTCTGCGTCGGTAATTGCATTGAAAAGCAGGAGATATTCCTTGGTTACATTCAGCATTTGGTACTCATCCTTTCCAGACTCCCGCAAGATCTTGTGGGATTTTTTCCCATTTTACATAAAATCGGATGGGGATTTTGTCTGAATCTGTCGAGAGACTCTGGAATCTGTACAATTTTTTCGAAAAAGGAAAAAATTTACAAAAACAACGGGAAAAGAAGCCGGGCATAGACATCTGAAAAAGAAGGCGGTCATACCTGAAACGCAACTGTGCCACAAAGTGGTGCAGGGCCTTTTTACTGCTCCGCAATCAACATGACGGAGGTGATGAGCTCCAATATCACCATGCCGGACGAAACCCCTGCGGCAGTCATAGAAACCCCGGGATCGCGATTTACAGACTTTCTGAAGCATACGAAAAAAGGCTTGATGCGGATTGGCGGAGCACGCAATCGTCCGGTTTTCTGATGGAAAGACGACTGAACAAATACAGACATTTTCGGCAGGCGGCAATCTCCGTCTGCTATTTTTTTGACAAATTCGCTGAATTTGTCAAAAAAATAGCAAATAGCTTATGCAGGCTGCACGAAAGGGACTTTGTTTGCTAATAGACAAACTTTTGATAAACAAATAGTTGATATACAAAAAATTTAGTCACAAAGATCTGAATTTTAGGTATACTTAGACATTGTTTCAAAAATGCTCCCAATGCTATACTATCTGGCAACAGGGGAAACACAAATGTGTGCCGCTGGTTGATAGGGGATCCCACTTCAAAAAAATGAAAAGAATGAAAAAGAGGGAACAGTCATGAATTTTGATTTGACGCAGGAGCAGCAGCAGATTCAGAAACTGGCGCGGACATTTGCAGAAAACGAATTGGCCCCCGGCGTCCTGGAGCGGGATGCCAACAGCGAGTTCCCGATGGAGGCATTTAAGAAATTCGGAGGGATGGGTATGTACGGCATTCCCTATCCCAAGGCCTTTGGCGGCCAGGGCGGCAGTTACCTCTCCTACATCCTGGGTGTGGAGGAGGTCTCCAAAATTGACGGCGCCTTTGGCATCTCTTTTTCCGTAAATACCTCCCTGTATGGCGGCAGCGTGATGTATTCCTCTGCGACCGATGAGCAGAAAAAGCGCTTTTTGGCGCCGATTGCCAGCGGAGCCGCCGTTGGCTCCTTCGGGCTGACGGAGCACACCGCCGGTTCCGACGCGGCCGGACAGCAGACCGTTGCGACGCCGGACGGCGACGGCTATGTTTTGAACGGCACAAAGATTTTCAATACAAACGGGCCTTTCGCGGACTATACCGTGGTTTATTGCCTGATGGATCCCAGCATCGGCACCAAGAGCATGGCCGCCTTTGTACTGGAAAAGGGGATGCCGGGCTTTACGGTGGGTCGGCTGGAGGATAAAATGGGTATCCGTTCTGCACAGGTGTCGGAGATGCATCTGGACAATGTACGGGTTTCCGCAGACAGAATGATCGCAAAGCCCGGTGAGGGCTTCAAGCTGGCGATGAAGGTTCTGGACGGCGGCCGCATCGGTGTGGCGGCCCAGGGGCTCGGCATTGCCAAGGGTGCTTTTGAAATTGCCCGGAAGTATCTGATGGAGCGTGAGCAGTTCGGCAAGCCCCTGTGCAAGCAGCAGTATCTGGCGTTTAAAATGGCAGAGCTCCAGACAGAGATTGAAAAGGCGGAGCTTTTGCTGTATAAGGCCGCCATCTGCAAGGAGGAGGGAAAGCCACACAGTGTTCCGGCCGCCATGGCAAAGATGACCTGCACGGACACGGCTATGCGCGTGACCACGGAATGTGTCCAGATGCTGGGCGGTAATGGCTATATGAAAGGATACCATGTGGAGCGCATGATGCGGGATGCAAAAATTACGCAGATTTATGAGGGCACCAATGAAATCCAGCGGCTGGTGATCAGTGGACAGCTTTTCCGCTGATTCCAGTCAAGGAATTCAAAGGATGCCGGAAAAGTCAAAGAAAACCGGCGAAAATACCGTCAAATTTTCCGGTTTTTCCGTTTGTTAGAAAAGCCTCTTTGGAACACTCTCCAAAAACGCTTGCTGTCCAATTTTTTTGTTGCGCTTTGAAAAGCAGGCATGTATAATGAAAAAAACAAACAACCCGCATCCATAAAACTGCTGGAAACAGCGGAGGCTTTGATTTTATGATGATGACTGCTCTGATTAGCATTCTGGTCATTTCCATTATTCTGATTCTGGTACACTTGGTAGTACTGGAAAAGAATAGTGTGTTTGGTCATGCTCAGAGCAAGAATGCGACTCCCGGTTTTGCCGCTTTGGCGGCGTAAGGGAACCTGAAAATTCTTGAACGTCTGTGACCCGACACAAAGGGCCGCAGACGTTTTTTTATAGCTCCGACATGAAAAAACGCTGCGCCGGTCCGATGTTTCCGGCCGCAAAAGACACCAAAGGAGGAAGAAACGATGGAAATGACAGGCGCGCAGATTTTGGTGGAAGGACTTCTGCGGGAAAAGGTAGATATGATTTTCGGATATGCCGGGGCTACCATTTGTCCATTGGCGGACGTATTGCGCTCGACTCCCCAGCTGGGATACACTCTGGTCCGCAACGAGCAGAATGCCGGCCACATGGCCTCCGGATACGCCCGGGTTACGGGAAAGGTGGGCGTCTGCATTGTCACCTCAGGCCCCGGCGCCACCAACCTGCTGACCGGAATTGCCACGGCCTATATGGACTCCATCCCTATGGTGGCCATTACCGGCCAGGTTCCCTCCCACCTGCTGGGACGTGATATCTTTCAGGAAGTGGACATCACGGGAGCGGCATCCCCCTTTTCCAAACACAGCTATCTGGTAAAGGATGCGGCGGATCTGCCCCTGATTCTCAAGGAGGCCTTTTACATCGCCTCCACCGGCCGGCCGGGTCCCGTTTTGATCGATGTCCCCATCGATATCCAGGAGCAGGTGGTGAAGGACGTCTCTTTCCCCGAAACGGTCAGCATCCGGGGCTATAACCCCAGTGTCCGGGGCAACGATAAACAGATTGCCCACGTGGCGGAGGCCATCTGCCAGGCGGAGCGACCGGTGATCTGCGCCGGAGGCGGCGTCTTTTTATCGGATGCCATGCTGGACTTTGAAACCTTTGCCGCCAGAACCCGGATTCCCGTGGTCACCACCATGATGGGACTTTCCCTGCTGCCCACGGATCACCCCTTGAATATGGGAATGATCGGAACCCAGGGCAATGTCTGCGCCAATAAGGCCCTGGCAAAATCCGATCTGCTGATTATGATCGGCACCCGGGCGGCGGATCGGGCCATCTTCTCTCCTGAGGAGATTCAGCGGCGGATGCCCTCCATCCACATTGATGTGGATCCGGCGGAGATCGGCAAGAACATCCAGACGGAGATTCCCCTGGTGGGCGATGTCCGGGTGATTCTTCAGCAGATTTTGAAGCGGGACCTGACGACCCGTTGCACACCCTGGCTGACCCAGCTGCAGGAACGGCGGAAGGAAGAGCTGAACCGGGAGTATCCCGTCCGTGCGGGCAGTGTGTTCCCGGGGCGGCTGCTGCGGCTGCTGGGTGAGCGGCTTCAGGAAAAGGCCGCTGTGTGCGTGGATGTGGGCCAAAACCAGATTTGGGCCTGCAAGCATTTGTGGCTGAAGGGCGGGCGCTTCCTCACCAGCGGAGGCCTGGGCACCATGGGCTATGCCCTGCCGGCCGGCGTGGGCGTCAAGGTGGCCCAGCCGGATCGGCAGACGGTAGTCATTTGCGGGGACGGATCCTTTCAGATGGCTATGAATGAGCTTGCCGCTGTTCGGGCCGGGAACATGGATTTGAAGATTGTCCTGCTGAAAAACGGCGTGCTGGGCCTGGTCAACCAGATTCAGAAGACGGCGCCCTATCACGGGCCCTTCGGCGTGTCGCTGGACGGCAGCCCGGACTTTGCCGCCATTGCGGCAGCCTATGGCATTCCCAGCATCACGGTTGGGGAGGAAGGCGAGGTGGAGAACGCTCTGGACCGCTTCCTGGCGGAAAAGGGCAGCTGCCTGCTGATTGCAAAAGTGGATCCCACTGTGACGACGAGCGACTAAGGAGGAGCAGCATGAAACAGACGATTTCTGTCCTGGTGGAGAACCGGGCCGGTGTGCTGGGCCGCATTACCAGCCTCTTCTCCCGCCGGGCGTTCAATATCGATTCCCTGGCGGTGGGCGTTACCGATGACCCGGCAATCTCCCGCATCACCATTATTGTAGACAACGGCAACAGCGTGGTGGAGCAGGTGGAAAAGCAGCTGAACAAGCTGGTGGAGGTTATCAAGGTCCGCACGCTGGATGAAAGCAGCATGATTGGCCGGGAGCTGATGATTCTCAAGGTCAGCGCCAACGCCAAGACCCGAAACAATATCATGACCATCTGCGATATCTGCGGTGCCAAGGTGGCGGATATCTCCCCCACCTCCATGACCATGGAACTGTCGGATACGCCGGACCGCGTGAATACCTTTGAGGAGATGATGCGCCCCTTCAACATTCTGGAGGTAGCGCGGACCGGGATGATTGCCCTGCAGAAGGGCGGAGGAAAGATTTGAGCATGGCGGTGCTCCGCCGTGTTTGAGGGAAATATGAGGAGGAATGCATTTTGAAGATCCGCGCGACGCAGGCCATTATGGAGTGCCTGCTGGAGCAGGGGGTAGACACGGTTTTCGGCTATCCGGGCGGAACGATTCTGAATATTTATGACGAATTGTACCGCTATCAGGATCGAATCCACCATGTCCTGACCGCCCATGAACAAGGCGCTGCCCATGCGGCGGACGGCTATGCCCGATCCACCGGAAAAGTAGGCGTGTGCTTTGCCACGTCCGGCCCCGGCGCCACCAACCTGACCACCGGCATTGCCACCGCCCATCTGGACTCCTCCCCCGTGGTGTTTATCACCTGCAACGTGGGGGAAAACCTGCTGGGCAAGGATGCCTTCCAGGAGGTGGACTCCACCGGCATTGCCATGCCCATCACCAAGGCCACCTTCCTGGTGCGGGACGCCGCAACCATCCCGGATGTGATGCGCCAAGCCTTTGCCGTGGCGGCCACCGGCCGGCCAGGCCCGGTGCTCATTGACTTTTTGAAAAACGTTACGGCACCCAGTCAGATGATTGACTATGACTTCGTTCCCTGGCGGGAAAACCGGCGGCTTGAAAGCCTGCGCAGCCTGAATGCCAGCCACCAGCTGAAAAATCCAGAGCCCAACCGGCAGGATATTGAAAAGCTGCTGGAGATGATTGGCCAGGCGAAAAAGCCCTTTCTCATCTGCGGCGGCGGTGTGGTCCGCGGCCGGGCACACCGGGAATTCGGAGAATTTGCGGAAAAACTGGATGCGCCGGTGGCCATCACCGTCATGGGCGGCGGTGGTTTCCCCGGCGGCCATTCGCTGACTACCGGCATGATCGGCATGCACGGATCCCGGGCCTCCAATGTGGCCTGCGACGAATGTGACCTGCTGATTGCTGTGGGCTGCCGCTTCTCCGACCGGGTGGCACTGGATCCGGCTACCTTTGCCTCCCAGGCCAAAATTGTACAGATTGACATTGACCGGGCGGAAATCGATAAAAATGTGCTCACCGATCACCATATCATCGGATCCGCCAGAAAGGTGCTGGCCCTTTTAAACGAAAAAATGCCCCAGTACCACCACGATGTCTGGAAGCAGTACATCCTGCCTATGCGGGCGCCTTCTGTGGCGGCAGAGAGCGAAGTCCTGACGCCCCAGCAGATTCTGGATGTGATTCAGCGCCAGGCCCCCAAGGACACCATGGT
This sequence comes from Oscillibacter sp. PC13, assembly GCF_900115635.1. GTDB lineage: Bacteria > Bacillota > Clostridia > Oscillospirales > Oscillospiraceae > Oscillibacter. The sequence continues at coordinate 42,055 of NZ_FOXE01000017.1, read as the reverse complement.
GGCCACCGATGTGGGCCAAAACCAGATGTGGGCCATCAAATACCTCCACTTCAACTATCCCGGCCAGCTGCTGACGTCCGGCGGCTTCGGCACCATGGGCTTTGGCCTGGGCGCCGCCATCGGCGCCCAGATGGGAAACCCCGATAAGCGGGTCATCCACATCACCGGGGACGGCTGCTTCCGCATGAACTGCCATGAGCTGTGCACCGTGGAGCACTATCACCTGCCCATCATCTCTGTGGTGTTCAACAACGGCACTCTTGGCATGGTCCGCCAGTGGCAGAACCTGATTTACGACAAGCGTTTTTCCGCCACCACCCTGGACCGCGGCCCGGATTTTGTGAAGCTGGCCGAGGCATACGGCCTGAAGGGATACCGGGTTCGCACCCGGGTAGAGATGGAAGCCGCCCTGGACAAGGCCCTGGCCGACGGCTGCGGCGCGGTGATCGACTGTGTGCTGGACATCGACGAGATGGTGCGGCCCATGGTGGCGGCCGGCTCCCCCATCACGGACTTTTTGCTGAAGGAGGGAACGACTTGAAAAAGGAATTCAGTATGGAGCGCAAGCGCTATACCCTCTGCATCCTGGTGGAGGATATCCCCGGGGTGCTGAGCCAGGTGGCCCGCCTGTTCTCCAGAAAGGGATACAACATTGAGTCCATCGTCTCCGGCGAGACGGACAGGCCCGGCATTACCCGCATTTCCATTGAGCTGCTGGGAGACGAGCTGATGATTGACCAGATTGCCGCCCAGTGCCGCAAGCTTCTGCCGGTCAAGGCTGTCAAGATTCTGGATGAGGAGTCCTGCATCCGCAGGGAGATTGCCCTCATCAAGGTCCGCGCGGCGGATCGCGCCGCCCGGGACGAGATCATCCAGCTGGTGAACATCTTCCGGGCCAAAGTCATCGATGTGGGGAAGGAATCCCTGACCATTTGGGTCTTTGGCAGCCAGAGCAAGAACACCGCGCTGATTGGGATGCTGGAGGATTTCGGCATCCTGGAGATCGCAAAAACCGGTACTATCGCCATTGAACGAGGGCGTAGCACGATATACGACAACAACAAATTACGGGAGGAATACGACTATGGCAAAAATGTATTATGAGAAGGACTGCGACATCAACAAGCTCAATGGCAAGAAGATTGCAATCATCGGCTACGGCTCTCAGGGCCACGCCCATGCGCTGAACCTGAAGGAATCCGGCTGCGACGTGTGCGTCGGCCTGCGCCAGGGAAGCAAGAACTGGGCTGCGGCTGAGAAGGCGGGCCTGCAGGTCAAGACGGTGGCTGAAGCTGCCAAGTGGGGCGACATTGTCATGATCCTCATCAATGATGAGGTCCAGGCACCTGTTTACAAGAAGGAAATTGCCCCCAACCTGGAGCCGGGCAACGCGCTGATGTTCGCCCACGGCTTCAACATCAATTTCAAGCAGATCGTCCCCCCCGCAGATGTGGATGTGATGATGATTGCGCCCAAGGGGCCTGGCCACACCGTTCGTTCCACCTATGTGGCGGGCAAGGGTGTTCCCTGCCTGCTGGCGGTCGAGCAGAATGCCACCGGCAAGGCCTATGACTTGGGCCTGGCCTATGCAGCCGGCATCGGCGCTGCCCGCGCCGGCGTGATGGAGACCACCTTCCAGGATGAGACCGAGACCGACCTCTTCGGTGAGCAGGCCGTGCTGTGCGGCGGCGTTGTGGAGCTGATGAAGCTGGGCTTTGAGACGCTGGTGGAAGCTGGCTACGAGCCTGAAAACGCCTATTTCGAGTGCATCCATGAGATGAAGCTCATCATCGACCTCATCAACAAGGGCGGCGTGGCCATGATGAACTATTCCATCTCCGACACTGCTGAATACGGCGAGTATGTCTCCGGCACCCGGATCCTGCCCTATGAGGAGACCAAGAAGAACATGAAGGCCGTGCTCACCGACATCCAGGACGGCGTATTTGCCGGCAAGTGGATTGCGGAGAACCAGACCGGCCGCACCTTCTTCAATGCCAAGCGTGCCCAGCTGGCCAAGCATCCCATGGAGGTTGTGGGTGCCCAGCTGCGGAAGAACATGCTCTGGGGCGACGATGTGGATCCCGATACCGCTTCCAACTGACCCTGCGGAAAGGGGGAGGTGCTCCCTCCCCCTTTTGAAATTCCAGTCACAATACGGAGGTCTTTCCTATGCATAGCGACGTGATTAAAAAAGGAGTGCCGGCCGCGCCCAACCGCTCATTGCTGTATGCACTGGGCTATACCAAGGAGGAGCTGGAGCGGCCGCTGATCGGCGTGGTGTGCTCCTATAACGAGATTGTCCCCGGCCACATGAACCTGGATAAAATCGCCGAGGCGGTAAAGGCCGGCGTCCGGGCCGCCGGCGGCACGCCGGTGGAGTTTCCGGCCATCGCCGTGTGCGACGGAATCGCCATGGGCCACGTGGGGATGAAGTACTCCCTGGTGACCCGGGATCTCATTGCCGACTCCACTGAGGCTATGGCCATGGCCCACCAGTTTGACGGTCTGGTGATGATTCCAAACTGCGACAAAAACGTGCCCGGCCTTTTAATGGCGGCGGCACGGGTGAATGTGCCCACCATCTTCGTCTCCGGCGGCCCCATGCTGGCGGGAACCCTGAACGACGGACGCCGCACCTGCCTCTCCCACATGTTCGAGGCGGTGGGCGCCCATTACGCCGGAAAGCTGAACGACGAGGGGCTGGAGGAGTATGAGGAGAACGCCTGCCCCACCTGCGGCTCCTGCTCCGGCATGTACACGGCAAACTCCATGAACTGCCTCACCGAGGCCATCGGCATGGCCCTGCGGGGCAACGGCACCATTCCCGCCGTCCACTCCGCCCGTCTGCGGCTGGCCAAGCACGCAGGCATGAAGATTATGGAGCTGGTGGAAAAGGACATCCGTCCCCGGGACATCCTGACGGAGTCCGCTTTCCACAATGCGGAGACCATCGACATGGCGCTGGGCTGCTCCACCAACACCATGCTGCACCTGCCCGCCATCGCCCACGAGTGCGGCATTACCCTCTCCTTTGACATGGCCAACGAGATCTCCGAAAAGACTCCCAACCTGTGCCATCTGGCGCCGGCGGGAGACACCTATATGGAGGATTTGGAGCGGGCTGGCGGCGTGTACGCCGTGATGGCGGAGCTGGCCCAGGCGGGACTGCTGGACACGGGCCTTGTGACCTGCACCGGCAAAACGGTGGCGGAAAACCTCCAGGGTGTGGTGAACCGGAACCCGGAGATCATCCGCCCACTGGACAATCCCTATTCCAAAACCGGCGGCATCGCCGTGCTCAAGGGCAACCTGGCCCCCGATGGCTGCGTGGTGAAGCAGTCTGCCGTGGCCCCGGAGATGATGGTCCATGAGGGCCCGGCCCGGGTCTTTAACAGTGAAGACGACGCCATCGCCGCCATCTATGCGGGCAGGATTGTCGCCGGTGATGTGGTGGTGATCCGCTACGAGGGACCCAAGGGCGGCCCCGGCATGCGTGAAATGCTGAACCCCACCTCCGCTATCGCGGGCATGGGACTGGACAAGGACGTGGCGCTTATCACCGACGGCCGCTTCTCCGGGGCCACCCGGGGGGCTTCTATCGGGCATGTCAGCCCGGAAGCTGCCAGCGGCGGTCCCATCGGTCTGGTGGAAGAGGGCGATATGATTGCCATCGATATCCCCGCCCACACCATTGAGCTGAAGGTTTCCGAAGAGGTCCTGGCAGCCCGGAAGGCCGCTTGGGTTTGCCCGGAGCCCCGGATCAAAACCGGATATCTCAGCCGGTATGCCAAGATGGTCTCCTCCGCCGACCGTGGTGCGGTGCTGGAATAACCGACTGCGCTCCCACTAAAAACGGGATGGCGCCATATCTCATGAGAGGATTGATGGAATGTACCGCGACATCGCGCATCTGCTGCTTTACAGCGACCTGCAGGAGGATGAGATCCTGGTTCAGCTGGCCCATATTCTCCGGGACTGGGAGGAGGATCTCTGCGGCAAGGACACGCTGGTGGGCCGGATCTATCCGCAAATCAAGCGGATTTTGGATCTCTCCACCGTCTGCGGCTTTGACGGAAACCTCTGGCATTGCTATCTCACCTGGCTGCTGATGACCAACCAGAACTCCTTTACCCAGACCTGCGAGCGGGTGGGCAGCAAGGAGGGCAGCGTCAACCACTTTGCAAAAAACGACTTTGCCGTCTTCCGGCGGCTGTTCCACTATGACTTTGGTCCGGTGGAGCGGGATCTGGGGATCGACTGTTTTTCCACCATCTGCCAGTACCGGGCAATTCCAAAACGGGAGCGGATGTACAACCGCGACGTCAGTCAGCAGGTACAGACGCTTTGCCGGGCCCTGGAGGAGGCGGCCGACGAACAGGAGATGTTCGATCTGCTGACGGAATACTACCGCCAGTATGGCTACGGCGTGTTCGCCATGAACCGGGCCTTCCGCATCCGCCGCAGCGGGCAGGAGGTGGAGTTCCTCCCCATCAGCAATATCGACCGTGTGATGCTGACGGATCTTCTTGGATACGAGCAGCAAAAGCAGGAGCTCTGCCGGAATACGGAGGCATTTTTGGCGGGGAAGGCCGCCAACAATGTGCTGCTGTATGGCGACGCCGGAACCGGAAAGTCCACCAGTGTGAAGGCGCTGATCAACGAGTACTACGACCAGGGACTCCGGATGATTGAGATTTACAAGCACCAGTTTGGGGATCTGTCTGCCATTCTGGCCCAAATCAAAAACCGGAATTACCGCTTCATCATCTTCATTGACGATCTGTCCTTTGAGGAGAACGAGGTGGAGTACAAGTTCCTGAAGGCTGTGATTGAGGGCGGCGTGGAGACCCGGCCGGACAATGTGCTGATCTATGCCACATCCAACCGCCGCCATCTCATCCGGGAGACCTGGAACGACCGGACGGATATGGAGCACCACGGGGACATCCACCGCTCCGACACCATGGAGGAAAAGCTCTCCCTGGCCAGCCGGTTCGGCGTATCCATCAATTTCAACGCGCCCACCCCCAAGGAGTATCAGAAGATTGTCCTGTCCCTGGCCCGCAAGCGGGGGATCACCATGGACGAACAGCAGCTTCTGGTGGCGGCCAACGCCTGGGAGGTCCGTCACGGTGGATTCTCCGGCCGGGCGGCCCAGCAGTTTGTGGACTATCTGGCGGCCCAGCCGCAGGAGTGAGCCTGATATTTCGAGGGAAGCGCGTATCCAGACAAACCGTGAAAAGGGCGTCCCATTGCGGCGCAATGGGACGTCCTTTTTCTACCCTTTTGCCGGAGAACGGATGGCAGATGGCCGTGCAAGGAGTCTGTATCTGTCTGATTGTGGAAAAAATAGAGGATTTTGTCCGTGAATAGCGGACAGACCCTTGCAAAAGCAGAAAGGCAACCTTATAATAGAGACATTGGGGGCCACTGCAGAGCCCCCTGGAAAACGATTAGAAAGAGGGCAATCTCCAGCACGTTCCATGGAAAAGAGCACGATGCAAACGTGGGGATCCTGAGATCCGACAGGGAGAACCTGTCACAGAAAGGGGAAAAACGATGAAAGAGATTGTAGAAATCCGTTGGCACGGCCGCGGGGGCCAGGGAGCGAAAACGGCATCGCTGCTGCTGGCGGACGCGGCGTTCAACACGGGGAAGTACGTCCAGGGGTTCCCGGAGTACGGCCCGGAGCGGATGGGCGCGCCTATCACGGCGTACAACCGCATCAGCAGTGAGCGGAGCACAGTCCACTCCAACATTTATGAGCCGGACTATGTGGTGGTGGTGGACGAGACGCTTCTCTCCGCTGTGGATGTGACGGCGGGATTGAAAAAAGAGGGGGCCATCGTCATCAACTCCGGCAAGTCCCCCGCCCAGCTGCGGCCGCTTCTGAAGGGCTATGAAGGCAGGGTATATACCATCGACGCGGCAAAGATCAGCGAGGAGGAGCTGGGAAAGAACTTCCCCAACACCCCCATGCTGGCGGCGATTGTGAAGGTTTCCGGCGTGGTGGAGGAGACGGAGTTCATTGAGGACATGAAGGCGTCCTTCCAGCATAAGTTTGCCAGCAAGCCCCAGGTCATTGAGGGCAACATGCGTGCCCTGAAACGCTCTATGGAGGAGGTACAGGTAGGATGAGTCATTTGGCAAAGGATATGACGCCGGACGTGAAATGGCAGGACATCACCCCGGGCTGCAATATTTTTGAAGGTGGTACATCCCAAACCGTGGAGACCGGCGACTGGCGGACCATGAAGCCGGTGCTGGATGCGGACAAGTGCCGGCAGTGCCTGCTGTGCGTGCCGGTGTGCCCGGACATGTCCATCCCCATGACGGAGGACGGCAAGCGGGGAGAGTTTAACTACTTTTTCTGCAAGGGTTGCGGTATCTGTGCCAGCGCCTGCCCTTTCGGGGCCATCACCATGGTCAGAGACGAGAAATAAGGGGGGAACGAAAAAATGGGAATCAGAGAGAGACTTTCGGGCAATGAGGCCATCGCCTATGCCATGAAGCAGATCAACCCGGATGTGATGGGCGCATTCCCCATCACACCCTCCACGGAAATCCCCCAGTATTTCTCCGCCTATGTAGATAACGGCGAAGTGGACACGGAGTTCATCGCGGTGGAGTCCGAGCACAGCGCCATGTCCACCTGCATCGGCGCGGAGGCAGCGGGCTGCCGGGCCATTTCGGCCACCAGTTCCTGCGGCCTGTGCTACATGACGGAGATGCTGTATGTGGCGGCCAGCGACCGCCTGCCCATCACCCTGGCAGTGAGCTGCCGGGCACTGAGTGGCCCCATCAATATCAACAACGACCACTCCGACGCCATGGGCGTGCGGGACACGGGCTGGCTGATGCTGTTCGCGGAGACGAACCAGGAGGCCTATGACAACTACCTGCAGGCCATGCGGATCGGCGAGGCGGTGGGCCTTCCCATCATGATTTGCCAGGACGGCTTTATCACCTCTCATGCCATTGAAAATATTGAGCTGGTGGAGGACGAGAAGGTAAAGGCCTTTGTGGGCGAGTACAGGCCGAAGCACTATCTGCTGAACAAGGATGAGCCCATGGCCGTGGGCGCTTACGCCACACCGGTGTACTACATGGAATCCAAGCGGCAGCAGGCCCAGGCCATGATGGACGCCAAGGAGGTCATCCGGAAGGTTGGCGCAGAGTTCGGCGCAATGACAGGCCGGACCTACGGATTGATTGAGGAATACCGGATGGAGGATGCGGAAGAGGCCATTGTGATCATCGGATCCTCCGCCGGCACAGCCAAGGAGGCGGTCAACCAGCTGCGCCAGGGCGGCAAGAAGGTGGGACTTATCAAGGTCCGCTCCTTCCGTCCCTTCCCGGCAGAAGAGCTGTGTGCGGCGCTGAAGCATGTGAAGGCCTTTGCCGTCATGGATAAGGACGACAGCTTCAATGCCCACTGCGGCCCCATGTACGCGGAGGTTTGCGCGGCACTGTACGCCGCGGGCATCAGCGGCCCGAAGGGGATCAATTACATCTATGGCCTGGGCGGCCGGGACGTGCGGGTGGAGAGCATCCAGCACGTGTTCGCAGAGCTGGAGCAGATCGCATCCACCGGCGACGTGGGCGAAACCTACCGCTATTTGGATGTGCGGGAATAAGGAGGGAGAACCAAGATGAACTACAATCTGAAAGAGAACCTGATGCGGGAAGAGCGTCTGTCCGGCGGACACCGGATGTGCGCAGGCTGTGGTTCCCCCATTGCCATCCGGACAGTGCTGCGGCAGCTGGAGCCAGGTGACAAGGCGGTGGTCACCGGCGCTACCAGCTGTATGGAGGTGTCCACCTTCATGTATCCTTATACGGCGTGGAAGGACAGCTTCATCCACAATGCGTTTGAAAATGCGGCGGCTACCTGTTCCGGCGTGGAGACGGCGTACAAGGCGCTGAAGAAGCGGGGCAAGATCGATGAGACCTGGAAGTTCATCACCTTCGGCGGCGACGGCGGCACCTATGACATCGGCTTCCAGAGCCTCAGCGGCGCCATGGAGCGGGGCCACGATATGGTTTATGTCTGCTATGACAACGAGGCGTACATGAATACCGGCATCCAGCGCTCCTCCTCCACCCCCCACTTTGCCGACACCACCACGACCCCCGCAGGCACGGTGATTCCCGGCAAGCTGCAGAAGAAGAAGGATCTGACGAAGATCATGGTGGCCCACGGCGTGCCCTATGTGGCGCAGACCACCTTTATCGGGAACTTCAAGGACATCAGCGAGAAGGCCCACCGGGCCATCTACACGCCCGGCCCGGCGTTTTTGAACGTGATGGCGCCCTGTCCCCGTGGCTGGCGGTATCCCAGTGAGAAGCTGATGGAGATCACGAAGATGGCGGTGGAGACCTGCATCTGGCCGCTGTATGAAGTGGTAGAGGGCAAGTACATTCTCAGCTATGAGCCCAAGGATAAGAGGCCTGTGGAGGAGTATCTGAAGCTCCAGGGCCGCTTTGCCCACATGTTCAAGCCCGGAAACGAATGGATGATCGAGCAGGTCCAGCAGGAGGTCGACCGCAACTGGGAGGCACTCCTCAAGCTCTGCGAACTGTAAAAGTGTATTCAATATGGGAGAATAAAGCTTGAATTCCCCGTAATTGCTGCATGTAAGGCACTACCCAAAATTCGTCAATATGTATGCTAATATCATGACATGGAAAGAAAAAGTGTGCAATTGTACTGAATTTAAAACTGAACAAAAATTTTTGTATATTTTACAATAAGAAATGCAGAAGAATTTTGCACAAAACATGTGTTCTGGTTTGCGCTCTTGTGGTAAAATATACACAGGTTTTGTAAAACGGAGAAACAGAGCCGTAAATTCATCCTGAAATAAACCGCTATCAGCAACCCAAAGAGGAAGGCAAACCTCCGCAGACAGTCTGACAGAACCCTTGATTGCGGCAACCGTGAAAAAATAGCATGGCGTCTCAGGCCCAAGCCTTCGCCGCGCGGCAGGGAGGAATACTCCAGAAGGCTTTGCAGGACAGCCACTCGATGCAGGATGCGCTGCACCAGCGCTTTTCGAATGGACACGCTTTGCAGATGACAACCACAGGCAAACCGGCGTCACGAACTTCTTGCAGGTATGGGCATAAAACAGGAGATAGGATGTGAACTCGTTGATTACTGTAGAAGAAATTTTAAAGCGTCCCCTGTATAAGCAGTTCCGCTGTGTTTCCGGGGCCCGGGGTCTGGGAAATCATGTTTTCAGTACCGGATTTCTGGAGTGGGAGACCGGGACCAAGATTTTCAACTCCTTTCCTGAAAACGAATTTGTCCTGACAACCCTGTCTTTTGCGAAAAATGCCCCTATGGCTGTAGAGGAAGCGCTGACCAATCTCATTAAATGCAGGGTTGCGGCTATTGCAATTAAACGTGTATATTTGCGCACGATTCCCGATTCCATCAAAAAGCTTTCTGATTCAGCTGGCGTTCCGATCCTGTTTTTTGATGATTTATATGTGGATGATTTGCTGTTTGATTTAAAAATCGCTATTTTGGAGGACGATCCCAAGCGTCAGGAAAAAATCATTGACGATCTGCTGGCCGCCTCATCCCTTCCGACAGAAGAGCGGGAGCAGCTGGCATTACGGCTGAACTCCCGCTTTGAGAGCAACCTGGTTTTCTGCGCATTTATAACGGAAGAAAAGACGGCCCTCCCGATAGAGGGGAGCGACGCTTTCGGCGGAATACCGCAATGGTCCGGGGAAAAACCTGGCCTGCACAATGGCTTTGGAAAGTGCGCCACAAAGCACCTGCTGCTACCTTATCGGAAGGGGACGCTTTGCCTGTATACGGCCCGCGAAAAAATGCCGGTGGACACGGCGCAGATATTGGCCTTTTTAAAACCGTATTTTTTAAAGAAGAAAAAATATCAGGTTGGGATCCGCATTTTGAATGACAGCCTTCCAAGCATTCCAAAAGCCATTCACGAGGCAATCTGTGCGAATAAGATCTGTATCATGAATCAGAGTGCTTATGTGGAATTTTCACAGGCCGGCGTGGATCGTTTTTTGTGCTTTTCCAGTGAAACACCGTGGGCCAGAATCTATTATTTGGATCTGCTCAATCGAATTGAGGCAAATATGGACGCTCCCGGAGTCGCGCTGAATACTATATTTGCCTTTGTAAAAAGTGGAGGAGACATTGACCTTATCTCGAAGAAAATGTATCAGCACAGCAATACAATCCGCTACCGGCTCTCGAGAATTAAGAAGCTGTGGGAAGCTCAAGACGATATTGTTTTTAAAACGCAGACCCTGCTGTTTACAAAGCTGTATCACCTTTACGAATATGAAAGCTGAGGCGCAGAATCAAGTGCCGCGCGTTTAAATGACACCTGTTGGGGACAAGTTCCCTGACTCCGGTGGAAATACATCATGGATCTGGGCAATAGAAAAACAAGCCCCCCTGTTTCTGTAATGTACCGGCTGTTCAGCCGTTGCTACAGAAACAGGGGGGCTCACTATAAAAGAAGGCAGTTGGACGCTTATTCTGCGCTGCAGGCAAGGAAATATATTTCACCGTTACGGACACGAAATGGCTGACACCGCGTATACCTTTTCTGATCAGTGCAAACTGTTTTATATACCTTGCTCAAGGCCGCTGCAGCTTTTCCAAAAGAGGAAGCAGATCGCGCATGGAGGAAATGCGGGCATCCGCATCCGCCAGCTGCTGGCGGTTTTTTCCGCCGTTTGTGAAACCGATGCTGTACATTCCGGCTCTCCGAAGCGCCAAGCAGCCAGGGTCGCTGTCCTCAATGCCAACGGCCTGACTGACGGAGACATTTGCAAGCCTGCAGGCGGTGAGGTAGATCTCCGGAGAGGGCTTCAGCTTCTCCACCTGGTTTTTGGTGAGAAAGAAATCCACATAGCTTGTAAGCCGCAAAAGCTCCACTACAGCCCGGACAAAGGGCTCGTCCGAGGAGAAAGCCACTGCGAGGAGATATCCGTCGGCCTTCAGCATGGATAAGGTCTCCGTTAAGCCAGGAGCCTCTGCTGTTCCTGCCTCCCGCAGCAAGTCCAGTGTAATCTGAAAGTGCTCATCGGCAAGTTCTTCAATGTCCACGGAAAGCTCGGCCTGCCGGCAGAGTTCCTGCCAGCGCAGGCGGACGGAGTATCCGGTCAGCTTGCCCAGCCGGGTGTGGTCCACACCCAGGCGCTCACCAATCCGCCGGTTTGCCTCGGCGTGCGCCCATTCATCGTCCAGCATGGTGCCGTCCAAATCAAAAGTGACGAGTTGAATTACGTTCTTTGTTTGCATGATCTGCTCCTATCTATATGCTTTTGGAATGGAACTGTTTTGCTATTATAGAGGCAGGCAGACGCTGCAGTCAACGGAATTCCGGAGAAGTTTTTGTTCAGTCTGTGTAAAGTGCGGATCCGACAGCCCGCAGGGAATGGCCAAACCGACAGCCGCTGCGTAAAGAAAAAAGGAACGTGCCTTGCAGAAAAGCACGTTCCTTTCAAGCCGATTTGCCATGAGACCGGAGGGGGAAACTTCCGCTACATCACGCCGGCCGGCCGCTTTCCAAAACGATGTCAGCAGGCACAGTGGGCCGTCCGGGCAATGATAATATCCTGTACGCCCTTATCCAGCTCCGTGAAGTAGGCCATATAGCCGGCAACACGAACCACCAGGTCCCGGTAATCCTCCGGATGGACCTGGGCGGCACGCAGTGTCTCATCATCTACCACGTTGATTTGGATATGTTCGCCGCCCTCCATAAATTCCCTGATGACACCGCCGATAATAGCCTTTCCGGGCTCACCGGCAACGCCCCGGGGATCAAAGCGCAGGTTGTAAAGTACGCCGCCGTGGCAGACCTTCTGATTCAGATGGGCCACGGAGTTTGCAGCTGCAGTCGGGCCGCTGGTATCCCGGCCCATGGCGGGAGAGGCGTTGTCGCTCAGGGCTGTAAAGGCCTTGCGGCCATCAGGTGTGGCGCCCACATGCTCACCCAAGGTGACATTGTAGGTCTGAGAGAGGTTACCAGGGGAGAACTTCCCGCCGCGGGCATCGCTGATTTTGGCAATGTGTGTAACACCGGCCTCCACAATGTCGGAAACCATCTGATCCACTTCGGGAATGTCGTTGCCGAACTTTGGGGGCTTGTTGACCAGCATCTGCCGCAGATCTTCAGCGCCTTCAAAGTTGGTGTCACAAAGATGGATGATCTGCTCCATTGTCAGCAGCTTTTTCTGGAACACGGCGTAGTCGATGGCGGCGATAGAATCGCCCACAGTGGCTGGACCGCAGATGAAGGTGTTGACATAGCAGTGCACCGGGCCGCCCTCCTGAATGGACATGCCCTTTTCAATGCAGCCGTCGATGAGAGAGGAGGCGTAAATGGCGGGCAGATTTGTCTGCACGGACTGAGAGATGCAGTGCTCCTTTGTCAAAAGCTCCCAAGCGTAGCAGACCTGCTTCTTTACAGCCTCTACAATATCTTCCTTGCAGGTGAAGGCGGAGGGATCGCCGGTCTCCAGGCCCAATTTTATTCCCGTCACCGGATCCACACCGTTGTGCAGCGCCATCTCCAGACACTTGGGCGCGCTGACATAGCCGCCCACCGGGCTTCCGTCCGTATTGCCCATACCGGGATGCGGCTCAATGCAGCCAATAATGACCCAGTTGCGGGCCTCCTCCAGAGAACCGCCTTTGTCCAGCACCTGCTGCATGGCAACCTTGTCGCTGAAGAAGGCGGGGTTGGCCTGACCGTCCTGGATCATCTCTACACCCTTGCGGAAGAGATCCTCCGGCATCCCGTCGTGAACACGGAGGGCCACCGCAGGCTGTGCCAGCTTGACCTCGCTGGCAGCCTCCAGCACCAGATAGGACAGGTCGTTTGTCACATCGTTGCCGTTTTCGTCGATACCGCCGATCATCAGAATCTGCCACATGGGATAGCCTGCGTCGGCACGGCTGTAATAGTTGTCGCTCATGTTGACGATGGCCGTTACCTTGATGAACAGCAGCTCCAGCAGCTCCTGGGCCTCCTCATTGCTAATGAGCCCCTTCTTCTTATCAGCCTCCAGATACCGACCCAGATTGACATCAAAGCGCCCCAAGCCCGTGGCATAGGAGTTCGCCTCAATGTTCAGGCCCACTTCGATAAACCACTGGAACTGTAGCGCCTCCCGGAAGGTTTCGGGGGCATTTTCAGGCACCTTGCGGCAGATGGCGGCAATTTGATTCAGCTCCGCCCGGCGCGTCTCGTCACTACAGGCGGATGCTTGATGCTCCGCCTCGTCAGCCAGACGGTGGGCATAGGAGATAAAGGCCTCCAGCACGATGATGGTGGCTTCCCAATACTCTATCTTGTGCATCTTCTCCACGTTCAGGCCGCTGTAGGTTGTCTCTTCGATCAAGTCCTTGCAGCGCTGAATCTGTTTGCGGAAGCCGCCCTCCATCATCCGCTGGTAATTGGGATGCACGTGTCCGGAGACACTGCCCTTGTTGCCGGACTTGTAGACACCGGCATTCTCGTGATCTAGCAGGTATTGAGGAATGTGGGCCAGGGTGAGCTCCTCAGTTGCCTTGCCGTCCCAGTAGTGCAAAAGATCAATTGCCTCGGAAACCTCCTCCGGAGAGATTTCGAAGGGATCGTGAGGCCGCTTGGAAATCATAGGCAATGTCTCGTACAGCCACAATTTTCCGGAGGCATACTCCGGGAAGATGTCAGCCGCCCGCACCTTTTCCGTCACAGTACCAACCAGTAGCTCGCCGTCATAGATTCGGACGGTTTTATGCTGAAGCACATACTCCAGAATTTTGGCGCGGTAAATCGGCGTGGGGGCGCCGGAGAACAGCTTGGCGGCCTCTGTCTCCAGCCGCAGCCGCTCAATGCTCAGTGCGGGCTTTACTTCCAAAAGCTGCTTACGCAGTTTTTTTACTCGTTCGGTCATGATGCTTTCCTCCTATCCGAACTGGATTGAAATTGCTCTTCATCAAAGATATGAAATCAATAGGCACTTCCCTATTACTCACGGACGCAGCGCTGCTCCGTGGGAATATCGATGGGCTTTCCGCTGCTCCAGCCGCCATCCACGTAAATCACTTGTCCGGTTACATAATTGGAGGCGGGGGTGGAGAGATAAATTGCAAGCCCGAGGAAATCGTTCACCGCGGCAATCCGGCCGGCAGGATGCTGCTCGATGATACGGTCATAGGTGTTGTCCTGGAACCCCTCCAGCATGGGCGTATAGACCCAGGTGGGGGCGATGCAGTTGACATTAATATTGTATTTGACCCAGGTAACCGCCAAAGAACGGGTGAACTGGTGGACAGCGGCCTTGGAGCACTCATAGGGCATGGAGAGATAGGTATGGCAGAAATCACCTGCAATGGAGCCAATGTTGACGATTTTGCCGCCGCCTTGGCGGATCATCACCTTGCCGACTTCCCGACAGATGAAGATGGTGCCGTTCAGGTTGACATCCACCACCTGACGGACCACCTCCGGCGGATAATTCTCCGGCTCCGAGTGAGCGCCGATACCTGCCGTGTTGATCAGCACGTCAATCCGACCGTACTTTTCGTCGATGGCGTGAATCACATCCACTACCTGATCGTTGTCGGTCACATCCAGCTGGTAGATGTCACAAGCCAGGCCCTCCGCAGCCATGTCCGCCTGCACCTTCTGCGCTTTCCCAATGGAAGTGTTGGTAAAAACCACTTTTGCGCCGTTGAGGGCCATGCCGCGGCCGATATAGGCGCCAAGTCCACCGGCACCTACCACCAGAACCACCCGATCCTGCAGGGAAAAAAGATCGCCGATTTTGCAATCCTTCACAATTTCACTCATGAGAGACATCCTCATTTCTATATCTATCGTTCTGTGTTCATTACTGGATTTGTTCACCAAGAATATCGGCCTTGATGCCATTGGCCTTGAACAGCGCCTGAATTTCGTGGAGCCGCTCCGTATCCGGCGGTGCAAAATTCTCATAGGCCTGCCCCAGACTCTTATATTTGGAAATGCCAAGCTCGTGGTAGGGGAATAGCGTTACATACGTCAGATGGTGCTCCCGATAGAACGCGCAGGTGCGCTCAATGATGGCAGGGGTATCATTCAAACCCTGAATTAACGGCATCCGCATCCAGATTTTTCCATTCACCTCGGGATCGTCTGCGAGTCGGGCCAAATTCTCCAGAATCAGCTGGTTGGAGACGCCGGTGGCATGCTGATGTACCGAGTCGTCAATCGACTTCATGTCATAGAGAATATAGGAGGCCTTTTTCGCCATGCGGTACAGGCGGTCGCCGTTTCCAAACCCGCAGGTATCCAGTGCCACACCGATTCCCTCTGCCACCGCTGCATCCAGCAGTGCTTCCGCAAAATCCACCTGCATCAGCAACTCGCCGCCGCTGATGGTCATGCCGCCGCCGGTACGATCGTAATAGCCCCGATCCTGGCGTACATTGCGCATGACATCTTCCACCGTCATGTCGTTTCCGGCCAGCCGCAGGGCCTCACTATAGCAGTGATCCACACAGGCATAGCAGTGTCTGCAGAGGGACTGGTCAAATTCCACCCGCTCTCCCATGTGGTGCAGCGCGCCCGTGGGACAAGCCTTGACGCAGTTACCGCAGCCAATGCACTTCTGGGCGGTAAATAAAATCTGCCGCTCTGTATGAAGGAGTTCAGGGTTGTGGCACCACCGGCACCGAAGCGGGCATCCCTTTAAAAACACTGAGGTTCGGATACCTGGCCCGTCTGATGTGGAGTATTTTTGAATGCCCCCCACACAGCCTGTCAGTTGTTTCATGTGCACACGGCCCTCCGCTTCTGGTTTATTTTAAATTTACTATAAATTTTGCTGGGTTCATTGTCAATTTCATCTTTTGAAATTGAGATATTAGGATAGTTTTCCCTTGCTTTTTTCATACATGTGAATTTTACTGGTAAAAATTGTATGCCGTAGAAATCAGGTTCGCAGGCTGGAGGAATAAAACCAAAGGGTTGAGCAGGTTTCGCTGCCCAGCTGCCGGAAGCTGTGGGAGGCGTGGGGACGGATAAATAGGGTATCCCCCTCCTCCATATGATAGACGCTACCGTCCATAGTCAACTCCAAGGTACCAGAGAGTACATAGCAGAGAATGCCTTTTCCGTCTCCCGCCGGAACAGTTACCGTTCCCTTGAAGCCTGGATCCATGGTGTAACAGGTACAGCGGTACTGGTCGTTTTCAGCGGCAATATTCTCCAAAATTCCGTCCTTAGCCGCATAAATGCGGCGGCGATCTGCCTTTTTTAGCAACGGAGAGGGATTTCGGGTTGCCCGCAGCAATTCCACAATGTCAATGCGGAGTGCATTGCAGATAATATCCAGCGTTGCAATTGTGGGACTGGCGATATCCCGCTCAATGTTGCTGAGGTAACCCACCGATAAATTGGTTTTCCGGGAAAATTCCTGTAGCGTATATCCAAACCGCTTCCGGTGCTGTCGGATCTGTTCCCCAAGCATGGCTTCCTCCCTGCTCCGATGCTTACATATTGGCGTACTCTGTCCGCGCGATAATCTCGTCCTGCGTGGTTTTCATCAGCGTTGTGAAATAGGCGCTGAAGCCAGAGACACGCACCACTAGATTCTGGTGTTTCTCCGGATGCTCCTGAGCATCCATCAACGTGGCCCGATCCACCACGTTGAACTGGATTTCCATTCCGCCGCTGTGGAAATAGGTGTCAATCAGATCCCGAAGGGCATCCATGTGCCGGTCACTTTTCAAAAAGCTGGGGTTAAACTTCAAATCCAGCACCATGCCGTTGGTGGCTACCCGCAGATCTGTCTTCAGAACGGAATTTACCACGGCGGTGGGGCCCACCTGATCTCTTCCCTGTACCGGGCTCAGCGCATTGGCCAAAGAGACCCGGGCATTCCGACCGTCAGGTGTGGCGCCGGTTCGCAGGCCCATCTTCGCATGATCCTCCACAGAGTAGAGGCCCAGCTGGAATTTGCCGCCCCGCGGATTCCGGTACTCGTCCACCAGCTGGGCAAAGCCGGCCACGATCTCATTCATCATGTCGTCTGCCGCGTCCAGATCATTGCCGAACTTGGGACAGTGCTTCGTCAGCTCGTTCTGCAGATCCTCATGCCCTGTGTAATCCGCCTGCATGGCCTCTGCCAGCTGAGACAGGGAGACCCGTTTTTCTTCAAACACCACCTTGCGGATGGCGCTCAGGGAGTCCACCACGTTGGCCATGCCACAGAGATTGACACCGGAGTTGTTGTAGACCGTCCCGCCGCCGGTGACATCCAAGCCCTTTTCATAGCACTGATCCATCAGCACGGAGAGGAACGGGGTGGGATAGTAGTGCATGACGCTCTCATCCAGAAGGTTGATACAATCCATGGCCAGTCCGCCAAAGTGCAGGAGCTCCGAGCGGTACCAGGCATAAAATTCTTCAAAGCTTTTGATGCTGTCCAGATCCTTCTCCTCTTTCAGCGGGAAGAGGTCTCCTGTCAGCGCGGCCCTGCCGTGGTTCATCATCAGCTGCAGGATCATGGGCATGTTGATCCGCAGCACCTCGGTCTTGGCGTATTCCTTTCCCGGCGTTCCCATTTCCACACAGCCGATAAGGCCGTAATTCCGGGCATCTTCCTCTGCAATTCCCATCCGCAGCTTGGCGGGAATGCAGGCACCGTCATAGAAAAACGCAGGAAAGCCAATGCCGGTTTTGATGAGTGCCATACACTCCGCCCACATGGGATCCGGCATATCATCATTGTACCGCAGGGAGATTAGGGGCTGATCAAAGCGCAGGCGGCGGGTTGCCTGCAGGATAATATAGGTCACAGGATTTGCGGTGAAGTGTCCGTCCCTTCCCATGCCGCCGATGGTGACGTTCTGATAGGCGTGGAGATTGGCACTGAACTTAATCCAGAGGGCGTCAATATAGTCGCTGGCTTCTTCGTAGGTCAGGCGCCCCTCCGCCACATCCCTTTCATAAAAGGGATACAGGGTCTGATCCAGCCGGCCCAGCGAGATGGAGGCCGGCTCGTTTTCCGCGTATAAAAGCTCATGGGTCAGCCAGATCAGCTGCACTGCCTCGAAAAAGGTCTGAGGAACTCCCTCCGCAATGTGGCCGCAGGCCTGGGCGATCTGCTGCAACTGCGCTTTGCAGGCGGGATCTGCGGCCTGCTCTGCCAGCTGCGCCGCCAGCGCCTCGTATCGGCGGATATAGGCGGAGGCAGCCCGGTTGCACATCAGCATGGCCTCTACATAGGGACGATGGGCCGCATCTGCCTTTGCCAGAGCGGCTTCTCCCTCCCGGATGAGGGCGCCATAGCCTTTGCTGACTACCGTGTGATATCCAGGCAGGATGTGGCCGCTTTCCCAGTGCTTAAACAGCCAGTTCTTCACAGCCAGGGAGAAAGTTTCCATCTTTTCATAATCCGCATCGCCGGGCTTCAGACCATGGAACTCCTCGCACTCCTTTGCCTCCCGGGCAGATTCCACACCGAAATCCGGCCGGTAGCGAGGGTCATAGTCCGAGGGCATATTGATGGGAAGGGTGGTGTTGTAGGTATAGCGGTACGCAAAGCCTGCCAGCAGATCATATTCATTCAGGTGGATTTTTTTCTCTGCCAGGAAACGGGAAAAGCCCCGGGCAAAGCGCATGGCCGCCACCTCGTCCGGATATTTGGCAAATTCTTCCCGGTAGACGCGATCCCGGTGGGGGATCTGGCTGCGGTCGTGGTCTTCAATCCGGTGATCCCGGATTCTGCAAATCCGGGGAGAGCACTGTACCTCCGGCACCTGCCATCTGCTTATTGTCATATTTGATCCCCTCCCGCAGTCATTCGCTCTGATACTGGAATACCCGGCTGACGCTCCAGCCGCCGTCCACCAAGAAGGTTTGCCCCGTCACATAGCTGCTGGCTGCACTGGCCAGGAAGAACAGCATTCCCAGATAGTCCTCGGCATAGGAGACCCTCCCCATGGGGATGGTTGCGGCGGCCTGCTTCATATAGTCGCCGGGGCGCTTGGCCATCATGGGGGTCCAGATCCAGACGGGGGCCACGCCGTTGACGGTTACGCCCTTGTCCGCCAGGCTGACGGCAAAGTTCTTGGTGGCCTGCATCAGGGCCGCCTTGCTGCAGGCATAGGACATTCCGTCCACGCAGTTGACGGAGAAGGCGTCAATGCTGTTGATGTTGATGATGCGGCCAAAGCCATTTTTCACCATCACCTTGCTCACGGCCTGATTGATATGGATGCTGCCCAGCAGGTTTGTCTCAAGAGTGTCCTTCATCTCCGCATCATCGGGATTCAGTGTGTCGCACAGCTGGGCTACGGCTGCCGTGTGGATCAAAATATCAATATGACCAAAATCGGCCTCAATCGCTTCGGTTACCCGCCGGCAGTCCTCCTGGCTTTTCACATTTAAGGCGTAGCTCTTGCAAACACAGCCCTCCGCTGTCAGCTCCTCGCAGACACGGTCGGCCTTTTCCCTGCTGCGGTTTGCCAGGGCGATCTTGGCGCCGTTGTGGGCAAAGGCCCGCGCCACCGTTTCACCCAGGCCGCCGGCACCGGTGATAAAGCAGACCCGGTCGCGGATGCTGAACAAATCCGGAATGAGATCACTGGGAATTACATTGTGAAACTCCATGCTAGGTTCCTCCTCAATTAAATAAATCAGGCTTCAGCAGCACTTCCGGCTAGCGGAAGAATGAGTTGTATAAATTGTATAAAGAGAATAGAGTGCACAGCCGCTGAAGGAAACCAGGGAAATCAGCAAAAATACTACGGACAACGGAAAGTGCCGGCTCAGCGCACTGGCCAGCAGGCTCCCGGCAATCATGGATGCGCTGAGGCTGACTGCAGATGTAAACAGCTGCGCAGTGGAGATATATCGGGGGTCAATATGGGATGTGGTATACTGCTGCAGGCAGGGGGCCAGGGTTCCAAAGCTCACACCCTGAAGCAGCATGGATAAGATGGCGCAGACGTAGTTTGGGGACAGCCCAACCAGAACGCACTGCAGCCCATGGGCAAGCAAGCTCATGGTGAATAATGCCCGGAAGGAAAATCGGGCGGACAGGTGTTTGAACAGGAACAGAAAGGGAACCTCAGCAATGGCATACGTAAAATTGCCCAGTCCCACAGCGGAGGCGCTGGCTCCTAAAACGGCCAGATAGGCGGAGAAATAGGAGTTGACGCCCGCAATACCGGACATAGCGAGAAATCCGCTCCATACCACCACCATATACTCCCTCTGCCCGGTTACCATGCGGATCCCCTCTGCCAGCCCCGGTGCCGTGGAAGCCGCGTCCGGAGAGGCTGGCCGCTGGCCGCTGCTTTTGGGTATCGTGAGAGAAACCGCCATACAAACTAGGCCGCACAACACCATCCCTCCCACCAGTCCGGAATAGCCCAGGGACTGGACAGCCCATCCAAAGACAGCAGCCATGACGGCAAACGCCAGGCTGCCGCAGCTTCTGGAGGCCCCATAGTTGATGTGGTACCCCTCTGCATTCAGGCTGGAAATCCAACCACTCCCCATATTCTGGATGCAGTTGATAAACAGTCCTGATAGTAGGGCGCAGAAAGCCAAGGCAGGAAGGGAGTTGGAGCGGATGATGCAAAGGTACAAAAGCGGTATCGCAAGGCTGCTGATTATATAAAAAACACGATGGCAGCGATAGCGGTCACATAAAATGCCCCAAATGGGCTGTATCACTGTGCTGGAGCAGGAGGTAAGGGCTCCCAGCAGCCCAATATAGACGTTTGGAATCTCCTTTTTCAGTAAAATATAGGAAAAAAAGGAGGTTCCGGCATACGCGGCGAAAAAACTGCCCTGCAAGGCAGCAAAGCGCCGGTTCAGTTTTTGATCCTCTTTAATTGGGTGCACCCCGTTTCTAAAAGAAAATCGTCCCGGTCGGAAAAGAGGTGCCCCGTTTAGGAAATCTGCGCCGGCAGATCCAAATCCAAGTACAGCTGCAGCGCTTGCTGCATAAAGGCCTCCGGCGGTGGCTGCAGCTCTGCTGTCCGGGAGGACTGCCCCATGGAGGCGTATTTCCCCACGCCATAGCTATGATAAGGAAGAAGCTGAATCAGGCGGATATGATCTCGCCCGGGGAGACTGGCCAGAAAGGAGGCAATCTGCCGGAAGGTTTCCGGATCGTCGTTGAAGGAGGGAATCACCGGGGTACGGATATAGACATCCGCACCAGCCCGGGTCAGGGTATCCAGATTTTCCAGAATACGCCGGTTGGAGACGCCGGTAGCGGCCCGGTGCCGGCCCTCATCCCAGAGCTTGATGTCGTAGAGAAAGAGGTTGGTCCAGGGAAGAACTGCCTCAAAGCTGGAGAAGGGCACACAGCCGGCGGTGTCCACCGCCGTGTGAAGGCCCGCCTCCCGGCACATATGGAGCATCTGCGCAAGATACGCCGGGTGCAGCATGGGCTCTCCGCCGGAGAAGGTGACGCCGCCGCCGGAAGTCTCATAATACTTTTGATCCTTGAGGATCTGCTGCAGCAGATCCTCCGGCTGATATAGCGTACCAATCAAATTCAGGGCTGTGTGGGGACAGTGATAGGCGCACTTGCCGCAGGCGATACAGCGGGTGCGGTCCAACAGATGGCATCCGTCTTCCGTGATGGTGTGTACATTCTGCGGACAAACGGATACGCATTTGCCGCACGCGGTGCAGGAGGCCTCGATAAACTGCAGAGTCGCCCCCGCCACCATGCACTCTGGATTGTGGCACCAGGCGCAGTGGAGATTGCACCCTTTCAGGAATACCGTGGTGCGGATGCCTGGGCCATCGTCCAGTGAAAAGCGCTGGAGATTGCTGATGTATGGGATCGCGGCGTCCATGCTGCCACCTCCTCAGATTGCCTGATATTCTGTACGGGCGATGATTTCGTCCTGCGTGGTTTTGTTTAAGGAGCGGAAATAGGCACTGAAACCAGAGACCCGTACCACGAGATTCCGGTACTTTTCCGGCTCCTGCTGGGCTGCCAGCAATGTCTCCCGGGAGACAACGCTGAACTGGATCTCCATGCCGCCGTTGTGGAAATAGGTGTCGATCAGCATTTTCAGGGCGTCCACATGAGCCGGGGACTCCAAAAACTGCGGGTTGAACTTCAGATCCAGCACCATACCGTTGGTGGCAATGTTCAGATCTGTCTTCACCACGGAGTTAATGAGGGCGGTGGGGCCGGATACGTCCTTTCCCTGCACAGAAGCCATAGAATTGGACTCATACATGCCAGCCATCCGGCCATCCGGCGTGGCGGCGGTTTTCATACCGGCCTTGGCATGGTCCTCCACGGAGTAAAGGCCGGTCATGTAGTGTCCGCCCCGGGGATTTTTACGGGAGTTGACCACCCGGCCGAAAGCCGCAATCAGGTCGGACATATAGAAGTCCACCGCGTCATTGTCGTTGCCGAATTTGGGACAGTGGTTGGAGACAATGTTGTGCAGGTCCTCATAACCTTCGAAGTTTGCATTTACCGCCTTGGCAAATTCGCTTAGCGGCATCAGATGATCCTCGTAAACCACCTGCTTAATGGCGGCCAGAGAGTCCACGGCAGTGGCCAGACCGCAGGTGCTGACGCCGGTATTGTTGTACCGGCAGGCCCCGGCCGTAACGTCCATGCCCTTTTCATAGCAGCCAACCATCAATGAGGATAGGTACGGGGTGGGAAAACACCAGGGAATCATGGTTTCGATCAGCTCAATGGATCGAATGGAAAGGGCAGTGAACTGCTCCATCTCGCTTTTAAACCAGGCGTAGAATTCATCAAAACTGGAAATAGAATCCAGATCTTTGTCCTCAAACAGCGGGGCGCAGAACTCCTGCATGGTAGCGTGGCCGTGGTTGAACATCAGTTCAAACAGCTTCGGCCAGTTCAGATGCACCAACTCGGTAGGGGTGTATTCATGGCCGGGCAAACCGGTTTCCACACAGCCGATGATGGCGTAATTCCGGGCATCCTCCGGCGTTTGGCCGGTGCTCTCCTTGGCACGGATGCAGATAGGGTCATAGAAAATGCCGGGGAAGCCCGTTCCGGTTTTGATCAGCGCCACAACCTCGTTCCAAAGACGCTTGCTCATGCCGTCGGTATAGCGGAAATCAATGAGCGGCTGATCGAACATCAGCTTCCGGGTGGACTGCATGATCAAATAGGTGAGATCATTTTCAAAGGTCGTGCCGTCGGCGTTGGTGCCGGAGACCGTCACGGCCTGATAGGAGTGAAGATTTCCGCTGAACTTGATCCACAGGGCATCCAGAATTTCGCTGGCCTCATTATAAGTCAGTACCCCGGTCTGCACATCCCGCTCATAGAACGGCGCCAGATACACGTCCATTCGGCCCAGGGACTCCGAGGCGGGGATGTTCTCCACCATCATCATCTCCTGCGCTAGCCACAGCAGCTGCACGGCGTCGAAGAAGTTCCGGGGCTTTCCCTTGGTCAGATGGCGGCAACTGTCCGCAATGCGGGAGAGATTTCGCCGGCACAGGGGATCCTCCGCCTGAGACGCCATCTCCGCTGCCAGCGCGGCATAGCGCGCCGTGTAGGCCACAGCGGCACGGCTGGTAATCAGCATGGCCTCGGCAAACTCCCGGTTCACGCCAGTGTGCCGGGCCACAGAGGCCTCTCCCAGCTCCACCAGCCCTACGAAGCCGATCTCCATCAGACGATCATAGCCCGGGAGAATGTGGCCGGAGAACCAGTGCTTATAGAGCCAGGCGTCCACACCGGAGAGGAAGATGCGCAGCTCCTTTGCCTCCTTGGAATCGGGAGAGAGTTTATGGTGCAGCAAAACAGTTTCATATTCCCGCTGGGAATCCGGAGACACCGGTGGCCGGTACAACGGGTCGTAGTCCTCCGGCATGTCAACCGGAATGGTGGTGCCGTATGTATAGCGGTAGGTAAAGCCCGCTAGAATATCCCGGGGATGGATAAAGATTTTCTTCTCTGCCAGGAAGGCGGAGAAGGCTTTGGCAAATTTTAGTGCCTGCAGGTCGTTGGGGTGCTCTGCAAACACCCGGTGGTAAACCCGATCCCGGTGTGGGATCTGACTGCGGTCATGAATATCATCCTTAATGGAAACCAGATAACGGATGGTGTCGCTGAGATAGAGATCCTCCGTCCTTACCGCAGTCTCAGAAGCTGTCATCATATGTTACTCCTTTTTTGCAGCCGGTCTGGGGTATCAGCCCAGAAGGGAGGGGAAGAAGGTGGAGATGGCGGGCACATAGGTCACCAGAATCAGAGCCGGCAGCCACACCCAGAAAATCAGCTGGAAGGTGGGCTTCAGGACCTCAGCCACATCCGTGTTGCTCAGCCGGGCGCCCAGATACATCAGCGGCGCACAGGGCGGGGTCACACAACCGAGACTGATGTTGACAGCCACGATGGCGGCAAAGTGAACGGGATCCACCCCCACGGACTGCACCACCGGCAGCAGAATGGGAACGCACAGCAGCGTTGCGCTGGTATCGTCCATCAGCATGCCGATGATGATCATAAAGATATTGACAATGGCCAGTACGGCAACCCGGCTGGTAGCAATGGAACCGAGGGCCTCCATAATCATGGAGGGAACATCTTCCATGACAAAAATCCGGCTGAGCATCATAACGGTAAAGATCATAACCATCACGCTGCCGATGGTGTTGGAGCTGGAAATCAGCACGTCCTTGATTTTTCCCCATGTCAGGGTTTTGTAAACGAAGAAACCTACCAGCAGCGCATAGATCAAGGAGACGGAGGCAGACTCTGTGGGCGTCATAATACCAGAGTAAATACCGCCCAGAATAATAATGGGAAAAATAATGGCAGGAATAAATTTGGTAAACCGGATTTTGAATTCCCGCTGGAACTCAGCCGGCTCCATCTTCGTTGCCACGGTCATGCCCTCGTCCTTACGCACCATAAACCAGTAGGCAACGCAGAACATCACCGTCATCATCAGGCCGGGGCCCAATACCGCCAGAAAGCACTTCAGAACCGACTCCTTGGAGAGCATAGCATACAGGATCATCAGGGAACTGGGGGGAATCAGGCCACCCAAAAGGCAGCTGCTGGAAATCAATGCTGCGGACTTGCCCTTGCTGTAGCCGGCGGCCTCCATGCGGGGCCACATGATGGAACCAATGACGGACATGGTGGCGCAGGCGGAGCCGGTGACAGAGCCGAACAGTGCGCAGGCAATGACGGCCACCATGCCTAGGGAGCCCTTCACGCGTCCCACCAGCATGTTAACAAAGTTCACCAAGTGGGCGCCGAGATCGCTTCGCTCAATAATGCCGCCGGCAATAATAAACAGCGGGATGGCCAGCAGAACATAGCTGCTGGTTTTGGAGTAGGCGTAGGGAACCAGAAAGTCAGGCGCGTAGCCGCAGGTGACAATCAGAAACAGTGTCGTGCCAAAAAAGGAGGCCGGGACGGGGATGCCGACCATCAGCAGGACAATAAGCAGAATAATAGCAAGTAAAACGGGAGCACTCATGCCTGGCCCTCCTTCTTATCATCGTGAAAATGAATGAACTGGCGGAAATATTCCACGCTGTGGAACAGTGCGTAGAAGGCCATCAGGAACAGGCCCACCAAAATAACGGTATAGATTACCCATACGGGAAGTTTCAGCCCGGATGTCCGGCTGCCCTCTCCCAACACAAACAGCATCTGCTGGGTGGAGAACACGGCGCAGATTCCGATGAGAACCGCATCCACAATGTGCTGGAAGGATCGCAACAGGGTCAGGAAGCGGGGACTTTTAATAAAGAGACTCATCACGTCGGCAGTAATCTGAGTCTCATCCTTGCTGCTCAGTGCAGCACCGATAAAATAGATGCCGAAGGCAAACAGCATAATCAGATCTTCCATGCCCTGGAAGCTGATTTTAAAGACATAGCGCATCAGGACATTGGCAAACACCAGCAGCACCATAGCCGTGCAGCAGACGATGACCACCAGATGCTCTGCCTTCAAAAGCACATTGCCAAGGGATTTGAAACGGTTTTTCACGGATATCTCCCTCCTAAAATAGGAAATGAGCCAGGAACGCCCATGCTCCTGACTCATTTCCTCTCGGTTTTTGGTCTCAGATCAGAATCATCAGGTTACTGTTCTTCAAGGGCCGCCATCAGACCATCGAATACCTCATCGTTGTCGATGCTTGCCCGCAACTCAGGCCACACCTCTTCGCGGCAGGACGTGGCAAAGGCCTCCAGAACGGCGGCATCGGGCTTGACGACCTCAATGCCGTAATCTTCCATCTTCTGCAGATACTCGTTTTCGGTGGCCTCGCCGCCGTCGACACTCTGGTCAAAGGCCCAGGCAGCGGCCTCCTCCAGAGCGGCCTGCTGTTCGGCGCTCAAGCTCTCAAAGGTCTCCTTGTTGATGCTGATGGTTCCGGCCTCAAAGAAATTGTTGATCTGGATGTAGCACTTGATAACATCCCGGAACTGGTCATAGCACACAGGAGGATGTCCGCCGACAAATCCGTCCACAACACCCGTCTGTACAGCGGTAAACAACTCAGACCAGTTGACAGACTGAGTGCGGTATCCCATGGCGGACATGGGAAGGTTGACCGTATCCGCATCGGGAACGCGCAGCAGGAAGTCGTGCTCCACACCCCAGACGTCCCAGTCCTTGGGCATCTTGGTGGCAGCTAGGCCGCCGGCACCTACCAGATGCAGACCCAGCAGCTTGATGCCAGCCTCGTCGCACAGCCCTGCCATCGCATCGCTCACAAAAGATCCGGGCTTGTACAGCTCAGCGGCCTCATCCCAGGTGGCGGCCAGGTAGGGCATATTCCAGATGTTCAGTGCCTGGCCAAAGGTGGTGGAGTTGGCGCCCCAGGTCATATCAATGCTGCCCTGTGCCACCTCGTCAAACACAGTGGTGTAATCGCCCAGGGAGCCTGCGTAGTAGGGCTTGATGGTAATGGTGCCGTTGGTGCTGTCGCTGACCCGCTGGCAAAAAGCGGCCAACTGCTGGGAGGCAGGGTGATCCTCCGTGTAATCGCAATGGATTTTCAAGGTGACGCTCTTCTCTGCGCCGGCATCGCCGGCATCACTGGCATCACTGGCATCGCTGCCGCCGCAACCGGTCAGAATGCCTATCAGCATCACACAGCTCATCAGGAGGGCAAGTCTTCTTTTCATGGTCATACCTCGTTTCTTCGTATCATTGTTGCTTGCTTTTCCGCTTTGCGCTGATAAAGTTTTACATGAAAAATAAATATACCTTCAGACCTCTTTGTCCTATCAACCTGCCGTATGGAAAGTATTGAAAAGTGGTCAAAGGCACATTTGTTTTTGAAAACCCAAGGCGCATAAACAACTTTTGTACATTATATGCAATGATTCGACAAATTGGAAATTGGAAAACCCGTTTTTAATCCATAGGAAAAACCGATATTTATGCAACATGACAATAACTATTGGGGAATTCCCATTGAAAGCTCCTCCGCACAGAGGGTCAGGAAGCGTTCTGCAAGCTCGGAGAGCACATGATTTTTGCGCTTGATCCAAAAAATGGTGCTGGGCGGAATATCCGTAATGGGGATAGCGCAGATGCCAAGGGGTCGGATGCTCGCGGGAACAACGCCGCTGCCAATGGAGAAGCAGTCCGTTCCCAGAAGGAAAAACGTAATGGCCCCGTTGTCCTGCAGAACAAACTCCTTGTCCCACTCCGGAAGTTGGCACAGCTCCTCCTCAAAATAGCGCGACGTAGCCGGCCCCTGGTAAAAGGTGCTGCACGGGTATGGCCTTAAGTCCTCCAATTTCAAGCTTTTGCGTTTGGCCAGCGGGTGGGAAGAGGAGAAAAATGCGGAAGGCTGCAACGTGCGCAGGATGGTGTATTCCAAATTGCTGCTTTTCAGCTTTCGAAGGGTGTGCATGCGGTTTTCTTCTGTATAGCTGAGAACACCGATCTCACTGATGCCGCTGACAACCTCGTTCAGCACATCCAATTTCCTGCTGTCCAGGTGGCGGAGCATGTATTGGCCGTCCAGATCCTTGGAAAGGCGCGCAAAAGCCGACTCTGTAAAATAGAAGTGTGTGGAGCTTACGGAAAAGTGGTGCTTTTTCCCCTGGTGTGCTGTGTACCGGCGTTCCATATAAGCCACCTGCTCGATGACAGCTTGGGCATCTGCGACAAAGGTCTCTCCCTCCGGTGTCAACGCCATTCCGGAATGATGGCGAAGAAATATTTGAAAGCCCAATTCGTCCTCCAGGTTTTGAATGGCTTCCGATAGCGTGGGCTGGGAAATATAGAGATTTTCGGCAGCCTGGCTGAGCGAACCATATTTCGTAATTGCCAACGCGTATTCAAGCTGTTTGAATGTCATGCCGGTTTCTCCTTTCATAATGGGGCTTTCAGCACTCGTGCGGGAACGTGGCAAAAGCATTTTCTAATCATCAGATTTCAGCGGAAATGGAGGGGGAAATCCGATCAAAGTCTTCCAATGCAGCAAAACCGTGCCCACATCTGCCGGTTGCAGTGCGGGGCGCATCCCAAACTCTTCTTCGGATATTTTCGAAATTTTTTCATTTTCGCCAGGGACCGCCATGTCAGCCAGTGAAATCTTCCATACTTTCAGCAATGTAACATTAAAAGAGAAAGTTTTCAAGCGGAGGAACAAGAAAATTCAAAGGATACCCTGTGTTCGGGCTTGCAATTCCGGTAGAGTTTTTGTTCAGCCTATGTAAAAAAGGAAAGCGCGGCCGTCTCATTTTCCTGCTTTTTCCAAGACATGCTGCGGAAGTGCAGCGGCCAGCAGGCAGGCGGTTTCCAGCAGCTCTTCCTGTGTCAGGCAAAGATCCATGGCGGGAATCAAGCGCTGCAACGTGCACACCTTTTCCTGAAAGCCCCGTGCCAGAAGGAAGCCGCTGTCCGTCAGGTAAATTTTTCCGTACCGCTCCCGTACCACCAGGCCCTTGCCCATCAGGACACCTAGCATTCGGGTAACAGAGGGGCAGGACACGTTCAGCGTCCTTGCCACTGCTGCAGCGCCCACTTCCGGCATGACCTGTCCCAATTCATAGATGGTCATCAAATAACGAAGATGCGTCACACGCCGTTGTTTCATGTTTCTCTCCCCCATTCACAATGAAAACAAAGCAGGGCCCGGGCTTTTTTGATTGCCCGCGCCCTGCTCTTGCACTTATATATGCTTACTTTTTGCGGCAGGCGCTGCAGGAGCCGCAGTCACCGCCGCAGGAACAGCCGCGTTTGCCGTGCTTGTGGTTGTAAATTCCGCGCCCCACGATGGTTCCAAAAACGGCCAGGACAAGTAGGGTTCCAATGAGCGTTGGTAAATTCATACGCCTCTCCTTTCCAAAGGGAAGCCGGTTTGCGGCCGGCCTCCGCCGATAACGAACTGCTTACCGGGCGCCGGCCTTGGCGGCTTCCACCGCGCTGATGGTCAAAACAGTATCGTTGTATTTATTCTTGCGGAACAGCATGTACAGCAGGAAAGCCAGATCAACAACAGCAGCAACGGTGCCCAGACCGAAGCCCACCTCTCCAGTGAGAAGGCCGCCGAACTGGTAAATCATCAGGGAGATGAGATAGGCAAAGCCGCACATATAGCCGATGGCGGCCAGCGTCCACTTTGCGTTGTTCATCTCCCGTTTGATGGCGCCCATGGCGGCGAAGCAGGGGGCACACAGCAGATTGAACACCATAAAGCTGTATGCGGAAACGGCGGAGTAGTGGAGCGCCACAGCGGCTTGGAGGGCGGTGTCGTCCTCCGCCACCTCCTCGCCGACCTGGAAGAGGATGCCGAAGGTGGAAACGACGTTTTCCTTGGCAATCAGGCCGGTGACGGTGGCTACGGTGGACTGCCAGTCGCCGAAGCCAAGCGGCGCAAAGATAAAGCACACCGCCCCGCCGATGGCGGCCAGCAGGGAGTTGTTATTGTCCTCTACCATACCGAAGCTGGCTCCGGTAAAGCCAAAGCCCTGGAGGAACCAGAGAACAATGGAGGAGGCGACAATCACGGTACCGGCCCGCTTGATGAAACTCCAGCCCCGCTCCCAGGTGGCGTGCAGCACATTGTTTGCACTGGGTACGTGATAGGCGGGCAGTTCCATGACAAAGGGCGCTGGGTCCCCGGAAAAGCCGCGGGTCTTTTTCAGGATGATGCCGGAAATGATGATGGCGGCCACGCCGATGAAGTAGGCGGAAACCGCTACCAGCCCGCTGCCGCCGAAAATCGCCCCGGCAAACAGGCCGATGATGGGCATCTTGGCGCCGCAGGGCACGAAGCAGGTGGTCATGATGGTCATGCGGCGATCCCGCTCATTTTCAATGGTACGGCTGGCCATGACGCCGGGGACGCCGCAGCCGGAGCCGATGAGCATGGGGATGAAGCTCTTGCCGGAGAGGCCGAATTTCCGGAAAATCCGGTCCATGATAAAGGCGACACGGGCCATGTAGCCCACATCCTCCAAAACGGCCAGCATCAAAAACAGCACCAGCATCTGGGGTACGAAGCCCAGAACCGCGCCCACACCGGCGATAATGCCGTCAGACACCAGACCGGTGAGCCATTCCGCACAGCCCAAACCCTCCAGCAGCGTCCGGGATCCGGCTTGAAGCCATTCGGCACCCAGCACGTCGTTGGTCCAGTCGGTGAGGAACGTGCCGAAGGGGCCCATGGCCACCCAGTACACCAGGAACATCACGACGGCAAAAATGGGCAGAGCCGCAATCCGGTTGGTGACCACCTGGTCAATCTTGTCGGAGGTGCTGAGGGCGTGCTTGGCCCGCTTTTTCACAACGGCCCTGGACACCACGCCGCTGATGTATGCATAGCGCTGGTTGGTGATGATGCTTTCGGCGTCATCGTCCAGCTCCCGCTCGCAGTCGGCAATGTGATCTTCCAGATGGGCCTTCAGGTCGGCGGGGAGATTCAGGTCCGCCAGAACCTTGCTGTCCCGTTCGAACACCTTGATGGCGTACCAGCGCAGGTAGCGCCGGTCCACCTTGCCCTCCAGAGACTCCTCAATGTGGGCAATGGCATGCTCCACAGAGCCGGTGAACACGGCGGGCAGCTGACCGGTTTTCTTTGCCTGGCCTGCGGCCATGGCCTCCTCAGCGGCGGCCATTCCGCCCTCGCCTTTCAGGGCGGACATCTCCACCACTTCACAACCCAGGGCCTCCGCCAGCTTGGAGAGGCTGATTTTGTCTCCGTTTTTCCGCACCAGGTCAATCATGTTGACCGCCACCACCACAGGCAGGCCCAGCTCAATCAACTGCGTTGTGAGGTACAGGTTCCGCTCGATGTTGGTGCCGTCCACAATGTTCAAGATGGCGTCGGGCTTTTCATTCACAAGATACCCCCGGGCCACCACCTCTTCCAGGGTGTAGGGAGACAGGGAGTAGATGCCGGGCAAATCCTGAATGACCACCTCCTTGTGGCCCTTCAGGCGTCCCTCCTTTTTTTCTACAGTAACGCCTGGCCAGTTGCCCACGTACTGATTGGAGCCGGTCAGGTCATTGAACAGGGTGGTTTTGCCGCAGTTCGGATTGCCGGCCAACGCGATTTTGATATCCATAGTGCTCTCCTTCCTAAATGTTAGTTAAAACTAACTTTTGCGCTTGAAATTTGCGGCCGAAGCCGCATCGCCGAAGCGGGATTCGCCATGGTTCCTTCTGCAGGAACCTCTGCACCCCGCGCTTCTGCCCCTGCTTTCGTAAAAGTCCCGCTTCACCGGGCGTTTCTGCAAGGGATTGAAGATGATTGTACTTCGATCATCTCAGCGTCCGCCTTGCGGACAGACAGTTCATAGCCCCGGACGTTCAATTCCATAGGATCGCCCAGCGGGGCTACCTTCCGAACCAGCAGTTCCGTGCCTTTGGTCAGGCCCATGTCCATAATGCGGCGCTTGGTGGCACCCTCTCCGTGGAGCTTTACCACCGTGGCGCTCTCGCCTACCCGGACATCTTTCAAGGTTTTCATGTGCGCTCTCCTCCTAAATATAAAATCACAACTTCGCTCGGCTTAAATCAAAATGCGGTTTGCCATGGTTTTATCCAGGGCAATCCGACTGTCCTTCACCTGAAGGATCAAATTCCCGGCGATTTCGCTGACCACCGTCACCGTTCCGTCCACCACAAATCCCAACTCTGCCAGGTGCTGGCGTACCTCGTCCTTCCCGGTAATCTGATGGATTGTAACTGTCTCACCCGTCTTTGCCATGGTCAAAGGCATCATATTGTCCCTCCTTAAGATAAAACCCACCGCAACAAACTGTTTTTTAAAAGCTGAGGTTAGAAACGACTAACCCCTGTTTCGCCTTGAGTTTAACGCAACTAACTATCAATGTCAAGACTTTCCTGCTGGTTTTTTGACATTTTGGTTAGCTTTAACAAATTTTGCGGAGAAGGAAACTGCTTGGTCAGGCTTGTTTATGAATTTATACGAATCCACAGAGAAGATGCGGAAGGCTATGTTCAGTTGGCCAAATTATGAAATGTGCAGACGGCGTTTGTCATGGGCAAGGGCATCCACTAAACAAAAAGAGACATCCAGTTGGATGTCTCTTTTTGTTTAGTGGACAATACAGGGTGCGAACCCGTGAATCCCTGCACTTCGAAAAGTACGTAAAACTTTCTACAGGATTATGATAGGTCGGAGCCGTTGGATCTCAATTGATATAAAATATCGAAAAATGGAAAGCTGTTTAAATTATGCGTATTTACGGCCTGTAAAAGCCTGACAAATAACAGAACCAGATGCATTCTAACAGAAGGCAATATGATGTGATGAGGGAAAAAGCGGATCTATACAATATTTTAAATGGTTTCTTTATTTAATCGCGTTCAACAGTACCTTCCCATGTGCTTACAGCTTTTTTAGAGGAAGATTCGTCGTACCAGTGCTTTGTAACCGTCTTCGCACGGGTGTAAAAGCGAACACCGTCTTTTCCCAGAACATGCAGATCTCCGTAAAAAGACTCCTTATTGCCGGAGAATGGAAAATAAGCGGAGGGAACAGGAATGCCCACATTGATTCCAACCATGCCGCCGTCGGTAAGAAATTCAAACTTACGGGCATAGTAGCCGTTTTGCGTAAAAATGACGGATCCGTTGGCACACGGGTTGGCATTCATGACAGCGAGACCTTCCTCGAAGTCTTTCACGCGTTTAATTAATGTCACAGGACCAAAGATCTCCCGATCTCCAATTGTCATCCCAGGCTTCACATGATCAAAAATGGTGGGACCGACAAAAAATCCGTTTTCATAACCGGGAACAACGATATTACGGCCATCCAAAACCAAATCGGCGCCTTCCTCGACTCCCTTTTGAATCCAGTTGCAAACCTTGGATTTGTGTTCAGCAGAGACAACGGGTCCCAGATTTGTCTCGGGGTCATAGGAGCAGCCCACCTTCATGGCCATAGCCTTCTCTTTTAACATTGACACAAACCGGTCCGCAACGCTTTCCTGAACAACGACTACCGGCAATGCCATGCAGCGCATACCGGCGCATCCATATGTAGAGTTGATGATGGCGTTGGTTGCGCTCTCCAAATCGGCATCCTCCAGCACAAGGGCATGGTTTTTGGCTTCGCATTGTGCCTGCACGCGCTTGCCGTGTGCGGAAGCAACGGAATAGATGTGCTTTCCGACGTTTGTGGTGCCAACGAATGTTACCGCTTTCACACGGGGATCCGTCAGGAAGAGTTCAGCCTCATTCCGGCTGCATGTGACTAAGTTGACAACGCCTTTAGGAAAGCCTCCCTCTTCATAAAACAGCTCCAGAATCCGCATGGATGTTAAGGGTGTCAGACTAGCGGCCTTCAGGACGATGGTATTACCTGTGGCAATTGCCAGCGGAACCATCCAGCCCCATGGGATCATGGCCGGAAAGTTAAAGGGAACGATTCCTGCGACAACACCCAGCGGCATCCGATAGGTTGCGGTATCGAAGCCAGTGGTGACCTGAAGAGAGGCGTCTCCCTGCATGAGGGTGGGCAGGCCGCAGGCGTGTTCTGTGGGCTCAATGGCCTTCAAAATGTCGCCGCGAGCCTCATTCAGCGTTTTTCCAAGCTCCTTGGAGCACAACAGCGTCAACTCCTCCAAATGATCCAGCAGGATATTGCGCCATTTGAACATCATCTGCGTGCGGGAGCTGAGGGACTTCTGGGACCACGCCGGAAAGGCAGCCTGAGCCGCTGCAATAGCAGATTCGACCTCATCAACGGTGCAGCAGGGCACTTCGGCCAGGAGGTCACCTGTGCTGGAGTTCGTTACGGGCATCCACTTTTCTGTTTTGGAATTCAGCCACTCGCCATTGACACAATACTTCATCCTTGTAGAAGTTGACATTTTGAATCCTCCTTTTAATTTTCTTATATGTTTGTGATAAACGGATTATAATTCCGATTCATTTAAGTGTCAATATAAAAATAATCAATATTTACTATAAATGAACTGTTAGTCCAAAAATAATTCGAATCCGCTTAAAAAAGACCACCATTGACTATTTGTTCATTTTGTGGCATGATAATTAAATAAAAATTTAACGAACATGCGGAAGCGTATCATAGAATGAAGTCTGAAAAGGATGGTTTGCTATGCCGAACGAGCGGATTGGGCGTCCTTCCAATCAATCTGTAACAAAGATCCTCCAATTGGTGGAAATTTTGGCGGAGAGCAAGGTTCCCATGCGCCTGCAGGATATTATTGGAAGTGTGGGCATGCCGCAGGCGACCTGTCTGCGCTATCTGAACGCCTTGATTCTTGAGGGCTATGCCTATCAGGACAGGGATTCCGGTCGGTATGCGCTGACATGGGGCGTCTGCAACCTGGGGGAAAAGGTGCGGGCGCATCAGAGTCTGCGCTCGATTTCCAGCGATCTTATCAACGAGCTGTCCATTGAACTGGGCCTGGGGATCTGTCTGGTAATTGAGCATGAGATGGAGTGCGTGTATGTCGACTGCTGGTATGAGCCCGCGTCCATGGGGGTCTCTCTGATGAGAATTGGAAAGCAGTCGCCGTTGCATGCAACCAGTTCCGGGAAAATCCTGCTGACGGAATATACCGACGCAGCCTTAGACAGGCTTATTGCGGAGAAAGGATTGGCCCCGTTTACCGACAAGACAATTACGACAAAGCGCGCACTGGTAGAGGAATTGGAAACGGTAAAGCGGCAGGGGTACGCGTTGGATAACGAAGAATGCGAAGAAGGGATGCGGTGTGTGGCGGCGCCGATCTATGATTTCACAGGGAAAGTAGCTGCGGCGATCAGCGTCTTTGGATCATCGGAACGGATCACGGATGCCTGCATTCAGGAGGAGATCCTTCCCACGCTGCAATGGGTTGCCCAAAATATCTCTTTCCGCATGGGGAGCACCTTTGCCCCGCAGAAAAGAGAGATTCCGGAGAATTAAGAGGCATGCTTCACTCGGGGATCAGGTTCTTGAAGAATCTCGCCGGGCGTGGAGGCTTATAGAGGCGTGCGACAGGGCTTAGAAAATTTTGTTCCGCCTCTTGATGAATGATGGGGCTTCTGGTATACTTTCCATAAGATTCGTGGAAATTGAACACGGAAATTCGCGGTCGTGCACCCTTCGGAAATTTTAAGGTTGAGGTAGGGCGTATGTTGCAGGAAGAGCGTTATTTAAAAATTGTCACGTATCTCAAGGAGAACGGCCAGGCGACCCTGGGCAGACTTTCGGAGGAAACCGGCGTCTCTGTGGGAACGATCCGCAGGGACTTGGAAATTCTGGAAAAGAGCGGGATGATCCAAACTGTGCGGGGCGGAGCGATTGCGAAAAACGACGATCTGTCCAAGCAGCGCTTTAATATGCGCAACATCGAGCACAAAAACGAGAAACAGCTTCTTGCGGAGGCGCTGAAGGATATTGTTGTGGACGGACAGTCCGTGGCGCTGAACGGCGGCACCACCAATATCGCAGTGGCCCAATATCTGGTGAGCCATTATCAGCACCTGACGATTATTACGAATAACCTGTATCTTTTTCGGGTTCTCAAAAATGCGAAGAATTTTACACTCATCGTACCGGGGGGGCTGTTTGACCACGAGGAGTACGCGATCTATGGGAAACAGTGCGAGCGGGATTTCCTATCCTATAATATTGATGTGGCGCTTTTGGCCGTCAATGCCATCTCGCTGGAAAAGGGCGTGACGGATTTCCGATGGAGAGAGGTCGGCGTCATCCGTTCCCTCATCAAGAGTGCAAAAAGAAAGATTATTGTGGCAGACTACAGTAAGTTCGATCGGATTGCCTGCGCGAATGTGTGTGGATTGGAAGAAATCGATTATATTGTAAGCGACAGCCGGGTTACAGAAGAAACTGTGCGGAAATATTATGAGAAGGCCCATGTGGGAGTCATCAGGCCTAGAATGGATAACACATGATACAGCAAGAGCGTCTGAACAAAATTGTGGAATATCTGCAGGAAAAGCAGAGGGCAACATTGGCGGATATTGCCCAGCTGAATGGGGTATCCATTGATACGGCGCGGCGGGACTTTGAGCAGTTGGAAGCCCAGGGAAAGCTGAAGCGGGTACGCGGCGGCGCCATCTACTGTCAGCAGAAAGAGAATGGGCGGTCCGTCCTGGAGAACCGGTACCAAGAAAACAGGGCGGCTAAGCGGGAGATTTCAAGGCTCCTCAAGCCCTTTATTGTAGAAGGCCAAAGCGTTTTTCTCAACAGCGGAACGACCAATATCGAAGTTGCCAAGTTCCTGGCTAAGAATTATACCCGTTTAACGGTGATCACAAATAATATTTACGTACTGGATATACTGGCGGAAGCGCAGGAATTTACCACCATTGTACCAGGCGGCATTGTGGATACGGATGAGGGATCCATTGGCGGAGACCAGTGTGAGCGGGATATTCTGCAGTATAATATTGATACGGCGATCTTGGCGCTTGAGGCGGTTTCCATTGAAAAGGGGATCACCGCCTATCACCCGGATCGGGTTTCCACTATACAGGCGATTATGAAGGCGTCCCGGCGAAATATTTTTGTGGCGGATCATACCAAATTTGGCCGTGTTGCGTGCATGAATGTCTGCCCGGTGGACGCGATTGACCTTTTGATCAGCGATTCCGGTTTGTCGGATAAACTGCGCGAGGCTTATGAGAGCCGGGGCATTACGGTGGTGACCTCTGACAGGGAAAACAATTTCCCACTGGAAGAGCCTTAATCACTGTGCTGTGAGGATTTCGGAGCGGGGACCGTGTGAAATTCGAGTTTTCAAGGTTTGGGAAGGAATTCCCCGGCGGCCGACGGAAAGACCAATCCGGCAGTGCGTCTGCTGCTATCCATCATTTTTGAAAAAAGTATCCGGCGTGATATCACGCCGGATACTTTTTTTTCCAGCGCTTCGGCGCCGTATCACCTGTGGGAAGATTTGCCTGGAAAGACGGCCGCCCGCGCTCATGGGATCGTAGAAAAACCCTTGCCCATTGCCAATATCCGTTTGCAGAATCTGCAAGCATCCCAGAGTCGTATGGCACCGAAAGGGGCGGAAACAGGTGCCTGATGACGCGCAATACAAAATATTGCAAAATGTGATAAGATGTCGCAATATATTAAAAGAATAATAAACGCGCGATCTCTGAATTTTAGTTAAAATGAATAAAATATGAAAGAAAAAATGATAAAATATGTGATATATACAATAATTTCTTGAAATAATTGTGCAATTTTTTAAAGCAATTATTCAAAAATATTGCAAAATATAATTGACTTGTTGCAAAAAGAATGCTTTAATGAAGCCGTGGAAGCAACCCCTAAAAAAATAAAAAGGATATCAAGGAGGAGACAACATGTATAACAGACGTTACACCGGCAAGATTGAATTGGCAGTTCTCGACACCGCTGGCACTTTTTGTGATGGTCCCGGCGATATGAGCCACCGCTGGCCTAGGGACGACGGCCGCGGATGCAAAGCCCCGGTTGTTCCTTTTTATGAAGCTATCCGGCAGTTCGGCATTGAGTTGGACTGGGCATCTATCCGTAAGCCCATGGGCATGTTCAAGCCCACCCACCTGCGGATGCTGATGAACCTTCCCGAATTCGTGGAGCAGTGGGAAGCCAAGTACAATCGTCCCTGGGGAGAGGACGACTTTGAGGCGATTCTCGCCGCTTTCCGCCCGCTGATGAGCAAGTACATCGTCGACGAAGACCTAGCCCGTCCCATTGAAGGTGCCGTGGAGGCCATTGCCAAAATGAAAGAGGCCGGTATTCTGGTTGGCTGCGACACCGGTTATTATGCCGAGGACTCTGCCGCATTGAACAAGGTTTTGGAAGACAAGTTCGACATGAAGTTTGATGTGGTCACCAACGCCGAGAAGGTACCCGGCCGTCCCTCTCCCTTTATGGTGTACGATTGCATGCTCAGCGCCTACAAGCTGACCAATAAGGTCATCCCCTGCGAGGCCGTCGTGAAGATCGATGACACGGCCGCCGGCATGAAGTGCGGCAATAACGCTGGCGTTTGGACCATTGGCTTGTACGCCTCCGGTTCCAACGATTATGATATGCTGGCCGCATCCAAGCCCGACTTTCTGGTACCTTCTGTCAAGTACGTCCCGGAGATCATCTTCAACGAGATTGAGCCGAGACTGAGAAGAGGCGAGCGCCCCGGTCAGGGTCTCATTGAAACGATCTAATTTATAACCCAATCCGGAGAAGAGACACCCGCCTATCCTTTACCCAGGTGTCTCTTCTTCGACTCTTTTATGTGGCGGAAACTGTATTTTTAAGGGAGAATAGTTGCAAAACATGAAATTGGGAGGGAACTTCATGGAAACTAGCT
Organism: Oscillibacter sp. PC13; assembly: GCF_900115635.1. GTDB lineage: Bacteria > Bacillota > Clostridia > Oscillospirales > Oscillospiraceae > Oscillibacter. The sequence continues at coordinate 3,239 of NZ_FOXE01000017.1, read as the reverse complement.
CGAAAACTTACGGATATTCACAGACCGACTATACGAAGTTTAAAAAGTACGCCAAGTACATGCTCCTTGGATTTGGTTTCACCTACATGTTTTTCTACAACGGCAGACAAAATATGTCCCTGGCGATGCCTGTCATGGCGGAGGCGTTTGGAACCACCAAGGCAGAAATCGGCTTTATCAGCTCCGCTTTGTTCTGGTGTTATGGGTTTGGCCATCTGTTTTCCGGGCGGCTGGGCGAAATTGTTGGAAACAAACGATTTATGATCGTCGGCATCATTGTTTCTGCCATCTGCAACTTTACCATCAGCTTTCAGTCCTCTTTGGCAGTAATTGCCGTACTCTGGGGACTAAACGGCTTTGCACAGTCTATGGTTTGGTCTCCCGGACTGGGAGTTTTGAACAAGTGGTGGCCCAAAGAAAAAAGAGGCTTTGCCTCTGGCGTTGCAACAGGTTTCTCTGGCGTTGCACAGGTGGTGACCTATGGATGCGTTTTTGCCGCTTACGCCATTTCCCCGGACTGGGGCTGGCGGGCTGCGTTCCGCTGGCCGTTGATTCCCATGCTGTTGATTCTGGTTGTCTTTGCGGTTTTTGTAAAGAACCAGCCGGAAGATATCGGCTTGAAGCCTTTTGAGGAACCGGACGCCGCGGCTGCTGCCGAAGATGAGAAGCGAGTCGCCATCCTCAAGACCAAGAGCGCAGTGTATCCCTATAAGCTCCTGTTCTCTGAGCCGAAGGTCATTCTGCTGTGCTTCATCTCCGCGATTGCCGGTATCGGTCGCTACGGCCTGCTGACCTGGATCCCAACGTACTTCACCGACGTAATGGGAATGGATATTAAAACCGGTATTCTCAGTTCGATTCTGCTACCGCTGGGGCAGGCCTTGGCCATGTTTGTGTTCCCCACCTTGACGGACAAGGTTTTCAAAGGCAAACGCGAGCCGATGCTGCTGTTGGCTGCGGTGGTGTCCGTGGTGTTGCTGTGCGTGTTCCCATTTGTGAAATCCCAAATGATGGCCTCTGCATTGCTTCTGCTTGTAGGCTGCGCCTCCATGGTCACTGGCGTGATCTGGGCCATTTCGGGCGACCTGGGTGGTCGGGCAATGTCCGGAACCACCACCGGCATTCTTGACTGGGCCATTTACATGGGGTCTGCTGCTCAGTCCATGATTTTTGGAGTGGTTTTGGATAAAACCGGCAGCTGGCCCGCCATCTTCATCACCATCGCTGTTCTGTACGTCATCATGGTGATTCTGACCTTTATCGTACGGAGCATGAAGATGACCAAGTTGGAAAAGGCTTTCGCTGAAAAGTGATATCTCCTGCCCCATGCTGATTCCCGCATGTAAGGTATATGCGTGTGTCGTGGCTCTACCATATGCGCATCCCGCTCAACGCCGTGATTTTGCGATTTATAAAAAGGAGGAAAATACTATGTCAAAATATGTTCCCTATTGCTCTGTGGAAATCAAGTTCGGCACCAAGGAGGCCCTGCGTGAACTGGTGAATGACTGTGGCCCGGAGAAAAAGGTACTGGTCGTCTGTGAGCGGTTTTGTACAGATCTGTGGGATCTGACCGCTGACATTGAGAAGAATGTTGCCAGTGGAAACGAGTTCTGGATGGACACCATCACGCCAAACCCCACCCAGCAGGATGTTTATAACGGTTTAAAGCTGATTGAGGGGTATGATCCCGATTTTATCCTGGCGATCGGCGGCGGATCCGCGATTGATACGGCCAAGGGTGTTTCCAACTTCCACTATCTCTTTAAGGGAAAGGAAATCACCATTGATGCCATTACGGAACTGCTGAAAACCGGCGCCTATAAAACGGAGCATGAGGTGATCGACATTATCTCCGTCCCCTCCGCCGCCGGCACGGGTTCCGAGGTGACACAGTTCGCCACGATCTGGGACATCAACAAAACCGCGAAATTCTCCATTGACACGCCCCAGAACTATCCCAAAATGTCGCTAGTAATTCCCGAACTGACGCTGACACTTCCCACGAAGATGACATTCTCCACAGGCGTTGACGCGCTGTCCCATGCCATTGAGGCATATTGGGCGAAGCCCACGACATATGTGGTGAAGGATATTGCGCTGAAGGCCATTGATACGATTATGACCTATTTGCCCAAAGTCCTGGCCGATCCTCAGAATCTGGAGTTACGTACGTACCAAAGCCGCGGCGCACTGCTGGCTGGCATGGCGTTTGCAAGAACTCGCACCACCGCCTGTCACTCTATCAGCTATGCCGTCACCATGCAGTATGGCGTCCCCCACGGCATTGCCTGTGCCCTGACGCTGGACGCGGTTTCCAAAATCAACCGCGAGGCAATTGTCTGCGCAGATGATTTGTTTGACACCTTTGAAAGGCACGGCGGTCTGCAGAAGTGGCTGGATGAGACCGCTGCCATGGCCGGCGTCACACTGCGGCTGAAGCCCCTGGGAGTCCCTGAGAAGGGAATTGACCACTTGGTTACCCAGACCTTCACAAAGGGCCGCATGGATAACAACCCTGTTGACATCTCCCCGGAGAAGGTAAAGGAGATTCTGCTGAGCATCTACGAGTGATGTTCAGTCGTCCAGCCTTCCCACGGACGCGGGGCCGGCAAGCTACGCTTTTCCAACAGGCGGCTGCCGGCCGGCTTCCGGGGGGCTGGCAGTTCCAATTTAGAATTTAATGTCCAAAGGCAAACTGGCAACAGGCGGAGGAGAATATGAATGGTTCTCCTCTGCCTGTAAGCAGGCGTCAGCCGGAGTGGAACTCCTGCGGTTCATCGGTCAGGCGCCCTGCGCATATTCGTGTGATGGACGGAAGTCGTGATACGGCGTCCATGACAGGTCTCCAAACAAACAGAACCGAAACAAGCGGAGTATGAGCTGCTTGCTGAGGTGATATTCTTGTACAAGGAGCGATGAGGTGTGGCAAGGGAATTTTTAGTACCAAGAAGCATTCTGACAGGCTCTGGAGCATTAGATGCTGCAGCCGTTACTCTGCAAAGAATGGGTAAGAAGGCGCTGATTGTCACCGATTCCATGATGGTGGAATTGGGCAACTGTGCCAAGGTGGAAAAGGTCTTGGCAGATGCGGGCATTCATTATACTGTTTTTGACCGTATCGGCGGCGAGCCAACCGATCTGATGGTAAGGGATGGACTGGGCCAGTACAAAGCTGAGGGCTGCGATTTCTTGATTGCCTTAGGTGGCGGCAGCCCCTTGGACACGATGAAGTCCAT
>NZ_FOXE01000039.1 GCF_900115635.1 Oscillibacter sp. PC13 | reverse complement strand
AATCTTGCTAATGTAAAAGTCAAGGGTAAAATAAAAAAGTTTAGGCTCCAACAGCCTAAAAAGGGTGCAAAAACCAAACCCACAGTGGTTGTGGATTTGAAAATAACCTGTATAATGAGATCTAGATTTACTGTTGCTTTAGTGTTTCCATTGCTCTGGCATAGTAGATCCGGAGAAACTTATTAACGCCGGCCATCTTGGCTACGTTATAAGGTTTTCCTTCCTGCTCCTTCTTTAGGACGAATTGAAGGACAGGGTCGTCTTGAGGTCGTGTAAGTTTGAGCGCCTGCATGACCTCAAAACAATACTTTCTGAGAGCCGCATTCCCACGTTTTGATATGTGGCGATTGTGGCTCTCAAACGTTCCAGACTGGTATGGAGGGGCGTCATTTCCTGCGTATGCATTGAGTGCCTTGCCGCTGTGAAAACGGCGAATATCTCCAATCTCCGCAAGAATGAGCGGTCCGAGTCGTTCGCCGACACCGGCCATGGAACGAAGAACCGCGTATTCAGGCAGGGTTTCTGCAAGGGTTTGCATCTGCCGAATGATGGCGTCAGCAGCCTTTTGCGATTCACAAACCAGATCCGCGCACTGGTCTTGTGCAGCCAGGGTGTATTCATTCTCGCCGCGTGTTGTAATGCTGTTGAGTGCCAGCTCATAGATGGCCAGACCGTATCCGTAGGCATGACGGTTGCGAGACTTCCGGGCAAGCTTGTCGTAGCTATCCAGAAATCTGGTCTTGCCCATTTTCTTAATACGGTCATAGGACTTAAACCGCTTAATAAATAGCATGGTAAGGCTTGTTTCGGGGTCTCTGGTCGTTAATGACAGCAATTTTGTGATACCCGGCATGGTTTCATCCAACAGGTTGATGAGGAATACCTTGTTTGTTGTAAGGGTTCCCATGCGTTGATCATACTGCCTTGCAAGGAAACGAAGATCCTCGTATTTCTGATCCATTGAAGTATGAGGAACCAGAGAATATCCTTTCTCAAGAGCATACCTGGCAATTCGCAGAGCATCTTTTTTATCCGTCTTTGCTTTGCGCAGCTCCATGTCTCCATACTTTTTCATCTGGTATGCATTGATGAGGCAAACAGATAACCCCTCTTCCTCAAAAGCTTTCAATATGGGGTAGTGGTAATGGCCGGTATTCTCCATGAGGATTGTTACCTGCTGGTTCTGGTCTTTAAGGTACTCGATTAGGGCTTTCGTTTCAGACTGATTGTGATGGAACTCGAACGGTTTCGTGTGTACTGTTCCATCCTGATTCAGAATTGCTGCAGCGCTTTTTGACTTTGATACATCGATACCGACAGCAAGCATTGGCATTCCTTCTTTCGTTTTTGGTATGCGGTTATCCAGCTCTTTCCAAAGTACGCACATATTCAAT